>JAYUSF010000311.1:0-3519 GCA_043755815.1 Verrucomicrobiota bacterium
CCGGCGGCTTCCATCAGTTCCATCGCCTTCTTGCGCGCGACGAAGCGGTCCAGCCCGGCCAGATCGGCGCCGGCTTCGGCCGTCATCTTGCCGTCGGGCGTGAGGATATCGATGACCGGCAGCTTGTGCCGCAGGCCGATCTCGAAGTCCGCCTTGTCGTGCGCGGGCGTGACCTTCAGCACGCCGGTGCCGAAGTCGAACGTCACATGGTCGTCCGCGATGATCGGGATGATCCGCTGTTCCTTCGGCACATCCAGCGGCAGCGCCTTGATGACGTGTTTGCCGATGAGGTGCTGGTAGCGCGGGTCCTTGGGATTCACCGCCACTGCGGTGTCGGCCGGGATGGTTTCCGGACGCGTGGTGGCGATGGTGAGGAAGATGCCCGTGGGCCGGATGACGGTTTGGCTAGTGGCACAGGCGCCCTCGCCTGTGTTAGCTCTGCGGGCGCCCCCGCCCGCAGAGCCAACCTCCGTTGCAGAGAGGTTCCCAACAGGCGAGGGCGCCTGCCCCACTACCGAACCAGCCGAGGGCGGCTGGGCCACCAGCTCCACCACTTCCACGCGGAAGTGATACATGAAGCCCTTCTGCTCCTTCATCACCACTTCTTCGTCGGACAGCGCGGTAAGCGAGGCGGGGCACCAGTTGACCATGCGTTTGCCGCGGTAGATCAGGCCCTTCTTGTAGAGGTCGACGAACACCTTCTGGACGCAGCGGGAATACTCCGGGTCCATGGTGAAGCGGGTGCGGGTCCAGTCGCAGGATGCGCCGAGCGCGCGGAGCTGCTTGAGGATGATGCCGCCGTATTTCTCCTTCCACTCCCAGATGCGGGCCACGAGCGCCTCACGGCCGAGATCGTCGCGGTGCTTGATCTCGCCGGCCTTCTTCAGCGTCTTCTCGACGACGTTCTGCGTGGCGATGCCAGCGTGGTCGGTGCCGGGGAGCCAGAGGACTTCCTTGCCGTCCATGCGGGCCTTGCGGGCGAGGATGTCCTGGATGGTGTTGTTGAGGACGTGGCCGAGGGTGAGAACGCCGGTGACGTTGGGCGGCGGGATGACGATGGAATACGCCGGGCGCGTGGCAGAAACGCGGGCGGGATCGGCGGTGAAGCAGCCGTTCTGGTCCCAGAACGCATACCACTTCTCTTCGACGGACTGCGGCTCGTAGGCCTTGGAAATCTCACTCATTTCGGTCCGGCGAGCCTAGCCGAGCGGGGCGCGCGCCCGCAACTGGCGTCCGCGAGGGGGCCGAAGGGGAATCTGGAAGTCAGGAAAACAGGAAGGGAGGCGGACGGGGGACGAGAGATGCCGAGGGATAACGGTGCCCTCAGTTGGAATGCAGCTTCGGATTCAAGCGAGGCTACAGGCGGTTCCTATCCTTCTTGCTTTCCAGCCTTGCAGATTCTCCTTCCGTCACGCCGTCACCGAATGGACCTCGACCAGGCCGAACTCGGCCCACTTGCCATCCTTGAGTTCCTGTTGTCGGGCCTTGGCCAAGAACAGCCGCCCACCGTCCGTGCTGAAGCGCGCATCGGTGATGCGGTGTTTCGCGTCGGTGCTGAAGACGTTCTTGCCGCTGGCGACGTCGAACAGGGCGAGGTTCCAGGTGCCCTGAAACAGCCGGCCGGCCATCAGGAACAGCTTCCCGGCGGGATGGAACGCAAGCGCCTCCATCAGGCCCTGCCCGCTTTCGCCCTCGTGGGTCTGGTCCAGCTTGTTGCCGGTGCGCCAATCGAAGCGCTGCCAGCGCTGGACGCCGTTGCCGGCCATCGGATCGCGCATCGGGCCCATGCCGCAGGCGAAGAGCGCGTCGCCCGCCGGGCTGAATTCGAGCGCGAACACGCCGCCGAGGTAATGGTGGCTTTTGATGATGCCCCAGCTCGTCAGGTCATCGGTGGTGCACTGCGCGACCTGCTTCCCAGTGGCCAGCTCCCACACGCGGATCTCGCCCATGAGATTGCCCGCCGCGGCGTGCCGGCTGTCGGGCGAAAAGGCCACGGCCTGCACCGGCGGAACGTGCGGGAACGAATGCCGGAGTTCGCCGGTCGCCGCATCGAACAACTTCACCGATGGCTCCCGCTCCGGGGCCGGCTCGTATTTGTAGCCGCCCGCGAGGTATTGACCGGTGACGGAGGCGACCAGCATGCCGTCCGGCGAAGCGGCGAGGTCCCACGACCAGAAGTCGTGCGCCTTGATCCGGCGAGTCACCTTGCCGCTCGCCACGTCGTGCCAGAGCAGCGCGCCGTCGTAGCCGCCCGAAACCAGCATCGTGCCGCCCGCCACCAAGGCGACTCCGCTCGCGTAGCTTTCGTGCCGGCCCAGTTCCGTGCGCTCGCCCGATTCGGCGTCCAGCTTGAAGACGGACCCATCGAGGCAGGCGGCGAACAGCGTGCGGCCGTCCGGCGCGACCTCCAACGCGAGCACGGCGGCGGGCAGCTTGAAGTCCTTCAGCTTGGTCAGCTTCGGTTCGGGAGCGTTGGAAGTGGGTTCAGCCATGGTTCAGAGAACGAGGGGGGAACTGCGAACAGACCCAGACGAAGTAAGGCAGGCGGCCAGCCTGCCTGGAATCACACATGGCCGGATCTTCGACCTAAACGATTCGAGTCGCCCGGCACTAGCAGCGTCTCCCTCTCCGCCCGCCCTAGCGGGGGGAGAGGGCCGGGGTGAGGTGGGTGCTGAAGCGGCGTGGAAGTCTCCCGACGTGGGATTGGTTGTTTCCGGACTCCGACTTCCAACTTCCGACTTCCAGCAGGAAGGACGCCCGCCCCCACCCCAACCCGCACCCCGGAGAACAGGGCGTAGCCCTCCGATTCTCCACGACTTCACATTCGTCGCTGACGAGGACTGCGGGGCGCCACTCCGTTCGGGCAGGCTGGCAGCCTGCCCGACTTTGCCGGGCCAGCAACCCGGCCTACTACGCTTCGTGCTTCTATCGGCGTTCATCGGCGGTTCAATTCGTTTTCAGGCCAGCACGGCCTTGATGGGCTCAGTATTGTCCTCCACGCGGTGGAAGGACGGTAAGTCACCGAGGTCGTAGGCCGCGTAAGGATCGATGCCGAGCGCGGTGAAGATCGTCGCGAACAGGTTCCGCTCGTTGAAGGCCTGGCCGTCGACATGGACACCGTCGGGGTCGGTGCCGCCCACGACGACGCCGCGCTTGATGCCGCAACCGGCGAGCATCAGCGACCAGGCCTTGTCGTAATGGTCGCGGCCGCGGGCCTGGTTCAGCCAAGGCGTCCGGCCGAACTCGCCCATCGCGATCACCAGCGTCGAGTCGAGCATTCCGCGTTCCTCGAGGTCGGTGATGAGCTGGAAGATCACGTTGTCGAGCTCGGGCGTGAGCATCTGGTAGATCTCGTTGTGAAAGACGTGGCTGTCCCACGGCATGCCGTTCGACACCATGACAAACGGCGCGCCGTTCTCGACCAGGTGTCGCGCCTGCAAGGTGTGCGTGGCGAACAGGTTCCGCTCGTTGAAGGCCTGGCCGTCGACATGGACACCGTCGGGGTCGGTGCCGCCCACG
>JAYUSF010000312.1:0-34302 GCA_043755815.1 Verrucomicrobiota bacterium
GGTATGGCAACCGAAACAACCCGCAGCCTATGCAACAACCCGTGCAACCGGCCGTTAAGCCCAATGAGCCGATGCTTGATGAAAAGCCGTTACGCGTGACGATAGGATTGGAAGTTGTCAAATTAGTGTCCATCGCTCCGGGCACAAAATCGGAAACCCGCTAGGTCTGACCAAGATTAATGGACTACCTTAAGAAACATTACGAGAAGTTAGTCTTGTTCGTCGTTCTCTTCGGACTCGCGGCGTCAGCATTTTGGCTGACCAACCAAGTGGGCGCAATTCGAACCACGTTGGAAGAGCAGCTGCGGACTGCGACTGGCGGAAAACAAAAAAGTCTGCCCCGCGCAGACTTGACCAACGCCAGCGTCGCGCTCGCTCGAATCGGCGGGAACTATCAGGTCGTTCTCGATGGGGAACACAAGACTTTCAACCCAGCGAGGTGGATAAAGTCCGGAGACGGATACCGGCGTCAGAGCGATAAGGCGGTTGCGGTTGTGGTTGGGAAGGTCGGTCCGTTGAACTTGAACCTGACTTATACGGGGGTTGCCGGAACGCCGGAAAACATTCGCTACCAGTTTACGGTCGAGAAAGCCTACGAAAAACTCCCCGCAAAACAGCGTCCGCTCACTGTTTCGTTAACCGAAGGGACCAAAAACGAGACCTTTATGCTCCGCGAAGTAAAAGGGGCAAAAGAATCCGCGACCGAGGTGGTCGTTGAACTGGTTGACGGTGGAGCCAAGGTCGAACTGGTCAGGGACAAGACGTTTTCAAAAGTCTTTGGATACGCAGCCGATTTGAAGGTCGAAAACAGCAATCGGGAATACCCGAAGCGGCGGCAAGACGATAGCGTCAACGTGAATGGAACGAGTTACAAAATCATTTCCATCACACCGGAAGAAGTGATATTTGAGGCGCCTAACAAGACGCGAACATCGCTTAAGCCTGCTGCGACTCCCTAATTTTACTTTCATTGTTAACGATCACCAGCCCATGACCAAAGTGTCCCATCTCCTAAG
Organism: Verrucomicrobiota bacterium; assembly: GCA_043755815.1. Taxonomy (GTDB): domain Bacteria; phylum Verrucomicrobiota; class Verrucomicrobiia; order Limisphaerales; family UBA9464; genus CAIWAH01. The sequence continues at coordinate 1,017 of JAYUSF010000312.1, forward strand.
CGTTGTCCTGCTGCTTGCCACCGCCAATGCGGCTTTCAGTCAGGCGCCAAACCAGGTTGCTGAAGAGGAAGCTGTTCGCCGGCAGGAGAAAGCGATCCTGCTCCGTAAGACCGTTGAAGCGGCTGCGACTGCCCGTGAACAGAAAGATCTGTCAACGGCCGCGAAACTCCTTGAGGATGCGTGGAGTTTGTCGGAACAGATCGGAGAATCGGCGAACGTCCCTCGTTCCCAGATCGCTAAATCATTAGGGGAAACAAGGTTCAATTTGGCAGTTCAAGCCCAACGGCAGGGCGACCTCCGGGAGGCGAATTCGCAGATCAATCGGTCACTAAAGCTCGACCCAAACAATCCGGTCGCAAAGAGCTTTAAATCCGATAACGACAGACGTCTGGCTGATATGTCAGGGAAGCTGCCGAGCGATCAGGCGCTGTCTTTGCTTCCTGAACATGGCACGAATACCGTTCAGGCGGCGACGATGGTTCAAGATGGGCGGTTGCTTTTTGAAATGGGAAAGCTGGATGAATCTGAAACGGTCCTACGCAGAGCATTGGAAATTAACCCGGACAACGAAGGTGCGTTTTATTACCTCAGCTTGATCCGGGAAGCGCGTTACGGTCGCCACCAGAAAAACCGGTCAGTGACCAACAAAGATCGTTTGGTTGAGGTAGAACAGGCTTGGGAACGACCTGTGAACAACCTGCCCGTGGGTAATCCGTTTACCAAGACAAACCGAATCTACACAGGTTCCGGGCGGCAGGCGATTCAGCACAAACTCGACCGAATTATCTTAAACGAGGTGAAGTTTGATGGCCTTCCTCTGAGTGAGGTCGTTAAATTCCTAGATGAACAGTCCCGATTGCGGGATCCGGACCGGAAAGGGATCAATTTTATCATCAATTCAACAATTGATGTTCAGCAGGCTAATGCCGCACCGACGATTGATCCGACAACATTGGCGCCGATCGCGGCCGCGCCCAGCGAGCCGGTCGACCTCAATAACGTAATTGTTCGGTTAAACCCTCCGCTCCGGAACATACGGCTTGCGGACGCGATCGACGCGATTTCTAAAGTCGCGGAAAAACCGCTCAAAATCTCCATTGAGGATTATGCGATCGTATTTACCCAGCGCCTTCCGGAACCCCAACAGCTTCAATCCCGTCAGTTCCGCGTTGATCCTAATACCTTCATGCAGGGGTTGGAGAGCGTCGTAGGGTTTCCGTTCGGTGACATTTCCGTTGGCCAAGGCGGCGGTGGCGGTGGCGGTGGCGGCGGTGGCGGCGGTGGCGGCGGTGCAGGAGGCCAAGGCGGGATCTTCACCGTTCCTCGGGTAGAAGTCTCGGGAGGAGCTGCTGCCGGTGGTGGCGGTGGTGGCGGTGGTGGCGGTGGCCTCGGTGGCGGCGGTGGTGGCGGCGGAATTACCGGTGTCACCCGCACCAACTTGATGGCCAATGTTCAAGTGTTGGTGCGTCAGTTCTTCCAAGCGGCCGGTGTTGATTTCCCGACGACCATAGCTTTAGGAGGCCAAGGGGGTGGCGGCGGGCAATTTGGTGGCGGCGGTCAGTTTGGTGGCGGCGGGCAATTTGGAGCGCAAGGCGGGCAAGGCAACGGAGAACAAAAGGCGCTGTTTTTCAACGATCGGACCGGCATTCTCTTTGTCCGGGCAACCCTTTCGGACTTGGACATCATCGAAAAGGCCATCCAAGCACTAAACATCGCTCCTCCGCAGGTCGAGATTGAAGCGAAATTCGCCGAGATCACTCAAACCGATAACAAGGCGCTCGGGTTTAATTGGTTTTTGGGAAATTTCCTGATGGGTGGTGGAAAAGTCGGGGCGACCGGGGGAACCGCCCCCAGCTTTGCAGGGGCGCCTTCTTCCGCCAATCCGTCGGGTGTATTCCCAGGGCCCAGCGCGTTCTTAAGTGACGGGACTGAGATCCTAAGCCCGGGCTTACTGTTCCCAAGCAGCAGCGACAATAACATCACTGGGGGACTCCGAAACCAGGACGGGAATCAGAGTAGAATCCCCACCGTCGCAACTGTGACCGGAATCCTCACCGACCCACAGTTCCGGGTTGTGATCAATGCCCTCGAGCAGCGGGACGGTGTCGACCTACTATCCGCCCCTAAGGTAACGACCTTAAGCGGCAGGCAGGCACAGGTAACTGTCGTGGACGTTCGTTCAATTGTAACCGGTGTTCAGGCGAATCAGACGGCCGGTGGCGGAGCCGGTGGGGGTGTTGGCGGACAAAACCAGGGTGGTGGCGCGGTGGGTTCTACGATCAACTACACCGTCCAGGCGATTCCATTCGGTCCGGTTTTGGACGTTATTCCCTATGTGTCGTCCGATGAGTATTCCATACAGATGACCATCATACCTGCATATACCGAATTCCTTGGCTATGATTCTCCCGGAGACTTCGTTCCGCAGGTTCAATCGGTGGGTGGAAATACGGTCCAGATTCCAGTCCGCGCTTCCCTTCCGCTACCCCGACTCCGCGCGAGACAAGTGACAACTTCCGCTATTGTATGGGACGGCCAGACGATCGTGCTGGGAGGGCTTATCTCTGAAGATGTGCGGAAGCAGCGCGATAAGGTTCCCGTGCTGGGTGACATTCCGGTTCTCGGCCGCCTTTTCCGGTCGGAGAGTTCACTGACCTCCAAGAAAAACCTCATTATCTTTGTCACGCCAACAATCATTGATCCTTCTGGCAAGAGGGTTCACGATTCACAGAACCTGCCTTTCGACCCGACTACGCTGCCTCCGGCAACAGCCAACAAGTAGCCTGCGGTCCTGTCCATTGACACTGGCCTGTCACCCAGACCAAAAATGTTTATCTTGAATCAAAAGGCACGAAGTGGTTGGAAGTTCCACCGATCTTTGGATGCCGTCCGATTGGCGAGTTCGCTCTCTTTGTTCATTCTCGCTTCCTCAGGAGCATCGGCAGCAGATTACGGAGTCGAAGGAAACGAATACAGCCCGCTAGGCAAGGCCGCAGGTGACCAAACCGCCTCTGCATTGGCCTTAAAAGGAGACGGGGGACTGCTAGTCTGGCAGGACAACACCGACTCGGAGGGGCTAGGTATTCGAGGAAGGCTCTTGGGTGCTCAATTAAGCGGACTCATGGAGTCCTTCCGAATAAACGAAACCGAGCCCGGTGATCAGGAAAATCCCGTCGCGGTTTGCCTCAAAGGCGGTGACTACCTGATTTTCTGGCAGAGCGGGATCCGAGGGAAACAGCGCATCTTCGGTCGACTCCTTAAATCAAACGGCGTTTTCGGCTCCGACGAGATTCAATATTCATCCGCGGGCAGTCATCGCCTTCCGGCCGCGACTGTCCTTACCGACGGAACGGTGACATTAGTCTGGACCGGTTCCGGGATCGACGGCGACATGGAGGGGGTCCAATCGGTGCGCCTCGATCAGACTGGGGTCCGCATTGGTGCGGTGACCACGGTCAACATTTCGACCCGCTACAATCAGCGAGACGCAAGCGTTGCGGCTCTTTCTGATGGCGGTTATGCAATTGTTTGGGTTGACGAGCAGCATCCCGGCTGGGGGCCGGCTGGAATCGCAGCACGGCTCTACTCAAGTTCGGGCGAATCAAGGTCCGGCGAGATCGGCTTGGTTACTGGGCCTAACCCTGCGGCCACGCCATCGATCGCTAACACAGACTCTGGATTTGTTGTCGCTTGGTCGCAGCTTGACCGTTCAAACATCGACAACGGCTGGGATGTATATTCGCAAGCCTTCGATAGGAATGGAACCTCTCAGTCAGCACCGATTCGGGTTAACAACCGAACCGCATCCGACCAAACAGGTCCACGCTTGGTAACGGGTTCTTCGCAGGTATTCGTGACCTACGTCAGTGAAGGGATTGATGGCAGTGGCAAGGGGATCGCAGGACGGTTTTTGTCGAACACTCTGGAAATCACGGGTGATGAACTGGTCATTAACCGCCAATATCGGGGCGATCAGTTTTCGGCGGCGGCCGCCATTTCCAGCGGGCGCATCCTTGTGGTTTGGTCAGGCTTTGATTCTGCCGCTTCAGGGGTTGATCTTCGAGCTCAGCGTCTTGCTCCAATTGCGGCCCCATTGGCGGCGCCGGATTCCCCTTATGTCACCAGCATCTCTTCCAGCCGCCTTTTGGTGACGTGGCCGGCGGTCGAGGGGATTTCAGTCAAGCATTACGAGGTTTTCGCCGATGGGGGCCAAGTTCCCGTTAAGGTCGTGGAGAATTACCTGACTCTGCAGAATCTTCCACCTTCGAGCGCCCACTCCTTTAGGGTTGCGTATGTTCTTTCAGACACGCGCCGCTCACCGCTTTCTCCAGCTACTACGGGCTCGACTTGGGCGTCGGATGAGAATGCCAATGGGCTTCCGGATGACTGGGAGACCCTCTACTTTGGCCCGGACTCCACGCATTGGCCGCCGCCTGGGACGGATTCCGATGACGACGGCCGGTCAAATCGCGACGAATTCCTTATGGGAACAAATCCCAACGATCCGGTGAGTGTCCTCCGCACTTGGCTCGCTCCAGGAGCGCAGGGAACTGTTCTAAAATGGAATGCTCAGCCCGGTGCCATGTATCAGGTTCAATCTTCTTCGGACCTTCTCGAATGGCAAGATTTGGGCGGTCGTCGGATAGCAACCGGAGCCGTCGAATCAGCACCCATGGGCGAGGCGGCTGCCAACGCCTACTACCGCGTCAACTTTCTTCGGTGAAGTATGCTGAAAAACCTATTCATATCGCTGCTTGCAGCGGGAAGCATCTTGGCCCCAGCCAACAAAGCCACGGCATTTTCATTGTTGGGAAACTTTGATGCGCGCTATCAGACTGCTGACATCGGCTACGGTGTGGATGGAATTATCAGTTCACGGGAAACTGATCTCGGCGGACCGATGAACCTCAACGAAGAGTATCGGTGGCAGTCCCCGGTCTTGGTTTACGGGTTCGATACCACCTTCAAAGAGTATTTTGGCCCAGCTGGGGTCGCAGCGGTCGAAGCCGCGATCAAGGTCTTTAACGACCTCCCCAAGGCCTCATCGATGAGCACGGCTTTAACGGAGTTTCCGCTGGAGACCTCACGGTATAATTATACGGCCCAGCAGCTGCAGATCTTGGACATCAAGTCATTGATCCTGTCCGCTTTGCTGGAACAGGTGGGCGTTGCGTGTCCGGAACGATACACCTATACGCTGAGATCTCGTCTGCCGGTTGCAGGCGGCACGGATTTCGCCTACGTGGTAATCCAGCGCAACTTCGATCCCGTTCCGCTGAATCCGATGGCCCCGGCCCACCTTTGGAAATATGCCTATTCGCCTTACGTCAACGGAACCCTTTACACTTATGTGATCCGTGACTGGCGGACCCGCAATGGGATCGCCGAATTTTGGGATGCGCAGGAAATTGCGGTTGATGTCGCCAACCCACACGTTTCGGTTGCCGCCTACGCCAGTTTGCAACTTGGTTTGACTGATCCCCGGGTCCAGAATCAGGTTTACGGGAGTGCACTTTCACCGGGCGCGGGCCTGTTCTTCAGCGGGCTTACCCGTGAAGACGCCGGAGCGTTGCGCTATATGCTCCATCCGGGCCGCACAAACGTCGAGTTCTCGCCACCATTCTCGACCCGCGGTCAGCCAGTCTCCGGAATAACCGTCGTTGATACCCGAAAAGGGGATTCTCCGTGGAGAATCCAAGTGCCCGGAGGGGTGGTTCTTGTCCCAGGGACAACCAACAACGGAACGGTGGCGTTGCCCTTGATTGAACCCGCGCTCCGGGGCGGCGTTGACAAGATCAATTTTGTAAGGCTGGACGTCGACTCTTTCCTCGGTCGTTTCGTCGACCCGCTGATCATCCGATATACCGAGACGGTGGTTGATCCGTTCACGATGAGACCAATCGTGCAGCCTGTTCAGCGCACGTTGAACTTTCCCGACCTCCTGTTTTCAGCATCTGACTTGGGAATCGCCCCGCCGAACTTTCCATACGTCTTTTCGAGGCAGATGACGTTCGTCGACAATGGGGCGGTCAATTCCGCTGGATCGGACATTCAAGCGGGGCCAGGAAACGTTCAACCGTTCGAAATCATTTTGAGCAAACTCGGCCCATGGTCGGTCAACCGCAACGAGACGCCGCAGGAAGAATCATCCAAGGGTTACATCTTCGGTTCTTTCGACGGCAGCACCAACGCACCAATCGTTTTTCCGGAAGGCGTAACGACAACGGAGCTAGAGCGGCGTCTCTTTGGTCAAAACTAATTCGACCGGATTTCTGTTCATGAAGGCATTTATTAGGGCAATCCTTTCGACTGCAGTGACCTGCCTAGTGGCGGTAGGTGCGCCGGCTCCATGGTATACCAGCGACGGCCTCGTAACCTCTTCACCGCAAATCGACGCGTTGGTTTGGACGAATCGGGGAACGTTTTCCGCCGCCAATCTTACCGTTTACGAAACGCAAAACACTGTCAGGTATGTCAATAATGGGGACTTAAGCGCATTTCCGGGATTCCGTTTTGAAACCATCAGCGACACCGGCGAACGGTCCCCAGCGCTGGAGTTTATCAACAACCGGATCTTGAGTTCGGAAGCGGCGGTCAGCTCACTGGCAATCTCGGGTTTCGACGAGGACGACAGATCGCATCCGATCTTTGGTGGCTACATTTCCATAAACGCCAAGAAAATAACCAATCGGGGACAAATCAGCGGTGCATATGCCGGAGATATCCGGTTAAAAGGTGACGACGTTGACCTCCAACGCGGCGGAATTGGAAATGTTGCCCTACAATACACCGGATATTTTGGTGCTAACGCAAAGCGTCATGCTGACCGGTTAGGATTTGGGATCATTGGTTCAATAGGATCACTAATTGATGTTACAGATACGGACTATCTGCCGGAAATTGGCGTGCAGGATCGCTGGTGGAACGTGGGCGATATGCGGGTGGACTATAACGGAGAATTTGGGAGCGTGGTCGGTGTCATCGAAACCCCTTTTGGTCCCGCCCCGGCCGCATCGGTCCTAACGCCTCCCTTTGTCTATCTGCCTGAATTTCCTAGGCCTAACGTTACTTACCGCTCGAGTTTGCCGCAATCGTTCGATCCGAGCCTTTTCAGAGTCTTTGTATACCGTAGCAATTTGGATCCGAACCAGCCGCCAAATTCTACCAATCAGGTGATTGAGGTGGCGTTTGTGAAAGTTCCGGACACGAATGTTTTCGTCGACGTTTCATGGCGGAGGGGACCTAACGCTCCTGACATTCCACACCATACGGCGGTAATCAGGCTCTCCACGTTCGGTGTCAGTTCCGTAACTCGGGAAGGCGAGACGAATTCGCTGATCATTTACGACACCTACGCATCAGACCCTTCAACGCAGCTGTTGAGCAACCTGCAATACCCGGGACGTTTTCAGCCGACAAACATAGTCATGGTCCGGGGTTACAACATGGATGTCACCAGACCGATCCTGCCACTGGTCAGCAATGCCGTTTTCACGCCCACTCTTTTCGCCAACTGGGTGGACGACACCGCTGGGTTTCCTGAGCCTGGAATCACGATGACCAATGGTTCGCTCATTGGTGCCACCACCAATGGCTACGCCACTTGGGCCGGCAGTGTGGACTCGCTTCCAAGCCGCACCCCCGCCACCAACTTCATCAACGGCGAAGGATTTAGCCAGTTCTTCCTCGGAAGTCAGTTTGGATCTTTCCCATTGCCGTTGCCGGGCGCGTTCATGACCAATTTTTCCGGGCGCGTTGCAATTGAGGCAAAGAACCTAAACCTGAACCGGACCCGTCTTCAGGCTCGCGGAACTCTCTCAATCAAGGCTGACAACTTGGTCGATTCGCAAAATGTCGCCTTGGACGCACCCATCATCAGCTTGGACCTCAATTCTACCAATGCCCTTGTCATTGAAAACATGATTAGCGGAAAAGTAGCTCGTTTGGGCGGTGATGTGGCAGTTCTCAGCCTGTCGTTCAGTAACTTCTGGGAGCAAACGGTCACCAACGCCCCGGATCCTGCCGATCCCAATGCCACCGGAACCGAATCAACTACGAACTATGTCGTGTTCTACCATGTCACGGTGGTTGACACGACCTTCCAAGGGATCCAAGACCAATACTTGGACCAGCTTTTCCTGCGGTCGAAAGAAAGCCGGATGGTTGACAACGCTTTTGTCGGCCGGGATTTCAGGATCGATTCCGAAAAGATCACAATTGATGGAATTCTCTATGCGAGCGGCATCAATGATTTGACCAAAGCCTATCTGCCTAACGTAACCAACCTGATCATTGGTCCCAACGGTGCCTTAGGAGTGGGTGGGCTTGCCACGATCGGTATGGATCGGACCGGCGGAATCGCCAAAATAGAAAACTACGGCACCAATTATGGGATCGTGGCGTCTTCGATTAACCTTCAGGCGGGTGAGTTTGTCTCGGCGGGTGCAATGGGCGCTTCGGGTGGGCAAGTCACCGTGCTTACTGACACGATGACCTCGACCGACAAGAGTCTAATCGCGTCGACGTTTGATATGACCGTGATGGGGCGGAAAGTTCAGATTGGCGGAATTTTGAACAGCGAAATTGGGAGTATTGAAATTGGGGGGACTGAAGAACTTGGCGACGGCGGGGTTCCAACGCAAATCAGTTCAGCCTACGGTCTCAGTGTCCTTAAGAAGCCAACAACCTCCAATCTCAACGCTACCCGGGTAGAAACCGCGGTCCCTGAGTTTCAGGAGGCTGTCCACGTATGGGCGGGCGATGATCTTGGACCGGGCGCGGCTGGATTTTCGAACAACTTGGCCCTCGGAACCCTGGCGCTCGATGCCGGGACCCTCGGCACGATCACTTTTAAGGGGGCCGGTGAAAAGAATGCGCTTTATTGTGGCAAGTTGGAGATCACCGACGAACTGCTCGCGAGTCTGGAAGATTCGCTGAACATCGAGCCCTCGATTACGATTTATTATGCGAGCACCAGTGGAAATGTTGCCCCGGAGGTGCTGGATGGCTTCATCACCTTTGGTGGAGGCAAGCTGGTTTACGCACCGGCAGGAGGGACTGCAGGAGGCGATATGGTCGAAGCCCGGTTGGGTGACGGTCGTAAGGTCATGGTGTCTGCCTCATTGAAGAATTCGACAGTCATCGACTCCGACAATGACGGTGTGGTCAATGCAAACGACCCGACGCCGTTCGATGCCGTGATTGTGAGCGGTGTGGAACTTATTCAGAATCGGACAGCGGTCCGGATATCGTGGAAGGCTTCGGCGGGGTCGAAATACGAAATACAACAGGGCACGGTTGGCGGTGCGTGGCAAACCGTTGGGAACGTCGGCAATCCCGCCAAGGAATCGGCGACACTGAGTTTCGAGGAAGCGCTCTCGGCTGAGGCGATTGCGCGGATTTACCGGGTGCTGATCACCCCGTGATCCACCGCTAACCGAGAACGACCAGCGGGTTATTGGACCACTTCGGTCCCGACTCCCGCATCGGTGAATACTTCCAGCAGGATGGAGTGGGGTGTTCGGCCGTCAACAAACTGGACCTTTTCAACGCCGCTTCTGATTGCTGCGACCGCGCTATCGACCTTCGGGATCATTCCCTTGTCGACGATTCCATCACGTTTCAAGCCTTCGACTTCTTCGATTTGAAGGTGTGCGATCAAGGTGGCGGGGTTTTGGGGATTCCGCAAAAGGCCGGGCACATCACTCATGAATACCAACCGGCGTGCCTTCAGGGCAATGGCGGCCTGAGCGGCAGCGACGTCTGCATTGCAGTTGTAGATCTTGCCGTCTTCGCCGCGGGCAGTGGGGCTGATGACGGGGGTGATGCCGCGGGCGATGCAGTCCAGCAGCGGCGCGGTGTTCACGCCAATGACTTCGCCCACGTAGCCGATGTCGAGTTTCCGGCCGGGGTTTTCCTTGTCGTCTAGCCACAGCTTGCGGCAGGTGAAGATGTCCGAACCGGAAAAACCCTGCGCGACGCCGCCCAGCGCATTGATGGCGGCCACGACCTCCGGATTGATCTCCCGCGACAGCACGCGCTCGACGACCTCGACGGTAGCCTCGTCGGTGACGCGCTGGCCCTGGATGAAGTTCGCCTTCAGCCCCGCCTGTTCCGTCGCGCGGGTGATGGCCTTGCCGCCGCCGTGGACGACCACCGGATTGATCTCCACCGCCTCCAGGAAGACCACATCACGGGCGACGCCAGTGCGGACTGCCGGATCGGGCGAGTCCATGAACGAGCCGCCGTATTTCACGACGAACGTGGCGTGGTTGAACTTCTGGATGTAAGGCAGCGCCTCCAGCAGCGTGGCGGCTTTCGAGATCAGGTCTTGCATCAGGCAATGGACAGTATCGGGGTGAAGTAGTGGAGGCGGGCGTGAGTGTATTTGCGGAGCAATTTGTCGGTAGTGAGCAATGTTATCCGATGCACCCGGGCGGTGGCGACGATGAGCTCATCGCCGGGATCGCGGTTTGGAAAATCGGGCAGACCCATCGCGTCCGCTACCACTTCAGGCGTTAGCGGCAGGACTTCCACATTGTCGCCCAGCGCATGTTGCAGCCAGTCTCGCAATGGGCGGGGAAGGGGCAGTTTACCCAATTGGTGTTTCTTGCCGACTTCCCAAAGGCTGATGGCGCTCAGGCCGAAGGTCTGGCCCTTGGCTCGCAAGAGCGCGAGTTCGGCGGTGGGAATGGTTTCGGGAGCGGAATAGGCGCGAATCCAGACACCGGTATCGAGCAGATACTTCAACGGGTTGCCTCCCATTCCACGGTCGCTGGCGCATCCAAGTCCTCTGGCAGCTTCATGGTGCCGGCCCCGGCGCCAACGAAGGTGCGGGCCTTGGGCTCAGGAATGACGCGAGCATAAGGCTTGCCCCGCTTGAAGACTTGCACCACTTCGCCGGCTTCAATCCACTTTGAAACTCGGCCGAAGTCATTGCGGAGATCGCGGACCGTGGCTGCTTTCATGTGAGACATATGTATCACCCGGTTGACGCCGTCAAGAATCCCCCTCGACGCCCGCAAAGACACCCCGGCACGCTGGGTCCATGAATCCGTGGTATCCCCGCCGCATCGCCGTTACCGGCGGCATTGGGTGTGGCAAGTCGGCCACGGGCGCCGCGCTCCGGGCGTTGGGCGTGCCGGTGCTGGACACCGACGAAGTCGCCCATGCACTGCTGGCAAACGATGCCGGCGCCAAGGCGGCCATCCGGGAGCGATTCGGCGCCGGCGTGTTCGCGGGCGACACGGTGGATCGCCGCGCGCTCGGGCAGGTGGTCTTCGCCGAACCCGGCGCGCGCAAGGACTTGGAAGCCATCCTCCATCCGCGCATCCAGGCGCAGACTGACGCCTGGCTGGCGGCCCAGCCGGAAGGCCAACCGGCCGCGGTGCTGATCCCGTTGCTCTACGAAGTGGGCCGGGACAAGGCGTTTGACCTGTGCGTGTGCGTGGCGTGCTCGCCGGCCACGCAGCGGGCGCGGTTGCGGGAACGCGGTTGGACCGACGATGAAATCGCCCGCCGCAATGCCGCTCAACTGTCCGTCGAGGAAAAGATCAAGCGGGCCGACGTGGTAATCTGGACCGACGGTGCGATCGAAAATCACGAAGCGCAGTGGCGTGCGGTGCTGGGATAGTTGCGTGAAACCGACACGTCTTCCTCCCGCCGCGCCAGCGTCTTGGAGTGCGGCTGCGGAGCGGAGCGAAGCCGCCGCTCGGAGCAGCCAACCAGGCTGCCTGGTGACGCGATGGTTGGGGCGAAGTTGGGTGAAAAGTGGTGGCAAGCCACGCGCACTCCAAGACGCTGCCGGGCAAACGTTTCGTCGGATCGCCCTCGGAACTCAGTTCGCTGCCACGACCACTTCCACCTCGGCCTTCCTCAGCGCCTTGGCGATTTCGGTGGGCACCAACTTGTCGGTCACCACGATGTCGATCGCGTCGAGGTCGCAGAGCTGGCTGATGGATTGGCGGCCGAACTTCGACGAGTCGATGCAGAAGATCACCCGGCGCGCGGCGTGGATCATTGCCCGCTGCATGTCGATGAGCAGGCCGTGAGAGTTGCTGATGCCGTCGGTCGTGATGCCTCCGCAACTCATGATCGCCACGTCCGCGCGGATTTTCTGAAACGCCTCCACGGCCAGCGGACCGACCAGCACGCCGAGGCGCGGATAGATCACCCCGCCGGAGACGACGACCTCCAGTTTGTTGGCCGCCGCGAAGAAGTTGGCGACGGGCAAGGAATTGGTGAACACCTGCGGCGCCTTCGGTTCCAGATAGCGCGCGACATGGTAGCAGGTCGTGCCGGCGTCGATGATGAGGGTCTGGTTCGGCTGGATCAGGTCGGCGCACTTCCGGCCGATCAGCTCCTTCTCCGAGAGCTGATGGGTGTCTCGGGTGTTGAAGGTGAACTCGTCCGACTTTGGGTTCACCAGCCGCGCCCCGCCGTGGGTGCGCCGAACGATGCCCTTCGTTTCCAGCAGGATGACGTCGCGTCGGACCGTGGAAACGGACGTGTCCACCAACTCCGACAGCTCCTCGAGTGACGCAAATTCCACCTTCAAAAGGTGATCCTCAATGCGTTTCTGGCGTTCTTCGCCCGTCATGGCTTTGAGAATGTGTGGAATGTTTTGGAAGATATTGCAAGAAATGCTTTGACAATCTTTCAATCTGGCCTTCAACTCCATCCAGTCATGTCGGCTCTCGTATCTGCCCCGCATCGTGCGGTCGTCGAGCATTTGGTCCGTCAGGCGGTTTATGCCCGGATGGGCCGGCCGTTGCCGCGTGCCGCCGGCGCACCGAACGCGCTGATCGTCAACGTGAGTGCGCGCCATTGCCACCTGACGCAGGAGGCGGTCGAAGCGCTCTTCGGCAAGGGGCACAAGCTACAAGTCCACAAGTGGCTTTACCAGGACGGCCAGTTCGCCGCGAAGGAGACCGTGACGCTCGTCGGGCCGCGCAGCCGGGTGATTTCCAATCTGCGCATCCTCGGTCCGTGCCGGAACCTGAACCAGGTCGAGCTTTCCTACACCGACGGCATCGCGCTCGGCTATGAGTTGCCGCTGCGCAGTTCCGGTGACATCAAGGGCACGATTGGCGGCATGCTGATGGGCCCAGCCGGCTTCTTCGAAATGGATTCTGGCATCATCCGCGCCCTGCGGCACGTCCACATGAGCCCCACCGACGCCGACTACTACGGCGTGAAGGCGGGCGACTGGATGAAGCTCAAGATCGGCGGCCCGTGCGGCCTGTCGCTCGACCGGATGCTCGTGCGCGTTGATCCCAGCTTCAAACTGGAGGTCCACATCGACACCGACGAGGGCAACGCCTGCAACCTCCAGCCCGACACCCCGTGCGAACTGGTGGAGTGATTTTTCCTGACTCTCAACATTCAAACACTAACGAACAATGAGCGAAGCAATCGGCATGATTGAAACGAAGGGCTTCACCGGCAGCGTCGAGGCAACTGACGCCATGGCGAAGGCCGCAAACGTCACCATCAGCAAAACCATCGCCATCGGCGGCGGCCTGATCACGGTCATCTGCCGTGGCGACGTGGCCAGCGTGAAGGCGGCGGTGGACGCCGGCAGCAAGGCCGCGAGCAAGGTCGGCGAACTCGTCGCCAGCCACGTCATCGCCCGGCCGCATGACGACCTCGGCAAGGTCTTCCTCGGTGAAGTCGCCGCGGCCAAGAAGTAACCCGTTCTCCCCACTCTCCACTTTCATCCATCCACTGATTTTATGGCTCAACAAGCTATCGGCATGATCGAGTGCAAAGGCCTGTGCGCGCTTTTCGAAGCCGCCGACGCCGCGCTCAAGTCCGCCAACGTCACCTTCACCGGCTGGGAAAAGGTTGGCTCCGGCTACGTGACCGCGTTCTTCCGCGGTGACGTCGCCAGCGTCAAGGCCGCCACCGACGCCGGTGCGGCCGCTGCCGCCCAGGTCGGCGCCATCGTCGCGGTGCAGGTCATTCCCCGCCCGCACGAAGGCCTCGCCGTCCTCGGCAAATGGCTGGTGCAGTGATTGACGAATTACGATTTTCGAATGACGAGCCGAAGGCCTCGCCGGGTCGCTCATAATTCGTAAATCCGAAATCGTAGATTGATGAAGGTCCTCGTCGCCAACATTGGTTCCACGTCGCTCAAGTGGCGTTTGTTCGACTTCTCGAACGGCGCCGAGACGCTCCTGCACAAGGGCGGCTTCGAGCGCGTGACCGATTACCCAAAGGCGATCGGGGACTGTCTCGCGCAGCTCAAGGAAGCGGGCGTCATCGCCAGCGAAAGCGAGCTGGCGGCGGTCGGTTTCAAGACCGTCATCGCGAAGGATGTCACCGGTTGCGTGCGCCTCGATGAGCGGGTGCTCAAGGCGATGGAGGACTACAACGGCCTCGCACCGGCGCACAATCCTCCCTACATCACCGGTATCCGCCTCTTCGCCCAACGCATCCCGAGCGTGCCACTGGTCGGCCTGTTTGAGACCGCGTTCTACCAGTTCGCGCCGGAGGCGATGATGCGCTATGCCGTGCCGGATTCATGGCACGCCATTGGCGTTCGCCGCTGGGGTTTTCACGGCGCGAGCCACAAGTTCATTGCCGAACGCAGCGCCGAACTGCTGGGGCGTCCGGACATCGCCCGACGCGCCCAGAACCTCTACGTGGATGGTGGCAAGTCACCGGTCACCGGGGCGCCGTTCCGGGTCATCTCCTGCCACTTGGGCGGCAGCTCCAGCATCACAGGCAGCCTGAATGGCGTGGCCATCGGCAATAGCCTAGGGATGAGCCCGCAGTCCGGTCTGCCGCACAACAACCGCGTGGGTGACCTCGACGCCGAGGCGCTGCCGTATGTGGTGAAGACGCTCGGTCTTTCCATCGAGGAAGCCCAACGGCAGTTCTCCAAAGAGGGCGGTCTCAAGGGGCTGGCTGGCGGTCTGTCGAACGACATCCGGGACATCCAGGAGGCCGCGAACAAGGGCGACACCAAGGCGAAGTTGGCGATTGATGTCTTCGTCAGTGAAGCGCGCCGCTGGATCGGCGGTTATTTCTTCCAGCTCAACGGGGCCGACGCGTTGGTGTTCACCGCCGGCATTGGCGAAAACCGCGCCGAACTGCGCGCGGCCATCTGTGCCAATCTCGACCAACTGGGCATCGTGCTCGACGTCGAGAAGAACGCCGCCACCCGTGCCACCGAAGCCGTGATCAGCGCCCCCGAATCGCGCGTGAAGGTCATGGTCATCCCCACCAACGAAGAACTCGTGGTCGCCCGCGAAACGCGACGACTGCTAAACTCATTGAACTGATCACTGAAGACTGGTCACTGATTACTCCTCCCTTTTTCAACAACACTCATCTCTCAATACTATGGCTCAGCAAGCAATTGGACTCATTGAAACCCGCGGCCTCGTCGCGTTGGTCGAAGCGACCGACGCCATGCTCAAGGCGGCGAACGTCGAACTCGTCGGCCCAATGGTGCAGGTCGGCAACGCCCTCGTGACTGCGACCGTCGTCGGCGACGTTGCTGCCGTGAAGGCCGCCACCGACGCCGGCGCCCAGGCCGTCAAGGCGATCAAGGGCGAACTCGTCAGCGTGCACGTCATCGCCCGTCCGCACGAGGACGTGGAGGCGGTGCTGCCGAAGAAGAAGTAAGCAGTGGGGCAGTTTTCAGTGTTCAGTCGCCGTTGGTGACTGCCCGCACTGATTACTGATCACTGACCACTCGTCACCACCCATGTTCCTCGCCCGCGTAGAAGGCTCGGTCGTCTCGACCAAGAAGGAAGCCAGCATGAACGGCCGCAAGCTGCTCCTGCTGCGTCCGCAATTGGTGGACGACAAGGACCCGACCCAGTTCCGGTCCGGTTCGAATACCATCATCGCGGTGGACACCGTGGGTGCTGGCATCGGCGAACTGGTGATGTTCTGCCAGGGCAGCAGCGCCCGTCTCGCCGGCGGCATGAAAGACGCCCCGGTGGACGCCGTGATCATCGGCATCGTCGATACCGTCGATGTGCTGGGTAAGGAAATCTTCAACGCCCGACAATGAACCGGTTCCGGCGCCCATGCCCGCACCAAGACGACCGTTCTGACCGTCCGTTTGCGCCGTGGAGGTGGGCCTCCCGGCCGGAAGCATAACAATGAGCGCAGTTAACGAATCCCTGATCCGTGATGTGGTGGCCGAAGTGCTCGGCCGGTTGGGCGGAGCGCCCGCAGCCGCCAAGCCCGCCACTGCCGAGCCTGCCGCGCCGTCGTGCGGTTGCGGTGGCAAAGGTGCCGCGACGTCCGCGCCCGGTTTGCGCGGCAAGTTTGGCGTCTTCCAGGACGCGAACGAAGCCAGCGCCGCCGCCCAGGAGTCGTTCCTCCAATTGCAAAAGGCTGGTGTCGCCGCGCGCGTGAAGATCGTCGAGATCGTCAAGGCGATGGCGGAGGCCAACGCCGAAGTCTGGGGCAAGCTCGAACTCGACGAGACGAAGATTGGCCGCCTCGACCACAAGATCGAGAAGCTGAAGATCATCAAGCTCGTTCCCGGCGTCGAATGGCTCCGGCCCGACGCCCGCAGCGGCGATCACGGCATTACGCTCGAAGAATACACGCCCTTCGGCGTCGTGGGCGCAGTCACGCCGAGCACACATTCCATTCCGACGTTGAGCGGCAACATCGTGAACATCTGCGCGGCGGGGAATGCCGTGGTGTTCAACCCGCATCCGAGCGCTGCACGCTGCGCGGCGGTCGCGGTGCGCGCTTACAACGAGGCCATCTACCGCGAGACCGGCATTGAGAACATTGCGACCATCATCGAGAAGCCCTCGATGGAGAGCTTCGCCGCGATGTGCAAACACGAGGCCATCCGCATCCTGCTGGTGACCGGCGGTCCCGGTGTCGTGAAGGCCGCGATGCAGACCGGTAAGCGCGCCATCTGCGCCGGCCCCGGCAATCCGCCGGTGTATGTCGATGACACCGCCTGCATGAAGCGCGCGGCGAAGGCGATCATCCAGGGCGCGAGCTACGACAACAACCTGCTCTGCATCGGCGAGAAGGAGGTCTTCGCGCTCGAAACCATCGCGGACAAGCTGATGGCCCAGATGGAGCAGAACGGCGCGGTGAAGCTGAGCAATGCCCAGCTCGAGACGCTGACCAAGGCCGCGTTTACCATCACGCCCGGCCAGGGCGGTGGCTGCGGTCACGCCAGCGTGAACAAGGATTTCATTGGCAAGGACCCGGGCGTGCTGGCCAAGGCGGCAGGCGTGAACATCCCCGCCGGCACCCAGTTGCTCTTTGCGGAGACCGACGCGAACCACCCGTTCGTCGTCGAGGAGCAGATGATGCCCTTCCTACCGATCACCCGGGTGAAGAGCCTGGAAGAAGGCGTGAAGCGTTCGCTCGAAGCCGAGCACGGCTACAAGCACACGAGCATCATCCATTCGCACGACCTTGAGGCGCTCACCACGATGGGGCGCGCGCTGGACACTACCCTGTTCATCAAGAACGGCCCCTGCATGGCCGGTCTGGGACTCGGCGGCGAAGGTTACCTGAGCTTCTCCATCGCCACGCCGACCGGCGAAGGCGTGAGCAACCCGCGCACGTTCACCCGCGTCCGCCGCTGCGTGATGGTGGATAATCTCAAGATTTATTAACCACGGATGCACACGGATAAACACGGATTCCGACGGAGCGCGGCTGTGGTCGCAAACCCAGCCGCAGCGCGCGGTGCGTTCGTTCGTGCTGCGACTGGTGCTTCGCACACAGTCGCGCTCCGTGTGTTCACGCTGGCCTTGTGGGCGCTTGTTTGCGGTGGGTCTCATTTGTGCGAGGTGCAAGCAGCCGATAACAAAAACATTCTTTGGTCCGTGGATTGGAGTTCAGAGGGGAAGTTCTTTGCAGTCGGTGGAGCGTGGGCTGGGATATTCGACGCGAAGACGCAGCTACGACATGCTGCTCCGGCGCTTGATTCATTGAAGGCCGTCAGCAAAGTCCGTTGGCATCCGCGCCGTCAGTTGCTCGCGATTTCCGGGGGAGCCGATGGTGTTACCGCCATTTACGATCCGACCCACGATCAGAAGACCACGTTGAAAACCAAGGAGGGCACTCGCGGCATCGCGTGGAACTCGAACGGTGAACTGCTGGCGACGGCCGGAAACCGCGGGGAGTTGCAAATCTGGACGGCGGATGGGCAACTCTTGCACACAACCCGACCCGAGAAGGCCAAGGGCCTTACGGGCGTGGCCTGGCATCCCACACAAGCCAAAGTAGTGACGGTCGGCGAGTTCATCACCCTCTATGATGGAAGCGGAAACATCACCAAACAAGTAAGCCATCGCCCGGAGGCGAAAGGCTTTTGTCTGCTCTTGTGCGTGGAGTGGCACCCTTCCGGGGAGTTCTTTGTGGTTGGGGACTACGGAAATCATGACACGGGCGATGCGCCGGCGCTTCAGTTTTGGTCGCCCGACGGCAAGTTGCTCAAGACACTGGAAGTCAAAGAAGGCGCGGCGTTCAGAAACGTCAGTTGGAATCGGGACGGCACCTTGCTTGCCTCTGCGAGCGACGCACTGCGGATATGGTCGAAGGACGGTCAACTGAAGCATCTCGGCAAATCGCCTGATCTCCTCTGCGGAATCCGCTGGAACCGCGAGGGAACCCAGTTGCTCACTTCGAGTCACGAGGGACGGGTCACGCTGTGGACTGCCGCTGCGGAAGTTTCCAAGAAAGTTGTGAATCCGACTGAGCATGGATCGGCGAAAAAGAGCACGAAGAACCCCTGAGACACCATGTTACTTGCGCGCGTCGAAGGCAATGTGGTCGCCACCCGGAAGCATCCGAGCTTCGAGGGGTGGCGGCTCGTCATCTGCCAGCCGATTGGGCAGGACGGCACGCCGGAAGGCTCGCCACAGATTGCCATCGATTCACACGGCGCTGGCATGCACCAGCGCGTGGTGATTTCCAGCGACGGCTCCGAGGCACGCAAGGCGGTCGGCGATCCGAAAAGTCCGGCCCGTTGGCTGGTCGTCGGGATCGTGGACGAAAAGGAACCGGGGGTGCCGGTGTGAAAATCCGACATTCAGCGGTGAAGACCAACTTCCTGAAACTGGTTTGCACTTACGAAGTGGACTTGGAGTTTGGCCCCGAGTGGAGCTTTCCACTCCGGATTGAACTGTTCAGAGACACCGAACGCAGGGGCTGGTTTCGTGCCCATGCTTGGGAGTTGGAGCCTTTTAACGTGGAACCAACCTTTCCGCTAAAACCTAAAGTGGGAAAATCTAGGCGGTATAAATCGACAGAGTTGCTGATGGTGGAGCGGATCACTCAATTCGCCGGCAACTACGATTCCTTTAGGGCCAAGAGCGAAACGGATGCGTTGGAGAAAGTGGTTGCCGACCTCAAGGAACGGTTGGGCCATTGGACGAAGGAGCAGGCCGCATGAAACTCGGCGCCGTCATTGGCCGTGTGACACTAAGCACGGTCGTTCCCGAGTTGCGGGGCGCCCGTTGGCTGATTGTTTCGCCGTTCACCCGGGAGCACTACCAGCGCGGCTGCGACACGCCGCCGGGCCTGAGCAAGGATCCGAGCCTGGTGGTTTACGACGCCCTCGGTGGTGGCGTGGGCCAGACCATTGGTTATGTCGAAGGGCGCGAGGCGGCCCAGCCTTTTGAAACGCCGCCGCCGATTGACGCGATCAACGCGGCGCTCGTGGACGAGATTTTCTACAACCCGTTTAACCAATGAGCACGGTTCTCACTGCCAAAGACATCGAAGAAATCGTCGCCAAGGGGGGCGATCCGGTCGCTGCCGCCAAGGACGCCATCCTGACGCCTTCTGCCAAGGACGTGCTGCGCGACCTCGCTGCGAAATCGGCGCGTCCAGCGGCGGCGCCCGCGTCGGTTGCTCCCGCTCCGGCGAAGCCACTGAATTCCAAGAGTCCCAAGGCTGACTTGGAAGCCTATTTCAATTCGCCCTCCGCGCACGCGCTCAAGGAACAGATCTGCGCGATGGGTCGCCGTCTGTGGGAACGCGAATACGTGGACGGCAACGGCGGCAACATGGCCATCCGTGTCGGCGAGGACATCGCCATCTGCACGCCGACGCTCGTCAGCAAGGGGTCCCTAAAGCCGGAGGACATGTGCCTTGTGGATTTCGAGGGCAACCAACTGCTCGGCACCAAGCGGCGCACCAGCGAGATCCTGATGCACCTGCAGATGATGAAGCGGCAGCCGAGCGCCGTGGCCACGTGCCATTGCCATCCGCCGTATTCGACGGCGTTCGCGGTGGTTGGCGAAGCGCCGCCGACCTGCATGTTGCCGGAGTATGAAGTGTTCTGCTCCGTCGGCGTGGCGCCGTATCGCACGCCCGGTTCGCCGGACATGGGTAAGCTCGTCGCGGAGCTGACCGACCAATACAACACCATCCTCATGGCGAACCACGGCGTGGTGACCTGGTCGCACAACAACCTCGAGGAAGCCTACTGGCGTATGGAGATCATCGAGGCGTATTGCCGCACGATCGTGATCGCCGGCCAGCTCGGTAAACCGATCAACACCTTCACCGGGCCTCAGATGAAGGACATCCTGAGCATCAAGAAATCCCTCGGCTTCGTAGACCCGCGCTACGGAATGAAGGAATGCGAGCTCTGCGACAGCGGCGACTGGCGGCCGGGCGCGACGTGCCCAGTCCCTGCCCGCGAGGACGCCGCGGTCGGCTACGACTCCGAGGCGGAAGCCGCGGTGCAGGCGATCACGGACCAGATTTTGTCGCAGATGAAATGAAAGGGAGTGATGGAGCCAAGGAGTGATTGGTTACCTCCCGACGCTCCAAGGCTCCAGCTCTCCAACACTCCAGTTTTCCAGTTATGAAAGTTGCAATCATCGGTGGTGGCGGTCGGGTGGGCTCGTGCGCGGCGTTTGCGCTGCAGTGCGGCGGACTCGTCTCGCAGATCCAGATTCTCGACGCCAACAAGGACCTCGCCGACGGCGAGGCGCTCGACCTGCTGCACGGCAGCGCGTTCGCGGGCGACCAAAAGATCTATTCTGGCGACTACGCCCGGGCGGCCGACAGCGACATCTTCCTGATCACCGCCGGCCTTCGTCGCAAGCCCGACGAGTCCCGCCTGGATCTGATCAACCGCAACGTGGCGCTGTTCGTGGGCATCCTCGACAGCATCAAGGCTGCGGGCTTCCGGAAGGACGCGCACATCTTCGTTGTGTCGAACCCGGTGGACATCCTCACGCAGTTGGCGGTCCAGCGGCTGGGGTTGCCGTGGCCGCAGGTTTACGGGTTGGGCACGATGCTCGACACGTCGCGCTTCAGTTCGCTGATTGCGGAGGAACTCAAGCTCGCCCCGAAGCAGGTGAAGGCGCTGATCCTCGGCGAACACGGCGACTCAATGTTGCCCGTCTGGTCGAGCGCCAGCGTGAACGGATTGCCGCTGGCCGGGTTGCCGGAATGCACGCCGTCGTTCCAGAACGCGGTCTTCGAACGCACCAAGGGCAGCGGGGCCGAGGTCATCAAGCGCAAGGGCGGCGCCGGTTGGGCGGTGGGCATCGCCATCCGCGACGTGATCCACGCGGTGCTGCTGAACCAGCAGACCTTGCTCCCGGTGTCGTCGCTGATCCAGGGTGCTTACGACATCCGCGACATTTGCCTGAGTGTGCCGAGCGTCGTCGGCCGCAAGGGCGTGGAGAAGCACGTCGAGATCAAGCTGTGGCCCAAGGAACAGATGGCGCTTCAGGCTTCGGCGCGGGCATTGAAGGAAACGCTCGCGAAGGTGAAGGCCTGAAGAAATGGCCAAGGACCAATGCCCAATGACCCGATGGAGACTCCGGGAGATTGGGGTTGGCGTGTTGGTCATTGAGCATTGGACATTGGTCATTCCCGCATGAAATCCCTCGACGCCAAACTCGCCGAAATCCGCGCCAACCGTTCGTCGCGGGCCTTCATCATTGCCGATGCGAAGGACGCGGACATGGCGTTCGGTGTCCGGGCGCCGGGACCGCGCGGCTATCTGGCGCGGCACGGTTCGCGGCCGGCGCAGTTCTCGCCGGAGGTCTGGGGCCGCGACGAGTTCGGCTACCGCAACCTGCCGGAGTTCCTCGACATCATCCGCGAGGTCACGCACCAGGGCCTGATCGACATCATACTGATGTCGGCCTACGTGAACGAACAGCTCACCATCAAGGAAGGGCTGTTCCAGAAGTCGCACGTCACGCCCGCCGCGCGGGCCAACGACACGACGGATGTCTGGGCCGTCCGCCACGGGTGCTACACGCGCGAGCCGAGTCAGCCGTTCCGCAGCGCGACGATTGACCACATTCAGTGCGGCGAAGTGGAGTGCGAGCGGGATGGCAGCGGGCAGTTCCCGGGAGCCAACCTCGGGCTTTATTCGGTCACCTTCGTCAACGAGCTGGAGCAGGACCGCGAGGCGTCGCTGTGGTATAAGGAGTTTCGCGAAGAGGCCGAACGGAAGCAGTTCCGGCACTTCCTCGAAGTCTTCGACCCGAACGTCTCCGGCGGCATTGCGCCCGAGAAACTGGGCGAGTTCATCAACGACAACATCCTCCGCATCCTTGCCGGCGTGCCCGACGCGGGCCGGCCGGTGTTCTTGAAGATCGTTTATCACGGTCCCAAGGCGATGGAGGAGCTGGCGCAATACGATCCGAACCTCGTGGTGGGAATCCTCGGCGGCAGTGCCGGCACGACTTACGACGCTTTCCGGCTGATCCACGACGCCCAGAAGTATGGCGCCCGCGTCGCGCTGTTCGGCCGCAAGATCAACAACGCCGAGCACCAGCTCGCGTTCATCGAGATGCTGCGGCTGATCACCGATGGCAAGATCGGTCCCGAGGAAGCGGTGCGCGCCTACCACGGCATCCTGCAAGGGAAGGGCATCAAGCCGACCCGTTCGCTCGAAGCCGACCTGCAGCTCACCGATCAGTCCATGAGCTACGACGGCAGCGCCACCAAGCGGGCGACCGTGACGGTGACCAACAACCCGTTGGCCGAGGCAAAGCCGGCCGTGGCGTCTCCAGCAGTCAGCTCTGATGTTGCCAGCCCGGCCGCTGCGTGGCCCAAGCGAACGGACGGACGTCCCGACTTTGACGGGATGAGCAACGATCAGCGCACGGCCTACCATGTGGCGCGGCTGAAGCGCGTGTTCGGTTGAAGGGCCGGAACGGGGGCCGGTTTCGCCAATTTTCCGCGTGCGCCTTTCGCTCAAGAGGAGCCTATTGCCAACGGCTCCGGAGTGGGAAAGGCACACGCCCTTCGGAACCCTGAAAGGCAACCGCCATGAGACGACTGTTCTACGTAAGCGAGGAAATGTGCGGCGGTGATTCGCTCCCGCCCGAGTTCGATCTGGATGAATTCTGCGAGGTGCTGCAAGGCAAGCTCGACGATGTGGAGGTTTTGCCGGTGACCGAACCGGAAAGTGGTTCGGCCAACCGCGACCATCAGCTAGTGCCCGAAGCGGTCTTCTACGAGGCGCTCGGCGAGTATCTCCAACGCTGACACCTCAACCTGAAGACGGCACGCTCACACCATGCGCATCGTGGTGCAGCGGGTGTCTTCGGCGGGTGTATCCGTGGCGGGGGTGGTGACCGGCGAGATTGGCGCCGGACTGCTGGTTCTATTGGGCGTCGAGCCGGCGGACACGGCCGAAGACATTGAGTGGCTGGCGACCAAGCTCGTGCAGCTTCGCATCTTTGATGACGAGGTGGGCGTAATGAACCGCTCGGTCGCCGACGTGGGTGGCGGAGTCCTGCTGGTCAGCCAGTTCACCCTCCACGCCAGCACCAAGAAGGGCACCCGGCCGTCGTGGCACCGGGCGGCCAAGCCCGAAATCGCGGTTCCGCTGTATGAGGCATTTCACGGTCGCCTCACCGAACTGCTCACCCGGCAAGTTCCCGCCGGCGTATTCGGCAAGGACATGCAGGTGAGCCTCGTGAACGACGGGCCGGTTACCCTCATCATCGATTCCAAGCTCCGCGAATGACGCACTGGCGGCCGGCCGCATCCCGTTCCAAGCTTCCCGCGTGAGCGAAGAGATTTTCGATGTCGTCAACGAGCGCGATGAAGTGATCGGCCAGCTTCCCCGGCGGGAAGTTCACCGTCAAAACCTGCGGCACCGGGCGGTCCATGTGCTCGTGTTCAACCGGCGCGGCGAGCTGTTCCTCCAGCAGCGCTCACTGATCAAGGACAACTTCCCCGGCGTGTGGGATTCCTCCTCGTCCGGCCACCTCGACACGGGCGAGGACTACGATTCCTGCACGCTCCGCGAGGTGCGGGAGGAACTCGGCGTGGAACTCGGATCGGTGCCGACTCGCCTCTTCAAGTTGGAGGCGACTGCGGAGACCGGTTGGGAGTTCTGCTGGATATACCGGGCCGACCACGAGGGCCCGTTCGAGCTTCAGGAATCCGAGGTCCGCGGCGGCGGTTGGTTCACGTTGGAGGCGATCGGCCAGTGGCTGGAACGGCGGCCGCAGGATTTCGCCAACGCCTTTCACGCGGTCTGGCGGCGGTATCGGGAATAGGCTCAGCGCGTTGAGCGGGTCCATTTCGCGATTGATTCGAGGGCCGCGTGTGAGTTCATCCGCGCCCGTGAAGCTGAAGTTCAAAGACGTGGAGGGCGCGATCGTGGCGCCCCAGGGATTCCGCACCGCCGGCGTGTTCTGCGACATTAAGCGCCTGGGCACCGGCAAGGGGTCCAACAAGGGACCCAAACGCGACTTGACGCTGATCGTCTCCGACGTGCCGTGCTCGGTCGCGGGCATGTTTACCACGAACCAGATCTGCGCCGCGCCGGTGAAGGTCTGCGTGCCGCGGGTCGCCAAGGGGATCGCGCAGGCCGTGGTGGTGAATTCCGGCAACGCCAACGCCTGCACCGGCAAGCAGGGCATGAAGGACGCCCTCGCAATGGTGCGCCTGACCGAGAAGACACTGGGCATCAAGGATGGCTACGCGCTCGTGGGTTCGACCGGCCGCATTGGCGTGACGATGCCGATGGAGCAGGTGAACGCCGGCATCCTCGCCACCGCGCCGCTGCTGGGCGCCACCGTCGAACACGCGGCGCACGCGGCCGAGGCGATCATGACCAGCGACACGAAACCGAAGCAGGTTGCCATCGAGTTCAAGCTGGGCGGCAAGACGGTCCGCCTGGGCGGCATGTGCAAGGGCGCGGGCATGATCCAGCCGGGCATGAGCGCCACCGGGGCGCGTCCGGCCGCGCTGCCGCAGGGGTTGCATGCCACGATGCTCGGTTTCATCACGACCGACGCGGCGATTGAGGCTAAGGTGTTGCAGGCGGCCCTGCGCGAGGCGGTCGCGAACAGCTTCAACCGCATCACCGTGGACGGCGACATGAGCACGAACGACACGGTGCTGGTGCTGGCGAACGGGCTCGCAGGGAACGCGAAGTTCAAGGTTTCGAGCGCCGAGTTCAATGTGTTCCAGGCGGCTCTCACGCACGTCTGCCTGACGTTGGCCAAGAAGATCGTTTGCGACGGCGAAGGCGTGCATCGCGTGGTGACGGTGCGCGTCGAAGGCGCGAAGAACATCGCCGACGCGGATGCCGCGGCCCGGGCGGTCGCGAACAGCGCGCTGGTGAAGACCAGTTGGCACGGCGGCGATCCGAACTGGGGCCGGATCATCGACGCACTGGGCTACAGCCCGGCAACCATCGTCGAGAGCAGGGTGGACATCGGCTACAGCGCGCCGGGCAGCCGCAAGGTGCTCTGGAGCCTG
The DNA here is from genome assembly GCA_043755815.1 of Verrucomicrobiota bacterium. Taxonomy (GTDB): domain Bacteria; phylum Verrucomicrobiota; class Verrucomicrobiia; order Limisphaerales; family UBA9464; genus CAIWAH01. Next base: position 26,724 of record JAYUSF010000312.1, read on the forward strand.
AAGCGCGGTCAGCCGACCAAGGCGACCTACAAGGACCTGTGTGCCGCCGCCGCGCCGAAGGAATTCGACCTGCACATCCGCCTGAACCTGGGTAAGGGCGCCGCGCTGATGTATGCCGCCGACCTCACGGAGGAATACGTCGAGTTCAACAAGGGCGACGTGACTGATCCGACCACCTTGGGCGGGTAGGCCATGGTGGAACTGGAACTCTGTCCGTTGACGTCCAGACCATTCGGGTTCCGTAGTGAGCGTGGTTCCCAGCGCCGGAGGCGCGGCAAAAAGTAGCCCAACGCGTCAGTCGGGGGGGCTGCGGTCGGAGGACGAACGAGCCCCAGAAGGGGCGGCTGGCGGTTGGCTCTGACGGCCCTCCATTGGTTTCAGCGCGGGACGACTTGGTAATAGCGCCGAACGCTGTCCGGACCTGAATCCTTCACCACGACCGGCTCGGTTGTGCCGACGAACTCCGACAACTCGCGCCACTGGAGCAGATCCTCCGAAACCAAGACCACGAAGCGCTGTTCCGCCTCGGCTTGGACGCGAAAGCTGAAATCCTCCCCCACAGTCAGAGTCGGAGTGGTTGCCAAGGGTTGGCCGGGGGCGATGAAACGGATGCGCCGCTCCACACTCGCGGGCCGGAAGATATCGTTGCCGGCCTGGTCGGCGCGAACCAGCACCAGGCCGGGGCCCGTGGAAGTGAGCTGATTGCCGGCAATGGTCGCTGGGCCTTCAACCACGGTCAGGTTCACTGGCAAGCCCGAGCTGGCCTCGGCAGAGAGTGTCACCAAGGGATTGGTCGTGCTGACCAGGGTGGGCGGAGCGAAGCGGATTCCCTGGGGAAGATTCTTGGACTGCCATTCGAGAGCTTTTACCCCGAAGCCGCTTCCGGCGAGGTAGACGGTGGAGCCGGAGACCTGAATTCCCCACGAAACGTTCCCTGGAGCGAATCGCCCAACTCTTGATGGTCGTCGCGGGTTACTTACATCAAAGACGTCCAATTCGTAGCCGGTGACGAAAGCCAGATGTCCAACCATCTGAATATCGGTTCCGAGCCCGCTTCCATTCGGACGCGCAATGACCGTTGGCTCTGCCGGGTTGCTCACATCCAATACTCTCAAGCCATAGGATTCCAGTGCGAGGTATGCTAGGCCGTTCACCACTTGGATGTCCCCCGGAGGTGCACCTAGGACGGACGAACCCAAAAGCACTGGGTTGGACGGCGTGCTGACATCCACGATTAGCAGACTATTCGAGCGCCAAACTGAGACGTAGGCCAAGTTGCCTACAACCTTAACCGAGCCGGCGATGATGCTTCCTGAGAGGGTTCCCAGCCGTGATGGAGTGGCGGGAATGCTGACGTCCAAGATGTGCAAGCCGCTCGCCAAGTCTGCAATATAGGCGGTTGTTCCCACGATGTGGATCCCTTGAGTGAATCCGTTACTTGTCGTGAATTCACCGAGTTTGGTTGGTTTGGCGGGATCGCTTACGTCCAAGATCTGCAGGCCGTTTCCGGATGCTGCCAAATAGGCCACCGATCCGACGACTTGGATTTCATTCACCGGTTGTTTGAAACCGAAGGTGCCTAACTGAACGGGTGAGGTCGGATTGCTGAGGTCCAGAATCTGCAACCCAGATGTCATCGTCCCCACGTAGGCCAGTGAACCGCTGACAGCGAGACCGATCGCTCCTAAATTCTTTTGGACCGGCCAGTTCCACAACTCACGCAGTGCGATGTCTGCTTGGTTAAGGTTTCGTGGCGAGTTGGTGGAGGCCCAAGCCGAGTCTCCTACCTGTTCGGCCACCAGAACGATGGTGCCGACGTTGGTGGCCGTGATGGTGCCGTCCGCAATGAATGCCGGGCCGGTTTGCACCCGGAAGGTGACCGGCAGATGGCTGCTGGCCGTCGCTACCAGCGGGTAGGCCTCATACAGCTGGAGCACGGCATTGGTGGCCGGGGAACGCCACCGGATAGTCTGCGCGGCAGGTGCCGCCCAGGTCAGCGCTGCGGTTGCGGTCAGACTGAGCGCAACGAACGCACATCGGAGAAATTGGGCGACCTGATTCGTGAGCATCATGCCGGGGTCGAGGTTCGGAGTCTGTGCGGGAAGCGGGCTAACGATGTGTGCCCGACACCGCTTTGTCCACCTCCGTGCCGGGCTCGATCCCTGCGTTTGGCGCCGTCTAGGTCTGCGCGGGCGAGGGCTGTGCGATGGTGCGCAGGGCGACCAGTGTCAGGCCGAAATAGACGAACTGCTGGAAGGCGCCGGTGAACTCGTTGGTGAGCCATTGGCCGAAGCCGAGCTGGAGGAACACGAACAGGCTGCCGACCAGCGTCGTCTGGAGCACAGTCGCCGTCCGCTGGCCGATGAACTCCAGTCGCAGCAGCGCGAGCCCGGCCAGGGCGAAGACCGCCAGCTCGCTGACGGCGAGAATCCAGAACGTCGCCGTCAGTCCGGGGACGTGCGCGAGGAAGGTGGAGCCGAACTTGTCGCCGAACCATGGCGGGATACCGTCGCGCAGTTTGCTCAGCCCGGCGAAGCCCCAGACCATCAGGAACAGGACGTTGATGGCCAGCAGCGTGGCGGCACGAATCCAGGCAGGCAGTGAGGCGAGCATGTGGAAGTCGGAACGAGCCGGTCGGAACTGTCAGTTCGCCGCCCCGATTTTCAGCGTGTGCGTCACCGGCACCATGGCGCTGCGGATGGCGGCGGCGAGGGGTGCGCGGGCCTTTTCGGTCAGCGCCACGGTCGCTTCCATGTCGACCTTGCCTTCTTCGCCGTGGAAGAGGGACTTGATCTGCTTGGTCTCGTAGTTTTGTTTCCGGCTGACCGCTTCGTCCACGCGCTTGAACGCCTCGTCGAACGGCGTCTTGGCAAACTCGGCGGGCAGGTTGATGCCGGCTGTGAGTTGCTCACCGGTGAAGGTCTTCGCTTCGCCGCCCCAGGTGACGGTGTAGCTCTTCGCGGTCGCATTCTTCGCGACGAGGCGGAGTCGGTTGAACTGTGACTGGAAGTCCACCAGGGCCATGCCGGAGCGGATCGCGTTGTCGTCGCTGAGTTCGCCGGCCGGCGCGCAGAACGGGTAGCGGCTGCTCTTGGCCGTGAGCTCGCCGTTGGTGAACGAGACCACTTCGTGCCCGCTGCTCCCGGTCGCCTTGCCGGCGCCAAGGTCCACAGTGAACGTGCCGAGGTCACCGGTCACGCCGAGGGCCTTTAGGTAGGCGGATGCCATGACGACATGACCGGCCCAGCCGGGGTGCACGGCGTCCTTGCCGGCGATGGCGTAGTCGACTCCGAACTGGTTGGTCGCCTTCCAGCCCAAGGTCAGCATCGGCCAGAAGACGTCGGCGAACACGACCTGCTCCTGCTGGGCGAGCGCGAGGTCGATATTCCGGAATTCGCAGAGGTTCAGGTTCATTTCCTCCGAGCCGGACTTGCTCCAGGGAACCTTTGGCCCCACGCAGCCGGGTGAACCCAGGACGAAGCGCGCGCCGGCGGCCTTGAACGCCTTCAAGATGGCCAGTTGGTTCTCGCGATACCACTGGCCGTTCGGCTCGTCGTAGGCCCGATACTTGTGGTCGTTCATGCCGTAGCAGGTCGTCGCAATGGTCGGCTGGAAGCGCAGCGCGTCGTTGGCCATGCGGTTCTTGAAGCCCTCGGCCGTTTCACCGCCCCAGCCGTATTGGCGCACGGTGACCTTCAGTTCGGGCAGGCAAGCGGTCAGGTAGGTCTCCATGATCCGGGAATACATCTTCTGCTCGGTGATTGAGTCGCCGATGATGGCGAGTCGGTCATTTTCGCGGAGCAGCAGGCCGGCGTGGGCGGGCGCCTTCTTGGGCTTGAAGTTGGCGAAAGCTACGGCATCTGGCTTGGGTTCGAGTTCCTGGGCGGAGGCGGTGGCGCTGAAGGCCAGGAACGACGCGAACAGTAACGGACGTAGGGAAGTCATGCGTGGACGGTGCGGGCGGGCGGGGAAGGGGGTCAAGCGGGAGCTCGGTCTGACTTGCCAGGGTGGTGCGAGGTTCCTACCGAGCCGGTGGGTCGGCTTGCTCGGCGGGAGCCGCGCGCCACCCTGACAGAGTGCCGCCGTGCTTCCAACCGGCGGAAGCGGCGCCCGCTCGCAGGCGTGAGTCAATGTCCGTGGCCTGCCTCGCCAGGCCGCCTCTGCCGGCAAGATGCCGGCAGCACTTTGCCGAATGCCCGACGGGAGCCGCGCGCCACCAGAACCAACGTTCGTCCGGATGGAATTCCCACCCCACCCATCCATTTGCTGGCGGACGCAAGTGGCCTTAGCTTTTGTCGCGTTCTCCGGATGGTCTGGAGGACAAAATTGACCATGACGTTCGCATTTCTTTTTTACTGGGACCCGTATTGGTGGGTGATGATCCCGGGCATGCTGCTCGCCTTCTGGGCGCAGATGCGGCTGAGCTCGACCTACAACCGCTACCGCGAAGTCGGCACCGACCGCGGCATCACCGGGGCTCAGGCGGCCCGCGAAATCCTTGATCGCAACGGCATGACTGGAGTCGAGATCTTCGAGGTGCCCGGCCACCTGACCGATCACTATGACCCGTTGAAGAAATCCGTCTTCCTGTCCGGGGAGAACTTTCACAGCACCAGCGTCGCCGCGGTAGGGGTTGCGGCCCACGAAGTCGGCCACGCGCTCCAGCACAAGGAAGCCTATGGCCCGCTGGGCCTGCGCATGGCGCTGGTTGGGGTGACCAACTTCGCCAGTAACGCCTCCACCTGGATCATCATCGGCGGCATGATCCTCGGCGGAACGCTTTCCGGGAAGATCATCTGGGCCGGCGTGGCGCTGTTTTCCATCGTGGCCTTCTTCCAGTTGGTCACCTTGCCGGTCGAATACAACGCCAGCAGCCGGGCCAAGGTGCAGTTGCTGAAACTCGGCCTGGTCACCAACCGGGAACTGGGGGACGTGGATCGCGTGCTCGGAGCCGCGGCCCTGACGTATGTGGCGGCGTTGATGAACGCATTGTTGCAACTGCTCAAGCTGGTCATGCTCGCCCGCAGTCGTGACGACCGCTGAAACCGCCGGCATCGCCTGCCGCCACTATTCGGGGCCTGGGGCAACAGAAGTCCGCGTGCCGAATTCATTGCGTCAGCCCCGCCATCCTTGCGGAATTTCTCGGAACAGGCCCAGCATGGTCCGGGTTGATCAACCAACAGCCTAGTTCTCGGTCTGCCTTTGTCACCACCCGCTGGAGCGTGGTGCTGACGGCTGGACAGGCCGGAGCGACCGGGGCGTTGCCCGCGCTGGAGGAACTCTGCCGAAATTACTGGCGTCCCCTTTACGCCTTCGTTCGCCGGCAAGGACGCGATCCCGAGGAGGCTCGGGACCTCACACAGGAATTCTTCGCCCGGCTGCTTTCCCAAGGCGACCTCGCACGGGTCGGGCCGGAGAAGGGACGTTTCCGCACGTTCCTGCTTACGGCGCTGTCCCACTTCTTGGCCAACGAATGGAACCGGGCCCACCGGCTCAAGCGCGGCGCCGGAGTCGTCCCCCTGTCCATCGAGGGCGACGCCGAGGAATGGCTTGCCCGCGAGCCGGTCCACCACAACACACCCGAGCGCGCCTACGAAAGGCGCTGGGCGCTCACGCTGTTGGAGCAGGCGCTTGACCGACTGCGCGGGGAGTGCGCCGGGAATGGCCGGACGGCGGTGTTCGAAGCGCTGCAAGGTTTGCTCGACGGCAGCCGGGCGGACGGGGGGCTGGCGGCCGTCGGCGAAGGGCTGGGCCTGAGCGAGGGGGCCGTGAAGACGGCCTTGCACCGCCTGCGTCGCCGTTATGGCGAACTGCTCCGGGAAGCGGTCGCGCAGACGGTGGCCGATCCGGAAGCCGTGGAGGATGAACTGCGGCATCTTCTGGGCGCGTTGCGCGCCTGAAGCCGTAACCTTTGCGCGCCAATGTGGCTGAACCCGATATGAACACTGAGCCGGCGAAGCCCACCGCGACGTGCGGGCACTGCGGCGCTCCGCTTGCCCTCGGGCTCGCGGGCAACTGTCCCGCCTGCCTGACCATGCTGGTGCTGGCGGCGGGCGCGGACACGGAACCGGGATTGCCGCCCCGCGTGGGCGACTATGAGCCGCTGGGAGAAATCGCGCGCGGCGGTTTCGGCGTGGTGTATCGTGCCCGGCAACGCGGCCTGAACCGGCTGGTGGCGCTGAAGGTTTTGCTGGGAGGTGAGTTTGCCAGCGTAGAGGCACGACGGCGCTTTCACACCGAGGCCGAAGCCGTCGCCCGGCTGCAGCATCCGCACATCGTGACGATCTTCGAGGTGGGCGAGCATGACGGTCTCCCGTTTTACGCCATGGAACTGGTCGAGGGACGGAGCCTTGCGGAAGTGGTCGGGCGCCAGCCGTTCGCGCCGCGGGTCGCGGCGGAACTCCTGCGGCTGGTGGCGGAGGCGATTCACTACGCGCATTCGCGGGGCGTGCTGCATCGTGACCTCAAGCCGTCGAACATCCTGCTGGATGAGCTGGGCCGGCCGCGCGTGACGGACTTCGGCCTGGCCCGCCAGTTGGAAGGCGGAGCGCAGCCCACGCGCCCCGACGAAACGCTGGGCTCGCCCAGCTACCTGCCGCCGGAACGGCTGCGGCGACAGGGCAAAGGAGCGCCGGTCGCCGACCCGGCGCATATCGGTGAAGATTCCAATCGCGCTGGATCGGAGACCGGCGCTCCGACGAAGGCAGATGAAAGAATCCGGGCCGCCACCACTGACATCTACTCCCTCGGGGCTACCCTCTACCATCTGCTGACGGGACGCCCGCCCTTCGTCGGCGACTCGATTCACGCGGTGCTGGCGCAGGTGGAGCATGATGAACCTGTCTCGCCGCGCCGGCTGAATCCAGCGGTTTCCCGGGATCTGGAAACGATCTGCCTGAAGTGTCTGGAAAAGGAACCCGCGCGTCGTTACGCGAGCGCCGCCGATCTGGCCGCCGATCTGGGCCGCTTCCTGCGCGATGAACCGATCCGTGCGCGGCCCGTTGGTTTGGCCGGGCAAACCTGGCGCTGGTGTCGCCGGCAGCCGGTCGTGGCGTCGTTGATCGGATTGCTGGCCCTGGCGCTTGTCGGCGGATCGTTGGGCGTGACTGCACAATGGCGGCGGGCGGAGCACGCGCGGGAGCGCAGCGACCTCGAAGCCTATGCCGCGGACCTGCGGCTGGCGTCGCAGGCCATCACCGAAGGCGATCTCGGCCGCGCACGCCGGCTGCTCGCGACGCATCGCAACCCGGAGCCGGACTTCGCGTGGCGGCTGCTCTGGCAGCAGTGCCGGGGCGACCACACGGCGGTCGTGGGCACGCATTCGTGGATCGTGGCCGGCGTGGCGTGGTCCGCGGAAGGCCGGTGGCTGCTCACCGGCGGCATTGGTTCCGGCACGGTCGAGGGCGAGACGAAGCTGTGGGATTTGTCGGCGAGTCCACCCGTCGGCGTGGTGCTCACGAACGCCGCGCGACAAGTGGTGTGGCCACGTGGGGGCGGGCGTTTCTTCACGGCCAATACCGACGGCCAGGTGCGCGTGTGGGACGCGGCCACCCGACAGCGGATGAAACAGTTTGCCGCG
>JAYUSF010000313.1:0-34102 GCA_043755815.1 Verrucomicrobiota bacterium
TGAAGCGTTCGGCATCGCAACGGTTACTGGATTGGATTGTCGGTTGGTCGGGCAGCAGCGAGACCTCGCCGAGCTCAAGTAACCCCACCATTAAGGCCACATTAATGAAAGGCAGTGGCGGAATTTGGTATGACCTGAATGAAAAATATTTCGTCCATGGCACAACCGGGTGGTCGCTCAAGCGAGCCACGGCAGTGAATTCCGGTGGCTACATCGTCGGCAACGGCCTCCTAAATGGCAGTCCAAGGGGCTTCCTGCTGGTCCCCGTGGTCCGGGTCTGTAATCAAAAACACTCATCTTAGGCCCAAGAATTCTATGAACTTGCTTTCGAGTCTCTCAAACCTCCGGCGATTGGGTGTCCGTTGGCTCCTGCTGGCCCTGCTTCTGACTGGTAGCTGCTGTTGGGCCGATCCTGACCTCGTGCTGGATCTCAACCACCCGCTCGTAACGAACAGCGCAGTGCTCGTGACCTTAGACGTGGATGGCGATGGCGAGTCGGATGCCACCTACGAGCACAATTCGGCCTACACGCCGCTCGAAAACACACCCTATTACAGCGTCAGCTTCTTCCTACGCAACACGGCGCAACTACGTTTTTTAAACGGGGCCGCCAAGCAGGTTGGCTTTTCGGCCGGCCAGGTTGTTTCAACCACCAGTAAGGTCCATTTCGACCTAGGAAACGACAATTACGTGCTTTTGCTTGGCTACGACTCTGCCCTCTTCGCACAAGTTCAATGGAACTATTTCGACACCATCCAACGTTCTCCAGACGCAGTGGCTGGCGGCCATGCCTTTTTTACGAACAAGACGGAAGTGCTAATCGGTTTTCGCCTCACGAGTTTGGAGGCAGGAACGATCCACTATGGTTGGGTCCGACTCACGCGGCCGGACACCCTGTTCATCACGCCGTTTGCAATAGCGAGCTACGACTGGAACCCGCTGCCCAACGAACCCATCGCCGCGGGCGAACCGCCGGTCATTCCCCTTGCCCATGAAATCAAGTCCAACGGCCTGCGCCTGAGTTGGCCAGCGCAAGTGTCCGGCTGGATTCTGGAAAGTAGCGAGCAACTCGGCCCGGAAGCCGAATGGATGCCGGTCCCCGAGGTGAATGCCACGGATGTGCTGTTGTCGCCGCCGGAGGGCACGCGCTTCTATCGCCTGCGCCGACCGTGACGGGACATTGGTTGGCCGCACTCAGGAATCAGCAGCGAGTATGACCTTGGCCCGCCCTCACCCAAACCCCCGTGGAGAGGGAATGGCCGGCCCGTGCCCGGTGACTCCACAGCCGTGGCGAACTAGGACTGTGCTGCGTCTGGCTGAAACGGAGAACGGCGCGGTTGGAGTTGAAGGGTGGAGTGAGCTTCTCCCTCTCCTCGGGGGAGAGGGCCGGGGTGAGGGCGGGTGTCTTCAAACGTTGGCCCTTGCCGCTGCGGGCGAGGCCGTAGCGGGGGTTTGCCCACGGGTGTCTTCGCCGTTCCGGTGCCGCCGGCAGGATGCCGGCGGCGCGTTGGCCTTCAAGCTCATCGAACTGCTGGTCGTCATCGCCATCATCGCGATCCTGGCCGCGCTGTTGTTGCCGGACAGGCTCAGGGCGTAATAGGCGTTTGCATCCAACCCCACGTAGCGCTTGCCCGTCTTGATCGAGTCGAGCAAGGCGGCGACCGCCTCGTCGTCGCCGGACACCAGGAGATCAATTGGATCATCGACAAGCGCCTGACGGCTCCAGTGGAGATGCACGGTGTCGTTGAAGACGAGCCCCTGGCCGCGGCTCTTGTCGATCAGAGCGTTCAGTGCGGACCGCACCTTGAGTTCGGCGGTCGCTGAGAGCGCCGCGTTCTGCGCCTGCTCCAGACCGAAGGAACAGAACGCGTCCTTGTCGAAGCTGATGAGGTTGGTGCCCATCGCCAAGCCGCCGGGAACACCCCGGATCTTCTCGGTCGTGTCGAGCGTCTCGGCCAGTTGCCCGGTGGCTACGCAGACCCGCAGCTCACGGGCCGCGGAAGCGGATGCCTGGCGCTGACGTCGCTCCCGCCAGAACTGCCGCAGGGGTTCGCTCTTCAGCAGGATCTCGCCGTCCACCGAGAACGTCGCGTTGTCCGATGTCTTCGCCTTGGCCGCAGCCAGTGTGTCACGAAGTCCGACCAGTTCCGTTTCGTCGTTCAGGAACCTGCGAACATTTTCCAGCTTGCTGGCCTCAGCAGGAGCGGCCCGTCCCGCTTCACTCAAAAGCGATTGGAAATAGGCGTGCTGGACCCGGCGATACTCCGCCTTGTCTGCCGCCTTGGGAGCGAGGAACAGGACGGCCCGCTCCAGGGTGTCGCAGAGGAGGTGGGACTTGGTTCCCTGGTTCAGTTCGTTGGGCGAGGTGAACGGGCGGGGCATCGCCTTCGGGCGCGGCTTCTTGTCTCCCGGATTCTCAACCAACGGAATGGGATCACCGGCCAGCTTGCCATCGGAGGTCAGGGAGATGACCCAGCGGACCCCGACAGTCTCGAAATCAGGGTCACCAAGGTTTTCGCGTTCGGCGTAGGCGATGAGGGCTTGGAGCATCATACGCGATTCTCCTTCCGGGCGTAGCCGCCGAGGTGACGAGGCTCTGACTGGCTGGGGAGGTTGAGTTGGGGCCTCCTGACGGCGGCTGCTACGGGGGATGGGATCATGGCACGACTCCGAGCTGGGTTTTGACCTCGTTCCAATCGGGCACGGTGACGACGCCGTCCGTCAGCGCCGCCTTGAAGAAGGTCACGCGGGGCTGCGGTGTCTCGATCTTGCCCGGAGCCTGGTCACGGGAAACGTCGAGGTGGAAGACATCGTAGAGCATCAGCCCAAGTTCGTGATCGCGGTTGATGCCAGTGGGAACATTCATGGCACCGGCGTCAGCCAGCTCGAAGTGGGCAGGAAACTCACGACAACCGAAGCACGGTTAGGCGAAGCATTGGCCCTTTTCCGCCCGACGCTGGAACATGTAAGCGGCGGAAAAATCCACGTCCACGCCGGCCTCAATGAGCTGGGTGGAGACGAGCCGGCAGGGCAGTCCATCACGCAGGCGGTGGCGGATGGCTTCCAGCTTTTCCCGGCGGTTCTGCGGGCAAAGCCGCGAAGGCAGGTGGAAGAAGCCGCCTGCAGTCCGCTGGCGCAGCAGCGTGAACAGATGGCGCGCGTCGGCCGTGGTGTTGACCACGCAGAGCGCCTGGGATTCGGCCGCGAGACGGTTGGCAACGTCTTCCCATGCGAGTCTTTGCTCCGGTGTCGGCAGTTCAATGCGTGTCCGCCGCAGTGCGTCGGCCAGTCCGTTTTCGTCGGCAGAGATGGGAGTCGGGTTCCACCCGCCAATCACGGCGTCGCCGGCCCCCGAAAACGCCGGCTGGGTCGCCGTCATGAAGACCGCAGTCACACCGTAGTCCCGGGTGAGCAGCTTCACGCCGGCGAGCAACGAAGGGACAAGGTCCGGCGGTTCGGCAAAGCGGCGGGCGAGCGCGGCGACGTTGCGGAGGTGGTCCTTGAGCAACTGCCAGTTGGCCTGATTCGGATCGGGCTTCCCATCCCGTCCTCCGGCCGTGTGGGCATGATACTCCGCCTTCTGGGATGCTGACGGTGCGCTTGAGGCTGAGGGCGTCATAGAAGAGGGGGCGCCGTCGCGAGCGTAACCATCGCCCTTCCCCTCGGACAACCGTGGACCTACGCGAGAGTCATTTTGACTGAGTTCGGCGTGGGTCCACCGGGTGCCGTCGGCAACCGAGCAGCGCCGCTCGACCGGCTCAGCGCGGCCGAAGATCCACCGCCACCCAGTTGGCCTTGTCACGGGCGAAGAGGAGGCCATCCGCCAGCGCAAACGCGGCGCGATTGCTGCCGATGATCTGGGCGCGGCGCGCGGGCTTGAAGCCGTTGGCGACCGCGGGTGCGATCACGAGTTCGCCCGTCTCGCGGAGGATGACCAGTTGGCCGCCCGCCAGCGCGAGCGTGCCGGCCCCGAATCCCTCCTCGCTCCAGCGGACCTTGCCCGTCTTCCACTCGACGCACCGCAGAGCCGGCCCCTGTTCCTGCCGGCCGTGGAAGCCGAAGATCAGCTCGCCCTTCCGGACGGGCGTCGCGTAGTGCGCGGAGAGGGAGCCGTCACCGGACCATATTTTGGTGAGCCTGTTGCCGGCGGATTCGAGAAGAATGGCGCCGACCCCATAGCTGGTCGTAAGAAAGATCTCGTGGCCACGAATCAGCGGGCTGGCGGCGTTGACCGAGGCACTCATCTCGGCCCGCCACGGATGGTTGAAACGTTCCGCGCCAGTGCCGACATCCACGCCCACCAACCCTTCGCGGGTGAAGAATACCCCCGTCAACTGGTCGCCGATCCTCGCAACAACCGGGGAGGCATAGCCCGCTTCCTGATCGGTCCGCTTCCAAACCAATTTTCCCGAATCGGCCGCAAAGGCAACGACCCCGGCACCGGAGGCCCCGCCGAGATTCAGCAGCACCAGCGGCCCAGCGATCAGCGGAGAGCAGGCAAAACCGAAAAAGCCCTTGGAGGCACCCGCTTCCTTACGGGCGTCGAACTGCCAAAGGAGGCTGCCGTCGGAAATCTTGCGGGCTAGCAGAACCCCGTTGGCGCCGAACGTGAACACACGCTCGCCCCCGGCGGCCGGCGTTGCGCGCGGGCCATTGTCGAAGCCGAAGTCGTCAACGTAGTCCGTCGGAGCGGAGACTTCCCAAAGCGGCTTGCCGGATGCAGCGGCCACGCAGGTCAGCACCTCCGCATCTTGCCGGCGGTGAAAAAGGAACGCTTTCCCGCCCGCAACCACCGGACCGGCAAAGCCGTTGCCGGCTTTCAGTTTCCACAGTGTCTTCGGTTCCGGGTCGGCCAAGGAAACGGCGTTGGCAGTGCTGCCATCGCGATTGGGTCCGAGGAACTGCGGCCAATCTTCCGCCCGCACGACGACTCCAGCGAGGAGCAACCCAAGGAGGCCGGCGGACCCGGCGACGAGCAAACGGAATCCCGACGAGCAGTTACTTGGCAACGCCATCCTTGGGGAGATCAATGTTGAAGGAGACCTTCAAGATTCCGAGCCCCCGAATGCTGTCGAGAATGCCGATCGTCCGGCCATAGGGCGTCGTGGCGTCGGGTTTCAGATAGACGGGGAGATTGGTGTTGGCCTCAAACCGTTTCTTCACGAGTTCTTCCAACTCGACCAACGTCAACGTCTTGCCGTCGACCCGAAGGTCGCCGGCCTTGGTGATGTCGACGGTCACGAGGTCCGGCTTCCTGTCCGACTTGGCCGCCACCGAGCTCGGCAGGTCCATCTTGAGCGTCTTCAGTTTCTGCAAGGTCAAGCTGACCATCATGAACGCGGCCAGGAGGAAAAACATCACGTCGATCAACGGTATGATCTCGATCCGCGCCTTCCTGCGCTTAACGGGTGAACCCATGTGCATGGTGACGTTCCTTTTGAGCGGTTACTTGCCCTTCGGCGCGGAAACGGAAAATGAAACCCGCTGAAAGCCAGCGGTCCGGATGTGATAGAGCACGCGGTTCACGTCGCCCTGGGCGGTGTCGCGATCGGCGCTGACAAAGACGGGGTTGTTGGTGCTCCGCTTGTAGGCGGTCGTCAGCATCTCATCCAGCCGGTCGAGCGGGATATTGGTTTTGCCGACGGAAATGGCGCCCTGGCGATCCACCGCCACGTTGATGGCGTTCGGCTTGAAATCGTTGCTCGCCTGCACCTTGACCGTGGTCGGGAGATCCATCTTTGGCGTCTTCAGCTTCTGCATCGAAAGGCTGACCATCATGAACGACGCGAGCAGAAAGAACATCACGTCGATCAGCGGAATGATCTCGATCCGCGCCCGACGCCGGGGCACCGGCGAGCCGAACTTACCCTTGCGGGTGGATTGTGCGCCACCCCCGCCGCCACCTGCCATAGGTCAGCGGATGATGGCGGCGTTTTCGCGGCGGAAGGTCATCGTGTCGAAGCCCTCCTGCTTCGCCTTGGTGACCATCACCTCGACATTGGTGGCGGCGGTCTCCAACTCGAACTGGAGCTTCGCCAGCCGCTCGTTGAAGTAGTTGAACGGCAGGAGGCAGAAGATGGCGATGCCCAGCCCGGCAGCCGTCGCGATCAGCGCCTCGCCAATGCCGCCGGAGACCGCTTCGACGGCCAGTTCGTTTCCGCCCACGGAGGCAAAGGCACTCATGATGCCGGTCACCGTGCCCAGCAGTCCCAGCAAGGGTGCCACCGTGATGCAGGTGTCGATCAGCATGAGGAAGCGGCCGGCCCGCTTGAGCTCGGCTCCGGCCGCGACCTGCAACGCACCGGTCAGTGACCCGTGCACGTGGCTGAGGCCGCGGTAGATCATCCGGATGACCGGGTCACCGGAATCCTTGGCCAGGGCGAGCGCCGCCCTGAAATCACCGTTCTCCATGGCCGCCAGCATCTTCTCCAAGGTCGCGGCATCGCGCTTGAACGACTCGCGGATCCACCAGAAGGCGCGTTCCGTGACCACCGCGAGGGCGACGATCGCCACCACGAGGATGGGATGCATGATTGGGCCGCCATCCTTGTATTTTTCGACGATGAGGTTTGCTAGAAGCATGTGACTACGGGTTGAGCTGGTAGAATTCTGGGCGGGTCACTTGAGTTTGAAGTCAAACGGAACATGGACCTCCCGGGCCTGGCCGTTCCCGAGCCGGGCGAAGCGCCGGACATGTTCTTTCGCCGCCCGCTCCAGCAGGAGCGCCCCGGTCGACTTCAAGACGGCAATCTCGTCGATGGTTCCATCCGCCGCGACCATGACCCGCAGCGTAAAGCTGCCTTCGATGCCTGCGCGCTGCGCCTCGATCGGGTAGTTTTGCATGGCGGGAATGCCCTCCTGCCCTGCCCGGATCACCACCGGTCCGGTCGCCTGATTCTGCGGCTTTGGCCGCTGCACGATGGCGGGCGGTGGACTGACCTTGGCGAGGTTGGCCGACGTGACCGTGGGACCCTTTACCTCAACGGCGAAAGCGACCTTGGACGGATCCGCCGCGACCACGACAGGCTGAATGACGGCAACCTCCACCTCCTCAACGACCTCGTCTTCCGGAGGACGATCGACCGGCACGACCTGCTCCACGTGAGGTTGAACAATTTCGACCTGCATCGGAGCCTCGGGTTCAATCGGCCGGAAGATGAATTCAGCCGGTTCCTTGGTCAGGAAAACACCGATCCCGAGCACCGAGGCCGCGACCGAATTCATCCACCACACCTTGCGCTGGGGATCGCGGTTCGACTGGGGAAGGCACTCACGGTTCAAGTCCGACTGGACCTGATACTGGACCGAAGTGGCGGCGAGACTGGCACTCATGGTGGAAACGGCAGTGAACTCATCAAGCAGGCTTGTTCCCCGGGGTTACCGACCGGCAACCACTTGCCTTTGAACCTATGCCGGAAGCTGCCGGGCGCAAAGCGGAAACTGGGCCGCCAGAACGTCGCGGGCGCATCTTTTTGTTGAGGCATCGAGCCCGCCTCGCGAGTGGGTCCCACCGGCTCAGCAGGAGCTTCGGGTCACCCAAAAGGGTTTCGACGCGCTGAACTTCCAACCGCGATGAAAAGCTGCGCCCGAACGTCGCCGCCCCCGGGCCCACCTATCCCTCCCGTCGCTGGCTCATGCTGCGGAAGAACTCGAACCCTTCGCGAACCCGGCGGACGAGGATGTCGCGATCTTCCAGCATCGTCCGGAGAATCCGCAGGATCGGTCCGGGGCGAAGATAGTATTCCCGGTAGAATCGTTCGACCGCCTCGAAGATGGCTTCCTTCGGGAGCCCGGGATATTCGAGGGTGGATTGCTGGGCGCCATCGGCATCCAACAGGTCAGTCTTGTCGCGTTTCACAAACCAGCCGTGTTGGCGGGCCAATTCGTAAAGTTCCGTGCCGGGATAGGGCGTCGCGAGCGAAACTTGCAGGCTGAAAACGTCGAGCTCCTTGGCAAACGCAATGGTCCTTTCAATGGACGCCGGGGACTCGACCGGCAGTCCCAGAATGAAGGTCCCGTGAACCATGACCCCGGCTTCGTGACAGTCCCGCGTAAAGCGCCGCATCTCCTGCAGGGTCACGCCCTTCTTGATCCGTTGGAGAATGTCGGCGTTGCCGGATTCGTAACCCACGAGGAACAGGCGCAGGCCGCAGTCGCGCAGGAACCGGATGGTGTCTCCATCAAGATTCGCCCGGCTGTTGCACGACCATGTCACCCCCAGCGGTGCCAGGCGTCGGGCGATTTCGCGGGCTCTGGGAAGGTTCGCGGTGAACGTGTCGTCATCGAAGAAGAACTCCTTCACCTGGGGAAAGAGACGTTTCAGATAGGCCATTTCGTCCGCCACATTCTGCGGGGAACGGACCCGGTATCGGTGGCCGCCAATGGTCTGCGGCCAGAGGCAAAAAGTGCACTGCGCGGGACAGCCCCGGCCGGTGTAGAGACTCAGGTAGGGATGCTGAAGGTAGCCGATGAAGTAGTTTTCGAGCCGCAGATCCCGCCGATACACGTCGGCCACCCATGGCAACACGTCCATGTCGGTGATGAGTTCGCGTTCGGGATTATGGACGATCCGGCCGTCACGCTTAAAGCTCAGGCCCGCGATCCGGTCCCAAGGCATGCCCTCCGCAACTTCCTTGCAGGTGAAGTCAAATTCACGCCGCCCAACCCAGTCAACGGCGTCTGAGGCCTTCAAAGTTTCGGTCGGAAGCACCGCCGGGTGGGCACCGATGAATCCGATCTTGGTCTCCGGTCGGCGCGCCTTGATGGCTTCGGCGACCCGGCAATCGTTCCTCAGCGTTGGAGTGGAGGTGTGGATGATGACGTGGTCAAATCGCAGCGCCTCCTGCAGGGCCGCTTCCAAGGCCAAGCCGTGCGGCGGACAGTCCAAAAGCTTGGATCCGGCAACCATCGCCGCGGGTTGAGCCAGCCAGGTCGGATACCAGAACGAGGTCACCTCCCGTCGAGCCTGATAGCGGGAACCGGCGCCGCCGTCGAAGCCGTCGTAGCTCGGGGGATTCAGAAAGAGGGCACTCATCGGCGCATTGCTGCGCGCGCAGAATCAGTGCACTTCTCCGTCGAAGCAAAGCGGCAAATGAAATCGGTCCGGCAGATTGGCCCGCGCTAGACCAGTTGCGGGAGCAATTTGGCCTCAATCGCATTGCGCTGGGCAATGCCGATGACCTGCGCGACCACCCGGCCACCTTTGAAGAGCAACAGCGTGGGAACGCTGGCGATTCCATAGTGGGAGGCAGTCGAAGGGTTTTCCGCAACGTTCAGCGTCGCCACCTTCGCCCGGCCGGCGAAGTCTTCCGCGACCCGCTCGAGTTCTGAACCCAAGCGACTGCACGCCGCGCCCCAAGGGGCCCAAAAATCGACCAAGACCGGCTGGTCAGAATCCAAGACCTGAGTTGCAAACGTTTGGTCGGTTACCCGGACAAAACTGCCGGCAAGGTTGGGTGTCATACGATCAATTCCCCCAACGTATCGGAATGTTCGGACCGAAGTTTAGCGGGGCGTCCGGGAGGCGACCCGAATCGGCCAGGCCAATCGGCAGCGAAATGGGCAGGCGGAAATCCCTATTCCGCCTTCACCTCAACGGACTTGCCGTCCCGAATCTTCGCCAGCAGGTCCTCCCGCTGAGTTGTGTCACCCGAACCACAACCGCCGCCGGCGTGATCGTGTTCGGCATGCTCCTCGGCCAAGCCGTTGCCGCCGCGGGCGAACGCGGACTTCGCGCCGCCCATCTCTCGGTTCACCGCGGCCTTGGCTTCGGCCAAATGCCCCTTCCCGAGCGTGAATCCGTTGTAGGCTCGCTGCTCCAGCTCGGGCGTGGACGCAAACGGTGCCGGTTTCGCGCCAAAGTTGAACCTGAAGTTCATCCACGTGTCGCGCGGCTTGGTGCTGAGGGCCCCGCTCGGATCGTAACCGCAGTGCACCATGCAGTTTTCGCAGCGCGGATCACGGGCCACGCCGTCCACCACCCCATATTTTTCCCAGTCCACCTTGCCCAGCATCTCACCGTAGGTCGGATAATGCCCGTCGGTCATCAGGTAGCACGGGGCCTTCCAGCCGCGGACGTTGTAGGTCGGTATGGCCCAGGCCGTGCAGGTCAGCTCGCGCTTGCCCGCCAAGAATTCCTGATAAGCGGGGGTGCCAAAGATGGTGAACGCTTTGGCCCATTTTTCGATGTCGGCAAATTTCTTGCGGGTCATTTCCCGGGTGAGGAAGAACTCCTTCGGATCACGGCCAAGCCGTTTGACCATGTCCTTCTTGGCCGCGTCGTAATCGTAGCCCGGAGAAATGGTGTGCCCGTCCACCTCGAGGGAACTGAGGAACTTGAACATGTCCTCGATTTCCTGGGGGTCGGTCTCCCGGTAGACGGTGGTGTTGGTCGCGCACTGGTAACCCAGCATCTTGGCCATCTTGATGGCCGCGACACATTCCTTGAAGACGCCCTCGCGTTCGACGATGAGATCGTGGGTGTATTCCAGTCCGTCAACGTGGACGTTCCAGTAATGCCACTTGCTGGGCGCGATGGTCAGCTTGCCGCGGGCGGCAGCGTCGGCGTGCCGAATCTGCTCGGCTTCCTTTTCGGACACCAGATTGGCCGCCAAGAGTTTGGCCAGCGTCGGCTCCATTGCCGGAGTCCAGTGGGCCGCCATGTATTCCCGCATCTTTTTCCGCATGAACATGGCGTTCGTGCAGATGTAAATGATGCGCCCCTGGTCGCGCAGTCCGGCGACCAGTTCCTCTATTTTCGGATAGATGAGCGGCTCGCCCCCGCAGATGGAGACCATCGGGGCGTCGCACTCTGCGGCGGCCGCCAGGCACTGCTCCAAAGGCACCATGTCCTTGAGGCTGGTGCTGTATTCGCGGATCCGGCCGCAGCCGGTGCAGGTCAGGTTGCACGTATGCAAAGGTTCCAACTGCAGCACCATCGCGAATCGCGGGGTGCGCTTGACCTTATGTTTAACAATGTGACGGGCAATCTTGACCGTGAGGGCCAGCGGGAAACGCATGTTTTGAAGCTGAATGAACTTAAAGGACTGAAACCGTCTCAACCGCCGCCATTTCCGGAGCCTTGGGCGGCTGGACCGGCGACCGCTTGGGCGTGACTTTGAGGAGCCCGGGCAACAGCAGCGAAGCGGGGGAGACGCTGTGCGATCCGCTGATGCCGCCACAACCGGCGATCAACGAGGACAGGGCAACCAGTATCATTGCGCGCCCCGCATTGGCCAAACTCATGCGCCGGAGGATAGGAGTGGCCCCTTGCGCTGCAATAGCCAATTTCCGGGGAGAGATTATCGCCTTGGCCGACAATCGGGCTTCCCGCGCTGCCCGCTGCTTTGCCAGAGTCGCGCCCGCATCACCTGCCAGCTCATGCCATCCGTTGGGAAAACTACGCCTGCCTTGGACGCGACGCCTCACCGGCACCGGCTGACCGGATTGACCCGGCCCCGAAGAGCAGTGGCCGCCTGCATCCGGGTCATCCTGTATTGGGGGTTGGCCTGCGCGGCGATGGCGCAGTTGCCGATCCCTAAGGTTGCCTGGATTTTCCCAGCCGGCGCCCAAGCAGGGACGACGAACTTGATCACCGTCTCCGGGACCGATCTCGATGACCCGCTCACTCTCGTGGCCGGGCACAGCGGGATCGTGGCCGAAGTCCGACCCAACCAACCCGGCGAGTTCACCGTCGTGGTTCCCACAAACCATCCCGCCGGCAGTGTCGGATTGAGATTCAGCGGCCGGTTTGGCCTGTCCAATCCCCGGCCATTTCAGATCGGCACGGGACCCGAGCTGTTCGTGCCCAGCACGAACAACGGCCCCACATCGGCCACTTTCCTGCCTCTGGAAACGACCGCCAATGGCCGGGTCAATGCCTCAATGGAGGCCTGGTTCCGCTTCGAAGCCAAGGCGGGCCAACGCCTTTTCGCTCAGGTCGCTGCCCGGGAACTGGCGTCTCGCCTGGTTCCCGAACTGATGGTTACCGACCTCGCCGGCCGCGAACTCGCCCGGGCGCGTCGCCGCGAGTTGCTGGACTTCGCCGCCCCAACCAACGGCACCTTTCTGCTCCGGCTCAACGACCAGACCTACCGGGGCGGTGCCGATTACCATTTCCGCCTCAGACTGACGGCCGGACCGCACATCGACTTTGCGCTGCCCAACTCCCTGCGCGCCGGCGAGACCAACCGGGTGACCCTCTTCGGCCGCAACCTGCCCGGCGGAATCTCGCTTCCCTATCCGGCGCCCGATGGCCGGCCTTGGGAGCGATTGACCGTCGAGATCGCCGCCCCGGCAAGGTCGGACGACGGCATCGCCGAAGTGTCAGTGCGCCCCGCGGCCTCGGCACTGGCAACCGACGCCTTCAATTGGAACCTCACGGCCACCAACGGCCCGTCCAACCCGCTGGCATTCGCCCTGACCACCAACGCCACGACCGCCTCCTGGACGAACGGCTTCGCACCGGTCACCCCGCCGTGCGACTTCTCCGGCCTTTTCCCCGCCCACGGCGAGGCTACCGGGGTCACGTTCGCGGCGAAGAAAGGCGACGTCCTCTGGCTCGAACTGTATTCGGACCGGCTCGGTTTCCCCACTGATCCGCTGGCGGTCGTTCAGCGGGAACGCGCCACGAAAGGCGAACGCGGTGAAACGCTCTTCACCGAAGTGCTCGAACTGGGGGACACCGACACCAACCTCGGGGACCGCGAATTCAATACCGCATCGCGCGATGCCGCCGCCCGCTTCGAGGCGCCTGAGACGGGCAACTATCGCGTGAGCGTCCGCGATCTCTTCAACACCGCGGCCGGTCGGCCACGCTACGCGTATCGCCTCAGCCTTCGCCGCGAGACTCCGGATTTCCGCCTGGTCGCGCTCGCGCAACCGCCGCCCAAGGCCAACAACGATGATCGCAATCTGCATGTTGCCGTCCCCGTTCTCCGCCGGGGCCAGACGCTGCCGATCCGCGTGCTGGCGTTTCGCCGCGACGGATTCTCCGGAGCGATCGAGTTGAGCGCCACGAATCTCCCCAGGGGAGTTACCGCCGCGCTTACGCGCATCCCCGGCGGCCAGAATTCCGGCGTAATCCTGCTGACCGCGAATGCCGATTCTGCAGGGGCCACCTCCGCCAAGCTCCTCGGCCGCGCCTGGCTCAACGGCGAAAACGTCACGCGGGCCGCTCCGCTCGTCTTCCTGCAGTGGCCGGTGCCCGACTACAACAACGAGTCCGCCTTCAGCCGCGTCGCCATGGAATCTCTCGTCTCGGTCTGCGCCGCCGAGCAAGCCCCCATCACCCTTGCCCCGGCCGAAGCGAAGGCGTTTGAAGCGCCCGTCGGAGGCAAACTCAGTCTGCCGCTGAGCCTCATTCGGCGCGGTGATTTCCAGGCTGCGTTCAGCGTGAAACCGGCGGGCCATCCCGAACTCGACAAGGCCAAGGAAACGAGCCTGCCGGAAAAATCCACCAACGCCACCGTGGAACTCAACCTTGCCGAACTGAAGCTGCCGGAAGGCACTCACTCCCTGTGGTTCCAAGGGGCGGTCGCCGGCAAGTATCGCAATCAGCCCGAGGCCTTGGCCACTGCCGAGACCGCGCTGAAGGAAGCCGAGCAGGCCCTGGCCGCCGCCTCGGACAAGGACAAGCCGCCGTTGGAAGAGCGCCGCAAATCCGCCGAGGCCGCGAAAAAGTCCGCCGAGGAACGCGCCAAGCCACGCGACCTAACCCTGCCCGTCTGGTCACAGCCGTTCACGGTGAAGATCACGCCCGCGCCGAAGCCGGAGGAAAAAAAATGAGGCGGTGGATGCGGAAATCAGGAACGTCATTTCGGAATTCGCAGGCAGCGGTTGACCTCGGCCGCTGGTCTTGGTTCGTCGTTTTGCTCGCGAACCTTGGTTTTCCGTTGCGCGCCGCCGCGGCCGACGCCCCACGCCCCGTCATCCCCATCCTCCGGCCCACGCGCATCGAACCGGTGGACTTTTACCGTGAGATTGTGCCGCTGCTGCAGGCCAACTGCCTGCCCTGCCACAACCAGACCACCACCAAGGCCGATCTCCGCCTCGAGACCCCGGACGACATGCTCAAGGGTGGCGAATCCGGCCCCGCCCTGGTTCCAGGCAAGGCGGACGAATCGCTCCTGCTCCGGCTTTCGACCCACGCGGAAAAACCGCGCATGCCGCCCAAGGACAACAAGGTCAACGCGGTGGACCTCACCCCCGAACAGCTCGGCCTGCTGGCCCTCTGGATCGATCAGGGCGCCAAGGCTTCCGAGAAACACGCCGAGGTCATTGCCTGGAAACCGATGGCCGCGGACTTCCAGACGATCTTCGCCGTCGCGCTTTCGACCGACGGCCAGTTCGCCGCCTGCGGCCGGGCCAATCGGCTGTTCATCTATCATGTGCCCAGTCGGTCGCTGCTGCAGGAGCTGACCGATCCCGCCGTCGCCGCGACAAATCATGGCCGGGCTTCGGCGCACCTCGACGTCATCAACGCACTCGCCTTCAACCCGGTGGACCACACCCTCGCCTCCGGGGGCTTCCGCGAGGTGAAGCTCTGGCGCCCCACCCGCACCGCGGCCAGCCCCATTTCACCTCCATCACCGTGGCCCCCCGCATCGCTCCGCTCCGAGGACGGAACGAGCAGCGTGGTCCTGACCACCAATGGCGGGGCCCGCTTTTTGGACAAGGACGGCAAGCCTCTGGCCGAGGTCCGTCCGGACGCGCCCGGTGCGGCCCAAGCCCTCGCGCGGGCCGACTCCCAGCTTGCCATCGCTCGGCAGCGCGCCGAAGCGGCGAAAACGGCCGTCGAAGCGGCCGTAAAGGAATCCAACGCCCAGCAGGAACGGCTCAAGAAAGCGCGCGAAGCCGAACCCGCCGCCGCCAAGGCCGCCGCGGAAAAGCGGGTTCCTTTCGAGAAGGCACGGCGGGAGGTCGCGCTGCTCGAAGGCCGCCTGGCGCAGGTCGAGCGCGTCCAATTTCCCTCCACCAACACCGCCGCCCTGAAAAAGCAGGTCGAAGAAAAACTGGCCGCGGCGCGCAAAGCCCTGGAAGGCCCGGAGGCTGAGTTTGCGAAGGCCGAACGCGGCCGCAGCAACGCCGAAAACGAGACCGCCCTGGCCCGCATCGGCGTTCAAAACGCGACCTCCGCCCGGCTCCTGGCGGAGGCGCGGCTGCGTCAGGCGGAGTTGGACCTGCGCGCAGCCGAGCAGCGGTTGGCTCAGCGGCGCGGCGAAACCAACTCCGCCGCGTTCACCGCCACCGCCATTGACCCCACAGGACGCCTCGCAGCCACGGCTCAACCCGCCGGCCTGCTTCAGCTTTGGGACGCCAGCTCCGGACAGGAACTGGCTTCGACCACCACCGGTTTGACGAACGTCACCCAGTTTCACTGGAACGCCCTGGACGAACTCATTGCCGGAAACGCAACGGCCGCGGCCGCGTGGAAATTCCTGCCCGAATGGCGGCTCGCCGAACGGCTCGGCACGGGGGCCGGCGATTCGCCGATTGCCGACCGGGTCAACGCCCTGACTTTCTCGCCCGACGGCACCCGCCTCGCCAGCGGCAGCGGTGAACCCACCCGCGGCAGTGAAATTCGGATCTGGGATTCCCGGACCGCCGCACAAGTTTACGCCGTCACCAATCTCCACAGCGACGCCGTGCTTTCCCTCGCTTTTTCTCCCGACGGACATTTCCTCGCCAGCGGCGGGGCCGACCGTTTTGCCCGCGCGATCGAGACCGGCACCGGCCGCCCCGTGCGTGCGCTCGAAGGCCACACCGGACACGTGCTCTCCGTGGCGTGGAAGGCTGACGGCGAAGTCCTCGCCAGCGGCGGCGCGGACAACGTCGTGAAGCTCTGGAACTGGGCCAAAGGTGAACGGCTCAAGAATGTCGAAGGCTTCGGCAAGGAGATCACCGGCCTGCAATTCCTCGGCTCCGGCGAGCAATGGGCCGGGGCCAGCGGGGCGGGCAAGATCCGCCTGCTGAACCTGAAGGGCGAAGAGAGCGCCTCGCTGCCGGCGGGCAGCCTGTTCACCCAGTCCCTCGCCGCGAGCGAAGACGGCTTGGCGATCGCGGCGGGTGGGGATGATGGAATTCTGCGGGTCTGGTCCGTGAAGGAGCGAAAGATCATCGCGGAGTTTCCGGCGCCACCGGCGAAGTGACGGCGGAGCGAATGCTCGCGGCGAGCCTCCGGGGCGAGCCGGCGAGACGCCGGCGGAACGGCAAGCCGGGAGCCTTGCGCCACATAGCGCCGGCCTCTGCCCGGCCGGGCCGCAAGCGTCCCAGTAGCCAGAGCCGACGAAGTTTCCGGCCAGCGTCGGATTCACTTTGGTCCCGCCCTCCGGGTTGACACCCGGGCCGCCGGTTCAGACTCTCCGCCCTCACTTTTTATGGCCGAACCGAAAGAAAATGTGCTGATGGAGAAGATCGTCTCCCTCTGCAAACGCCGCGGGTTTGTGTTTCAGTCCTCCGAAATCTACGGCGGCATCAACGGCTTTTGGGATTACGGCCCGCTGGGCGCCGAGCTGAAGCGCAACGTGAAGGAGCTGTGGTGGAACTCCATGACGCGCCTCCGCGACGACGTGGTGGGCCTCGAAGCCACCATCATCATGGCCCCGCAGATCTGGAAGGCGTCCGGCCACGTGGACACGTTCAGCGACCCAATGTGCGACTGCTTGGTTACTGGAAAGCGATTCCGAGCCGACCAAGTCGAAGCTCAGTCCGGGACGGCCTATCACTACTCTGGGGGACGTGGTAGTTACAGAAGTGCCTTGGCCGGATTGGTTACGACCGGAGTCGACGGGAATCTCTTAAGCGAATCGAGGGAAATGACTGTCGGTTTTTCCGTGTTGCTGCCTGCTGGAAAGCCGCCGGAAAGCGCCCGCAAAGTCGCCGCTCAGTT
This sequence comes from Verrucomicrobiota bacterium, assembly GCA_043755815.1. Taxonomy (GTDB): domain Bacteria; phylum Verrucomicrobiota; class Verrucomicrobiia; order Limisphaerales; family UBA9464; genus CAIWAH01. Next base: position 16,889 of record JAYUSF010000313.1, read on the forward strand.
CTACGAGAAGCGCGGACTTGAGAATGTTGAACTGCTGGGTGAACGCACCGAAAAGGTTGAGAACTCCACCCGCTTCAACCCCGAGAACGGCGCCCAGCTCACCGACCCGCGCCCGTTCAACCTGATGCTTCAGACCTGGGTCGGCCCGATCCAGTCGGATGACAACGTCGCCTACCTGCGGCCTGAGACGGCGCAGGCGATCTTCGCGCAGTTCAAAAACGTCCACGAAACCTCGCGCCAGAAGCTGCCCTTCGGCATCGCGCAGGTCGGCAAGGCGTTCCGCAACGAGGTCACGCCACGCAACTTCACCTTTCGCTCGCGCGAGTTCGAGCAGATGGAGCTGGAGTTCTTCATCAAGCCCGACGAGGCAATCGAGGCCATCTACGGGAAAGTGGGTCAGTATCCAGTGGTCAGTAATCAGTCCGCGGCGGACCCACTGAACACTGAACACTGCCCACTGATTACTCCGCAGCCCGACTGGGGCTGGCAGGCGTGGCACCAGTATTGGGTCGAGGAACGCGTGCGCTTCTACGAGGGCATCGGTCTGTCCCGCGCCACGCTGGGCTTCCATCACCAGACGCCAGAGGAGCTGGCCCACTACGCCCGCGCCTGCACCGACATCCTGTTCAAGTTCCCGTTCAGCAAGGCGGACGCCTCCGGCAACGTGGCGGGCGACGAGCTGGAGGGCATTGCGGCCCGCAGCGACTTCGACCTGAGCCAGCACGAGCGGCATTCCGGCAAGGCGATGGGCGTCTTCGACGAGGACCTGCGCACGGCGTGGGGCAAACTCGCGCCCGAAAAACAGGCTGAGTTGGCGCAGCGCTATTACAACGCGCGCCTGAAGTATCTGACCAAGTCTGGCGTGCCCGAGGAAAAGGCCAAGATCGACGCGAAGGAAGACGCGGACGGGTTGGCCAAGGGGCAATACATCCCGCACGTCATCGAGCCGTCGGCCGGCGTGGACCGGCTGATCCTGGCGCTGATCGCGAACGCCTTCTCGGAAACGACGAGCACCGACGAGAAGGGCAAGAGCGAGACCCGCGTGATCATGAAGTTCCATCCGCGCGTGGCCCCCGTGAAGGTCGGCGTTTACCCGCTGCTCAAAAACAAGCCCGAGCTGGTGGCCAAGGCGAAGGAGGTCTTCCAGTCGTTGCGCGGGCACATGCTGGCGCTCTATGACGAGACCGGTTCCGTCGGCAAACGCTACGCGCGGCAGGACGAGGCCGGCACGCCGTTCGGCGTGACGATTGACTTCGACACGCTCGGCGAGAAGCCAGAGCTGCTGAACACCGTGACCGTCCGCCACCGCGACGACGGCGCGCAGGAACGCGTGCCGATCAGTGAATTGCTCGCGTGGCTACAAGTGCGGGTGAAGTAAGGCGACGCATCGTGCCGCGGGCTTCCAGCCGGCGGTTAGGCGACAGAAGGACTGCCCGGAGTGAATCGCTCCGGGCATTTTCCTACCCGTCAGCGGAGGCCGTCCGAGTCCCAGGTAATACCATTTCCCAGAGACAGTCGGTAACAACTGTGGGCGGTTTCCCCCGGAAACCGCTGCGGGTTGCGGGGCAACCCGCCCCCGGTTTAGGCCGGATGTCTTCAGGAAATGGTATGACAACACCTGAATCCGTCCGCGGGAAAACACCGGCTTTCGCCCCGCACTGCCGGCGGGACGCCGGCAGCACTTTGGGCGGCTCAGGTGAGCTTCAGGATTTCCCGCTGCCACGGCAGCAGGCGCGCGATTTCCGCCTCATCTTTGCGGGCAATGGCGAACAGCGTGGCGCGCGCGGCGACAATGGTCGGGTCGAGTCCGACTTCTTTGGCCCGCGCATCGCGGCGTTCGCGCAGTTCCTCGGCGTAGTCGAGTTCGGCCCGGGTCATCCGGCGGGTGCGCACCCGGATCTGCGTGGGGCGTTCGCCTTCCGGAACCGCGAGGCCGGCCTTGATGGCGTCCAGCACCCCGGCCCGGCGCTTCGAGGTCAGGTAGGGGGGCAGCCGGACCGCCCGAACGCCGGCGGCGCTGGCCTGGGCGGCCATTTCGCTGAGCGACTCGTGCTTGAGGATGAAGAACGGCGGACGGCCGGTGCGCAGGGCGTCCTTCTCGCGCCAGTGCCAGAGCTCCCGCAAAACGGCGAGCGCCTTGTCGTCGAGAACATCGTGGCCCTTGACCCGCCAGACGCCATCGGGATCGGGCGGGTTGGGCGTAGCCGCATCGGCGATGAGCCGGGCACAAAGCTGCTGGTGCCATTCCAGCCGGCCCTGTTCCCTGAGCCGATCCGTGAGCTTTTCCTGCAATGGGCGCAGGTATTTCACGTCGTTCAAGGCGTAGGCCACCATGCGTGGCGTCAGCGGGCGGCGGCCCCAGTCGGCCTTTTGCGCCCCCTTTTCCAGGCTCACGCCCAACAGGCTCTGGAGCACGTCATTGAGGCCGAATTTGGGTTCCCCGACCATGCGCGCCGCCCACATCGTGTCGAAGATGCTCGTGGGTTTGAAATTATGACCGCAGAACAGCAGGTGCAGGTCGTAGTCGGCGGCATGAAAGATCAGTTCGTGCCGGTCAAACGCCTCCCACAGGGGCTCCAGGTGCAGGTCGGCCAGTGGATCGACCAGCACCTCTTCGCCGGGAATCGAGATCTGCACCAGGCACAGCTTTTCCGGATACGCATGGAGGCTGTCCGCCTCCGTATCCACGCCCACCCACGGGGCCGCATGTATCCGCTCTGCCAGACTGCTTAACTCTTCTGCCGTTTGAATCACCGGGGGCAGCATGGGGACAAAAGGCAGTCCGGCCAAGCCGACAAATCTTTTTGCGCCGGGCGGCCTCCGGGATTGCCCGTCCTCCCGGTCCCGTAAGACCTTCCCGTGATGACCGCCCGCCTTCTGTCCCTCGCGTTGCTGCTGGTCCATTGTCTGCGCGGATCCGCCTCCCCCGCTCCGGGCCGCCCCAACCTCGTCCTGATCTTCTGCGACGACCTGGCCTACGCCGACGTGGGCTGCTTTGGCGCCCAAGGTTACCGCACACCGAACATCGACCGACTCGCCAAGCAGGGCACAAAGTTCACCAGCTTCTACACGTCCCAGCCGGTCTGTTCCGCCGCCCGCGCCTCGCTCCTGACCGGCTGCTACGCCAATCGAATCGGCATCCACGGCGCGCTTGGACCCAATTCCAAAACCGGCCTCAGTGGCGATGAAGCCACCCTGGCCGAAGTGCTGAAGGGTCAGGGTTACGCCACCGCCATCGTCGGGAAGTGGCACCTGGGCCGGGCCCCACAGTTCCTGCCCACCCGGCACGGGTTCGACCACTACTTCGGCCTGCCCTACTCCAACGACATGTGGCCCAAGCACCCGGAAGCGGCCCAAGGCACCTATCCGCCGTTGCCGCTGATCCGGGACGAAGAAGTGGTCCAGGAGATGCCGGACCAACGCCGGCTCACGGCCCAATACACGGAACACGCCGTCCGCTTCCTTGAGGAAAACCGCACAAAACCCTTCTTCCTCTACCTCGCGCACTCGATGCCGCACGTGCCTTTGTTCGTGAGCGACAAGTTCGCCGGCAAGACCCGCCGCGGACTGTTCGGCGACGTCGTCACCGAGATCGACTGGTCCGTCGGCCAGGTGCTCGCCACGTTGCGACGGCTCAAGCTGGAGGAAAACACCTGGGTCATCTTTACCTCTGACAACGGCCCGTGGCTGAGCTACGGCGACCACGCGGGTTCGACCGGTGCGTTCCGCGAAGGCAAGGGCACCGTGTTCGAGGGCGGCGTCCGCGAGCCCTGCGTGATGCGTTGGCCTGGCCAGATCCCCGCCGGCCGGGTCTCCGACACACCACTGATGACGATCGATCTGCTGCCCACCATCGCCAAGGCCGTCGGCGCTCCCCTGCCCGCCCACAAGATTGACGGCCTCGACGTGTGGCCCGTCCTCGCCGGCCGAGCAGGCGCCACGAACCCGCATCCGGCCTACTTCTTTTACTACAACACCGGCGAACTTCAGGCCGTCCGCAGCGGCGACTGGAAGCTGATGCTGCCCCACACCTCACGCACCGTGGGCGACCAGCCGAGAGCCACCGGCGGTGTCCCGGTGAAATATCGCCCCCTGCCCGTGGGACTCGAACTCTTCCATCTTCGCGCCGACCCCGGCGAAACCCGCAACGTCGCCGAGGAAAACCCGGCGGTCATGACCCGGCTCCTCGCTTTCGCCGAGGAAGCCCGCCAAGATCTGGGCGATGCCCTGACCCGCCGCGCAGGCCACGGCGTGCGGGAACCTGGGCGGATTCCGTGATGTTGTTGGGCGCATCTTTTCATCGTGGATGGTGGCGCGAGGCTCCGGCCGAGCCCGAACACAGACTCGCTCGGCTGGAGCCTCGCGCCACCCGGTCTCGGCCGGCGCAAGCCCAAGGTCGGCCACTGTGAAAAATGCGCCCCGCGATGTTCAGTTGGCGAGTTGGTGCTTGTCCGCCCAGGGGTGTGGCGGCAGCTTCATCTCGAATCCCAGCCATGAGCACCACCCGCCTGCTATCCTTGGCGCGAACTCTCCGGACTCTCGTCGCCGCCGGCTTGATCGGACTGGCCAGCGGACACGCCACCGCCGCGCCGCCCGGGGATGACTTCGCCAATCCGATTCAAGTCTCAGGCGAGCGCTGGCTCCAAGCATTCACGGCCACCAACGCGACCGCCGAGCTTGGGGAGAGGTCACACTACTCGGCCTCCACCTATCCTACGGGTAATTTGAAGCTAGTCCCGGTTCCGCCGCGATCCATTTGGCTGAACTGGACTGCTCCGCGAACCGGCGTCGCGCAGGTGCTGCTCAGCCGGCGGGTTCCGTTGAACCAGCAACTGCAATGGAACGAATTCCAACCCCGTTTGGTCATCTATCTGAACCCAACCAACGTCAGTTCGGTTGCCCGCATCAGCGGGACGCGGTTTGGCGTCAGCCCGCAGCAATTGACCCGTTTTACCGTCACCGGAGGATTCAACTATCGCTTCGTCTTCAGTTCGACCGAGGAATGGGATGGTGATTACTGGGTCGCGTTTACGATGGATGACACCGATGCCCCGCCCAATGACAACTTTGCGCAGGCGCAAACTCTGCCCGTCGATCAACCGGCAGCGATATTCAGTCTGGGACATGCCACATTGGAGGACAACGAGCCGGGATTTGGAACCTACCCGGTCGTTTTTACATTTTATTCGATGACCTTTAACGCATATATGCGAGGCCTGTATCCGTCCCCACGAGGCGGGAGTTCCATCTGGTTTCGCTGGGTTGCCCCAACCGGTGGCGGATACTCCATTACGACCAGCGCGCCGGGTGCCATCCCGCAATTGGCAATCTGGCGGAAGAACACCGCAGGGGCGCAGACGGTGAGCAACTTGGTTCCGGTGCTTCGGATTGAAAATGGAGGAAATATGATCCGAGCCGACAATTGGCCCGATCCGTGGTATTCAGAAAGCGCCACTGCTGCAATCCAGGCGGAGGCTGGCGCAGAATATTGGCTGCAGGTAGATCGAGCCAGCATCGCGTCCTATGAGGATGCTCAGATCTTTCCTTTCATCGACCCGCGACCTCCAGGCGGCGGGTCGATGAATTCCCTGACCAATCACACCTTGGGCGTCATTTCGATTTCGCCTACCGCCGCCAACGATTCGTTCGCGGAAGCGGTTCCTCTTACTGACTCAACGATCGACACCTTCGCCAATGCCGGAGCCACCCTTGAACCCGGTGAGCCTCCGACCGATGGGATGCCCGGAAACAATGGAAGCTTCTGGTGGACTTGGACTGCGCCAAACTCCGGCTTGTTCCTCATCGAGAACCTCCCCGCCGAGGTTTTCCGGGGCGACAGACTTTCGAACCTCCAATTGCTGAACACCGACGCGGTCCGTTCGAATCAGATCTTCGGCACGTTCGCGGCCACGAAAGGTGAGACCCTTCGCCTTCGCACCTTGGTTCCCCCGAGTGAATCGCTTCGAATCACCCCCGCGGTGCCGCGAATTCTTGGCGCGGCCACCAACGACAGTTTTCTGCAGGCGACCCCGCTGAGAAGGAACGGCGATTACTTCTACCTTGCCCAACCGGCCGGCACTCTGACCCGAGAAACCGGTGAAGTGGTTGACTCCGCCGTCGGTCTTGGCGCGTCGGCCTGGTTCAAGATGCCAGCGAGTGAAGACGTCAGGATAGTGGCTCCGCCTGAAGTCGTTCCACCATCCGACCCAGCAAGCGCCGCCCGTCAGGTCCTACGGATTTTCAAAGGAAACGACTTATCTGGCTTGGCCGAGATCTCTCCCGAGACGATCACCCCTTGGGGCGCCGTTTTCCGACTTCCCGGCGAGCAGGAGTATTACATGGAGCTTCAACGGAATGTCGCCCGGTGGCAGCACGCCGATTATTACAACTTTCGCGTTCTACCGCGGCACGATCAGTTTGAGAATCGGCTTCCGGTCGCCGGCACCCAACTTTGGCTCGGAGACTACGTTAACGGCCCGCTCCTGAGCGCGGAACCGGGCGAACCTCCACATGCCGGCCAGCCAGCCCAACATTCCCTCTGGTTCGAGTGGACGGCCTCGGGCACCGGGCCGTTCCTTGCTGACTTCACGGCGCCGCCCGGAAGCCGTCTGGCGGTTTACAGGGGCAGCGAACTTCGTTCCCTGCAACCGGTGGCCGGGGTAATCTCCAGCAATGAAACCCAAGCCTTGCGCTTCCACTTTTCAGTCACGAACGGGGAAAGATTTCAACTGGCCTTAGAATCGGACTACTACCCTGGGAGGCTGTTTTTTCAACGCGCCCTGGCCCAAGACTCGTTGGCTTCGCCTGAAGATCTCCTGTCCTCTGCGACCGGTATGCCGGGCACCCCGGCTTCCACGGACTTGGAGGAGCGGCTCCTAATCCCCGACTCCCCCTACGGCGTCGTTTGGAACCGTTGGGTCGCTCCAACCGCAGGCCGCTATTCCGTGGAGATTATGCTGACCAGCGTGCGACCACGAGCCGGACTGCTTCTGCCGGGCATCTCCATCTTCAGCGGCCCTGATCACAACCGCCTCAGCCCGGTGCCCACGGAGGCACTGACCCAATTCACCGGGCGGAAACTGGTGTCATTTCATGCCGAAGCCGGGCAGGCCTGCTACTTCGGTGTGGTTCCCCAAAGCAACGAACCGCTCCGCTACGATCTGGGACTGCTCGGAACCGCCCCGACGGGAACGTCGATCCGGCTTCAATCCGACCACGACCCAATGGTCCCAGTCGGCTTCAGCACCAACGGCCGGTTTGTGCATCGGTTGGAACGTTCGGCCAATCTGACGGACTGGGAACCGGTTGAATGGCTGGACCCGCTCAACGCCTCAGGCGTAACCCCGGCCAGGCACCTGTATGCGGCGGGGAACACCTTTCTGCGCGTCGTCAGCCCACAATAGTTGGCAAAGCAAGCGCGAGACGCCGCAAGTGCCTCGGACGTTTACCTGACCAGCGCCGGCCCGATGATCGGCTTCCACAGTTCGTAGCCTTGGCGGTTCATGTGTAGCCGGTCGGCGCCGAAGATTTCCGGCTTGGGTAGGCCGTCAGCCCCCAACATGACGGCGGTGACATCGACGAATCGCCGGCGCCGGTCCTGCCCCATGAACTCCGCGATGGCCGCGTTGACGGCCCGAACCTTCTCTCGCTGCACCCAACGGGCGGGATTCAGGGCGATCGAGAGGTAAACGATCCGGGTCTCGGGCAATTCCCGGTGAATCTGCTCCACCAACGCATGCACGTCCGCAATGACCTGGTCCACGGTCCGGCCCGCCGCCAGGTCGTTGCTCCCGCAATACAGCACGATCTGCCGCGGACGGTAGCGCAGGATAACACGCTCGAAATGCTCCCGCAGATCCGACGTCTGCGAACCGCCGAAGCCACGGTTCATCACCCGCAAACCAGGGAAATCATTGGTCAGCCCCACCCATAGCCGGAGATAGGAGCTGCCGACGAACACGATGGGCCGTTTCGGAGGCGGGCTGGTGGCGTCCAGCGCTTCGAATGCCACCATTTCGCCCGCCCACCGGTTGGTGGCCGCGAGCGGCGGGAGTCTTACCGGCGCAGGGGTCCGGCAGCCCGTGCCGACGAACAGCAAAACGGCCGAAAGGCACGTGGTGGCGATCCGAAAGGGGTGCATGCCGGAGGGTGGACGGAAGCCGCGGCCATTCCCAAGCCGATAATCGCCCACCGCGGCCCCGGTCCGAACGACAGTCGGATCAGCGAAGCCGAACGCGGCCACTCCGCCCATGACGATCCTTGGCAAACTTCAGTTCGTCCTCCCGTCCCGCGGTGACCTTCACCGTATCGCCGGGCTTGAAGTCGCCGCCAAGCAGGCGTTGGGCGAGCGGATTCAGGAGCCTATCCTGAATTGCGCGCTTCAGCGGGCGAGGCAAGGCTGTCGTTGCCTCCTCCACAGAGCCGCCGTAAGGCCGGTCCATGTTGGACTGGTATGAATGCCCCGGGGTCGAGCAGGTGCCTGGCAAGGTGAGTGGTGCGTGGGTCTTCACCGGCACGCCGGTGCCGGTGCAGGCGCTGTTCGAGAACCTCGAAGACGGCGCGCGGCTGAACGATTTTCTGGAGTGGTTTCCCGGCGTATCCCGCCAGCAGGTCGAGGCGGTGCTGGACCACGCCGGCCGCAGTCTGGCGGTAGCCTGACTCGTCCGCCCCAGTAGAACGCCGGAGGCGTTCCAAGCATTAGCCGGGGGTTGAGCCAACGACATCCGATGGCGGTGCGACACCCCCGGATACCAAACGCGCAACTCCGCATCCTGAAGGGATGCCAGAAATCGGCCTTCACCGGCGAACGGCGAAAGCCGCTGGCACTCCTTCAGAGTGCATTCCGATTTCCGGCAAACCGGGGGTGTCGCTGTCGCTTACCCTCGGCCAATTGCTGCCAACCCTCCGGGTTGCGAGCCAGCGGCGCTTCAGCCCATCACAAACTCCAGTTCATCTCCCTTGCTCACGCTCACCTTCACCGTGTCGCCGGGCTTGAAGTCGCCGGCGAGCAGCCGCTGGGCGAGCGGATTCAGGAGCTTGTCCTGAATTGCGCGCTTCAGCGGCCGGGCACCGAACTGCGGGTCGTAGCCTTCGCTTGCGAGGAGCTTCTTGGCGGCCGCATTCACTTCGAGCGTCAGGTGCTGGTCAGCGAGACGCTTCACGACGCGGACTAGTTGGATGTCCACAATCTTGGTCAGTTCGGCTTCGTCGAGGCTGTGGAAGATGATCGTGTCGTCCACGCGGTTCAGGAACTCGGGACGGAAGTGCCGCTTCAGCTCGGCCATCACCTTGTCCTCCATCGCCGACCGCGCGCCGATGGTCGTTTTGCCATCCAGAAAGTATTCCTGGATGATCGGCGAGCCGATGTTCGACGTCATGATGACGATGGTGTTCTTGAAATCCACGGTGCGGCCCTGGCCGTCGGTCAGGCGGCCGTCATCGAGCACCTGGAGCAGCACGTTGAAGACGTCTGAGTGGGCTTTCTCAAGCTCGTCGAAAAGCACCACGGAATAGGGCCGGCGGCGGACCGCTTCGCTGAGCTGGCCGCCTTCCTCGTAGCCGACGTAGCCCGGAGGCGCGCCGACGAGCCGGGCGACGGTGTGTTTCTCCATGTATTCCGACATGTCGATGCGGATCATCGCCTGCTCGTCGTCGAACAGGAACTCGGCCAGCGCCCGCGCCAGCTCGGTTTTGCCGACGCCGGTGGGGCCGAGGAAAATGAACGAGCCGATGGGGCGGTTCGGGTCACCAAGGCCGGAACGCGCGCGGCGAACCGAGTCAGAGACGGCCTTGATCGCCTCGGCCTGGCCAATGACGCGGTCGGCAAGGCGGTGCTCCATCTTCACGAGCTTCTCGCGCTCGCCCTCCAGCATCTTGGTCACCGGAATGCCGGTCCAGGAGGCGACGACCTTGGCGATGTCCTCTTCGGTGACTTCCTGACGGAGCAGCGCGTGCTTGCCCCCGGCGCCGTCCGCTTGCTTCTCCACGGCCGCCAGCTTCCGCTCCAGTTCGGGAATCTTCCCGTATTGGATCTCCGCGGCCTTTTGCAGGTCGCCCTTGCGGCTGACCTGTTCCAGCTCCGTCCTAGCCTGTTCCAACTGTGACTGGATGAGGCTGACGGCATTGATGGCGGCCTTCTCGTTCTGCCATTGGGCGGTGAGCGCGGCGGACTTCTCCTTCAGGTTCGCCAGTTCACCGTCGAGCTTCTTGAGCCGTTCCTTGCTGGCCTCGTCTTTCTCCTTGGCGAGCGAAGTGCGCTCGATCTGGAGCTGGAGAATCTGCCGGTCAAACTGGTCGAGCTCGGTCGGCTTGGAATCGAGCTCCATCTTCAGACGCGAAGCCGACTCGTCCACGAGGTCTACGGCCTTGTCGGGCAGGAAGCGATCGGCGATGTAGCGGTGCGAAAGCGTGGCGGCGGCGACAAGCGCGGCGTCCTGGATGCGCACGCCGTGGTGCGTCTCGTAGCGTTCCTTGAGGCCGCGCAGAATCGCGATGGTGCTCTCGACGCTCGGTTCGGCGACATAGACCGGCTGGAAGCGGCGCTCCAGCGCCGGGTCCTTTTCGACGTGCTTGCTATACTCGTCCAGCGTGGTCGCGCCGACGCAGCGGAGTTCGCCGCGCGCGAGCTGCGGCTTGAGCATGTTCGCGGCATCGGCCGAACCCTCGGCCTTGCCGGCGCCGACGATGGTGTGCAGCTCGTCGATGAAGAGGATGATCTTGCCCTCGCTGGCGGTGACCTCCTTGAGAAAGGCCTTGAGCCGCTCCTCGAATTCGCCGCGGAACTTCGCGCCGGCGACCATCGCGCCGAGGTCCATCGCGATGACGCGCTTGTTCTTCAGCGATTCGGGCACGTCGCCGTCCACGATGCGTTTGGCGAGCCCTTCGACGATGGCGGTCTTGCCGACGCCGGGTTCGCCGATGAGCACGGGATTGTTCTTAGTGCGGCGCGTGAGCACCTGCATGACGCGGCGGATTTCGTCATCGCGGCCGATGACCGGATCAATCTTGCCCTTGCGGGCCAGGTCGGTGAGGTCCTTGCCGTATTTTTCCAGCGTCTGGATCTTGTCTTCGGGACTCTGGTCGGTGACCCGCTGGTTACCGCGCAGCTCGGCGAGCGCCTTGAGCAACGCATCACGTTTGAGTCCGTGCTTGGCGAACAGCTTCTTGAGCGAATCGCCGCCCTTATCGAGCAGCGCGAGCAAGAGGTGTTCGGTGGAGACGAAGTCGTCCTTCAGGGACTTGGCCTCCTTGGGCGCGGCGTTTAGGACGTTTTGGAAATCTTGGGAGGGATAGACCTGCGAAGTGCCCTGCACCTTGGCCCGCCGGTTCAGTTCAACGTCCAGGTCCGCGGTGAAGCTGCCGGCCTTCACGCCCAGCTTTTGGAGCAGTTGCAGCACGAAGCCGTCCTCCTGCTCCGCCAACGCCAGCGCGAGGTGTTCGCCATCGAGTTGCTGGTGCGAGCGGTCCAGAGCCAATTGCTGGGCGGCCTGAAGCGCTTCCTGAGCTTTGATGGTCCATTTGTCCAAGTTCATGGAAACCGGTCTGCACGGGCCGTGCCGTCGGGCAGCCAAGATTTCCCGTGGGAAGCGTGAGGTTCCTTGGGTGACCGTGTCGAAAGGAGACAGAGCCGCCACCCGTTTGCGCCAATGACTGGCACTGGCGGCACGCTTGTCGGCGGGACACGGAAATCACATCATTCGCAAGCACATGACTCGATCGGCACGCACGTGGATTCTGATCGCCCTTGGGGTGATCGTGGTTGGTGTTGTCGGTTGGAGGCTTCGAGGCAACCGGACCAAGGATGCGGCTTACTATTTTCCGGCGTGGGTAGGGGCGTCATTTTCGGCTCAAGACATTGCGCGGCTACACGCAGAACTGACCAACTCACCTGACTGTCTGGAGATCATGCTTCAGCAGATCACCACCAGTGAAAGCCGAGTGGGGATTGTCTGGAATTATCTGGTAGTCAAGCTGCCCGACAGGCTTCAGCAAGCCGTGCCTGTTTACCGGTTTCCAGACCGCCTGACTCCGCTGTATTGGCTGCGTAGTCACGCTCACGAAGCAGCTACTTGCTCCGAGATTGCCCGCGCTTGGCCTCGTTGGACAGCTTTCGACCGCTCGCGCTGGTTCCTGTCGCTGCCGCCGAAAGTATCCAACGCCCAGCCGGGTTACCGCAGCCTCGCTCTGGCGATACCACCCGATGAAGATCTCTACCTTCAAGAGAGTGCCGCGAGGTTTCTCACCTCATGCGAGCCCTTTGACGACGCGGCTGCGGAATTCGTCGCCCGAATCATTCGGAAAGCTCCGGAGCTGCCCCGCTTCCGTGCACACGATCTGCTTCTCGACTTGGTGGGCGCCCATATCACCCACCCGGCGGTGACCAACGCCCTGGCGGAGCTATCCCGAAATGAATCCCCGGAAGGCGATTCCGCCACACTGGTGCTCGCCGCGCTGGATCCCGCAGCCTTTCCTTTGGCCCAGTTGCTGGCACCGCGAATGAAACGGCTTCGTAGACCAGCGGAATCGTATGACTCCCTCCGCCTCCTGGCGGAGCCAGAGTTCCACCGAGTCACCGCACACGCGGATGTGCTCCAGTTGCTCGCCGGGGAGCTGGTCGTGCGCCGCACCACGAACCAATTCGCCCGGCCGAAACCAGCGGTAACGGTTCATCCCGTATCGTCGGCCGTGTTGTCCGTCCTGGATGCGCTGGGGACCAACGCCGCCGCGGTTGCGCCGAAGCTGCTTTCGCTAATGCAGGCGGAGTTACCTGCCGGCCGGGCGGTCGCCATCAGCTTCGCCAACATCGCCCCGGCCACTCCGCAGAATGTGTCGCCCATCACGCCCTTGCTGACCAACCATGCCTTCGTCGCCCCTCTGCTGCTGTGGCTCGGGGGCGCCGGCACCAATGCGCTGGCGGCGTTCCCCGCCGTGCAGCGGATCGCGGCCGACCAACTGCGCTACCCGCCCGAGGCAGGTGGGCCGGAATTCCCCCTGCTGGTGATGGACCCAATTCTCGCAAGGCGGTATGGACTGCTTCCTCGTGGGGCAGGCGACATCAGCGGCGACCAGAATAAATCGAAGCTGCCATCGGAGGTTTTTCTCTCGGCCGACCAACATTGCCCGCGGCGCTGGCTTTCCCACTGGCCCGGCTGGCAGCAGCCCACACCAAGAGCGCCGAACAATGGCAGTGCCGAAGCCCGTTCCAATGCTCGCCGACGTCAGCCACCCGGTGTGGGCAAGTCTCCACAGACCACGCTCGCACGGCTTGCCGAGGACTGCCTGCGCCGGCTCACCAACGGGATGGATAGGGCGACGGTGGGAAAAGTCCCGTTGCCGGCTCAATAGCGCGGCAAGGCGGGGTCCACTTCCAAACTCCAGCGGTCAATGCCGCCGGTCAGGTTGATCAGTCGCGCGAAGCCGAATTGCCGGAGCAGGCCGATGGCGTGGGCGCTGCGGACGCCGTGGTGGCAGTAAACGACGATCTCCCGCTCGCGCCAGTCGGCGAGTTCGTCGAACCGTTCCGCCAGTTCACCCAAGGGAATGAGCCGTGCGGCCGGCAAGGCGCAGAAGGCGTGTTCACCGGTTTCCCGGACGTCCAACAGGGCGGGCGGGTTGGCACCGGCCAGCCAAGGGGCGAGTTCAGCAGGAGTGATCGTCATGACGTTTCCCGGCGCCGTTTCATCGCGATGGACACCGTGGACGCAGCCTCACGCAACCCGCGGGTTCCTGCCACGAAAACTCGGCCTGGATCCGGCGCGCGATCCAGTTTCGTGCCCCGGATTCACGGGCGAGTTGGCAGTGGCTCCAGGACGGTGAATCATCGGCCAATGATTTACCGAATCGCCGATATGGCCGACTGGATCAAAGCCATCCGGGAAGGACAGTTCGCCAGCGCCGACCTGGCGGCCGAAGGGTTCATCCACTGCGCCGAACGCGACCAGGTTCAGGGCGTGGCCAACCGCCATTACACGGACCGGATCGAACTGGTGCTGCTGGCCTTGGACGAGAGCCGGCTTGGCGTGCCGGTGATTCGCGAGAACACCAGCGGCGGCACGGAACCGTTTCCGCACGTCTACGGGCCGCTGCCGCTCGCGGCGGTGCGGAATCATGCGCTCCTGGAACGGGATGCCGACGGCCGGGTGCTTTGGCCGGACGGCTGGTGAATCAACCCGGCGCAGGGCCGGCATTTTTTCGGGCCACGACGAAGGCGTTGAACATGCCGTAGCGCAGCGGCGTGACGTTGAGCACGAAGTCCACCAGCGGGTTGACCACGCGGTCCGTGCATTCGGCGCGCAGAACGTCGCAGCCGTGGCGGCGCAGGAAGAAGCTCATGTCGAGCGCGTTGGTGCAGACGATGGCATCGTCGTCCGGCGTGAAGGGTTCCTTGATGATCGGGGTCATCCGCTCGAAGCGGACCACCCCGGGCGTCTCGCGCATCTGGCGGCGCCGGTCCAAGAGCGCCTGAAAATTCCGCCGCTTGTTGCCGAGCCCTCGCATCCGCGGATGATAGTCGCGCCAGCCAAAGGCCCTGAGGAAGTTGGGCGAACTCAGCACGATCTGGCCGCCGGGTGCGGTCACGCGGACGACTTCAGCGATGAACGACTCAGGTTCCTGGACGTGCTCCAGCACGTTGAGCGCACCGACGCTGGCGAAATGGCCGTCGGGAAACGGCAGGCGTGAGCCGTCATACCAACGACAGCGTTCGGTGAGTTGGCGGGAGCGGACGATGTTGGCCTCCGCGACATCCACGCCCCACGCATCGAAGGCATCCGCCGCCAACGTGGCGACCACTTGGCCGACGCCACAGCCGACATCCAGGACGCGGGCGCCCGGCGCGGACGGGCGAAGGGTCCGGGTGAACTTGGCGTAGAAGCCGGCGTCCCAGTTGGCGAGGATGTCGGAATACGCGACGTCGTCGCGCACGCGGTCAAGGTGGCTGGTGTTTGCGCCCATGTTACGCCGCGGATTTCTTTTCAGGCACGAAGACCAGCAAGCCGACCAGCACCAAGCCGACGGCGATGGCCGACACGCTGACCCAGAGCGTGCCGTGCGGTGGATTGAAGCGAAATTCCACGGTATGATCTCCGGCCGGCACCGCCACGCCACGCATGATGAAGTTGGCGCGCAGCAACGGGGCCGGTTGGCCGTCCACCGTGACCTGCCAGTCCGGATGCCAGCGATCGTTCAGCAGCAGCACACCGGCGGCGGCGGACTGGGTTTTCACCACCACCTGCTTCGGGGCGTAGCTGGCGATGTTCGCCTCGGCCGGAACCGCGTTGGTGCTGGGGGACATTCCTGGAACCGCGTCGGCGATCAGAACCTGCCGCACCGGATCGAAGGCGGGCGAGCGCAGCAGTTCCAAGGTATTGGTGTCGGCCGAACCCGCCTGCCAGTCTGCATAAAGCTTGGCCCGCGGCAGGGCGCCGGTGAACTCAATCACCGCAAACGGTCCCGCGTCGGAGGGCGTCGCCGTCAGCAGTTGCACGACATCCGCGATGGGCGTGGTCGGTTCGGGCGGCTTGACGCCGGGTTTGAGGCCGAGCGCGAACGGCAGCTTGACCCGCAGACGCTTCTGCACGGGATCCAGCATCTGGTTGAACTGATCCACCGCGTCCTTGGAACCCAGAATGTAGCGCGTGTTGGTGAGCTGCCAGAGCCGGGCGACCAGGGGCAGGTCGCGTTGGTTCTTGGGGTTCCCGGTCAACGTCAGGGCGTCAAAGTAAGCCTCCTCCAATTCCGGCTTGCGCGGCATCTGGTCAATGTCGAGGGACTGGATCTTGAAATACTGGAAATGGTGTTCGAGCCATTCCTTCTGCAGGAAAACCCACGAACCCGCCGCGTCGCCGCCCACCAACGGGCCCGCCCGCTGCGGGTCGAGGAAGGAGGTTACCCGCTGTTCCCACGGCCTTTCCTTCAGGAAGTCGATCACCACATTGCTCTGGTAACGCGTGACGTAGTCGTAGTGCTTCACCCAGGGCGTGTTCGCCCGATAGAGATCCACCACCAGAATGCCGCCCAACAGCCACCACGCGAGCTTTGCCCGGCCGCCGAACCCGCCGATGACGATGCCGATGACCACCGCGAGCGACGCGGCGAAAAACAGCACAGCAATCCAGGCTTCGCGGATCGAAAAGGCGGCGGTGGCCGGCTGGCCCTGCTGGAACTCAATCGTGGCCAGATAGGCCGAGAGCGATTTCGCGCTGCTGGAATAGATCACCGCGACCAGCCCCGACAGGGCAAGGGCTGCCAGACTGCCGAAGACCCAGCGGCGTTCGCCGGGAGACGCGGAACGTTTCCACGCGCTGAACTGATCGTTCAACGACTCGAGCCGGGCCTTGCCCGGTGCCAGATAGCCGCGGGCAAGCGCCTCAAGTCCGTAGGCGAACAACACCCAGAGCGCGAGGTTCATGCCGTGAAGGAATTTCAACGGGAGACGGATCGTCGAAGCATACGGCAGGGCGAAGAAGATCTGGTAGAAGGGTGCAAACTTGCCGTAGGCCAAAAGCAGCGATCCCAACGCGACCACTGCCCAGAACCAGACCATTTTTCGCTCGGTCAGATCGAAGGGAGACCTTTCCTTGCGCAGCGAAGACGCCACCCCAAAGGACGCGATCAGGAGCACGAGGATCCCGACGTATTCGCCGCTGCCGCTGAACCGCAGCTTCGGTGAGTCGTAAGGGCTCATCACGCTGCCCCAATAGGCGCCACCGTCCGCAGTATCCATCCGATAGCCAAACAGCCCCGGAACGGCAAAACGCAGGGTTTCGAGCTTGGGAAAGCTGCCCGTCGTGGCAAACCCCCAACGCTGCTCCTGACTCGCTTCCGTCTGCTGCATTCCGGACACCCCGATGATCTGCGTGCCGATCAATGTGCTCAGCGCGTGAGCCGCCAGCCAACCGGCAAATACGGCCACCAGAGCCAAACGGACACCGCCCTGCACGAGCCCCGCCACGTCACGACCTGAGACAATCACCGTTTGCCAAACCGCAAACCCGGCGACGTAAAGACTCAGGATCGCCCCCACATCCGCCCCCTCAATCACCGTCAGGCCAACACAGAATCCGGCCACGGCCACCCGGGCCAATCGGCGCCACCCGGTGCCGCCGCCCGAAAGGAGCCCCACGGCGAACAGCACGAAGGCGAGCGCCACGGCCTTCCCAGGAAGGCCCCAGCAGGCATACGAGACGACATTGGAGTTCATCGCGGCTGCCAGTG
>JAYUSF010000314.1:0-10800 GCA_043755815.1 Verrucomicrobiota bacterium
GGCCGGGCTGGACCGCTTCGTCGCGCGCAAGAAGGCGATGGAACTGATGGAAGCCGCCGGTTCGTTGGACAAGGCCGAGCCCTACACGAACAACGTGGGCTTCAGCGAACGCGCCGACGTGCCCATCGAACCGCGCCTGAGCGAACAATGGTTCCTCAAGTATCCCAGCGTGGAGGCGTCGAAGGCGTGCGTGGCGACGGGCGAGATGAAGTTTTTCCCGGACCGCTGGGCCAAGGTCTATGACCACTGGATGGGCGGCATCCAGGACTGGTGCATCAGCCGCCAGCTCTGGTGGGGGCATCGGATTCCGGTGTGGAGGAAACGAGTGAAGTTGACTGAGGAGAATTGGACCAGGGAACTTCTCTTTTGGGGTTGGGATGCTTTCGTTAGTGGAAACTGGGAAGCCCATGCGCGGGAAGACACCAATGAAGCAACTTATGTTCGGGTTTTCAGGGTTTCAGATGGCAAGGAACTAGACCCGCAAGAAGACCCATTGATGCCGGTTGTTCCTGAAACAGAGGGCGAATATGACATCTTTATCGCAACCCTTTCGCCGGTCCTCATCGAATGCTTTGAGCGCAATGGCTTCACCCAAGACCCCGACGTCCTCGACACGTGGTTCAGTTCCTGGCTCTGGCCGTTCGCCACGATGGGTTGGACCGGCGACAAGGACCCCGACGCGAAGAACCCGACGCTGAAGGCGTTCTATCCCACGACCGACCTCGTCACCGGGCCGGACATCATCTTCTTCTGGGTCGCCCGCATGATCATGGCCGGCTACGAGTGGATGGGCGACCTGCCGTTCCGGAACGTCTATTTCACCGGCATCATCCGCGACAAACAGGGCCGCAAGATGTCGAAGTCGCTCGGCAATTCGCCCGACCCGCTCGACCTCATCGCCAAGTATGGCGCCGACGCGCTGCGCTTCGGCGTGATGCGCGCCGCGCCGCTCGGCCAGGACGTGCTCTTCGACGAGCAGACCGTCGAACTCGGCCGCAACTTCTGCAACAAGCTCTGGAACGCATGCCGCTTCCGGCAGATGCAGAGCCAAGTGGCCCAGCCGCCCTCGGCTGGGGCAGTAGTGGGGCAGGCGCCCTCGCCTGCCTCAGTCCAACCGGCGTCCTCGCCGGTTGACTCTGCGGGCGGGGGCGCCCGCAGCACGGACACAGGCGAGGGCGCCTGTGCCACTACCGATGCCGGCGACGATGTCTGCGGGGAGATCGATCCCGCCCTGCTCACCTCGGACGACAAGTGGATTCTCCTGCGGCTCGACCAAGCCATTCGCGAAGTCACGCAGGCCATGGCCGACTACAAGTTCAGCGACGCCACGGCCGGGCTCTACCGCTTCTTCTGGAGCGAGTATTGCGACTGGTATGTGGAGGCGAGTAAGGCGGCGCTTGCCGGTAGCCGCCGAGGTAACGAGGCGGATCACGCCACGACCAATCCGCCTCCTCACGTCGGCGGCTACGATGAGCGCCTCGCGACGAACAAGCTCGCGGTCATGGACTTCGTCCTCGGCCACTTGCTGCGGTTGTTCCATCCGTTCCTGCCGTTCATCACGGAGGAGCTGTGGCACGGCATGGGTTTCAGTTCCGACATGCCCGAAGGCCAGGGTGGGAAGACGATCATGTTTGCCCGCTGGCCGAAGCCGTTCGACGACGACGAGAAGGCCTACTTCGGCCTCGACGCCGCGGCCGACCAGCAGGCGCAGGCGAAGTATGACCTCGTTTCCCTTGGCCGCGGCCTGCGTCGCGACTTGAAACTCGACCCGGCCAAGAAGCTGAAGTTCGTGCTGCGTCCCGCCGGCGACCTCGCCGCCGCCGAGATCGAGGTGCTCAAGCTACTGCTGAACGCCGAGACGGTGGAAGTCGTCGGGGCCGCGTGGACGCCCGACAGGGGCACGCCGAGCGCGGGCAACGCGTTGGGCGAACTGTTCCTGCCGACCGCCGGCCTGGTGGATTACGGTGCTGAACGCGTCCGCCTGACCAAGGAGCTGGAAAAGATCCGGTCCGAGATCGAGAAGGTGGAGTCGAAGCTGGCGAATCCGGCCTTCACCGAGAAGGTGCCGGCCAAGGTGCTCGACGAGCATCGCCAACGGCTGCTCGACTGGCGGGCGAAGGAGAAGCAGACGCTCGGGTCGCTGGAGAATCTGCCGGCGTAGGCGGCTTGGGAAGGGAGGGCGCGTTGCGCGGGCCGCGGCCCACGTCGGTCAGAACTGCAACCGGAGGCGGCCGAAGACGGACGGTTCGGTGACCAGTTGACCGGTGCCCTTGAACAGCGCGCTGGAGGGAAATTCCGCGTGGGAACCGCCGGCCAAGTCGCGCCCGATCAGGGACAGTTCCAGGTAGGGTCGGGGTTTCCAGGCCACGTGCAGGTCGAGCGTGGTGTAGCCGGAAATTCCTGCGGCGGGCAGGCCGTCCACGGCGCGGACCACGGCGTCGAGTTCGACGTTGCAGGGCAGGTTGATCAGGGAATGCAGCATGACCCGATGGCGGGGGCTGTAGCCGGCGCTGCGCGCTTCCGAACCCTGCAGGTCCATCTCCTGATAGGTGTAGGAAAGGCGCCATTGCCACCATTCGGTCGCCTGCCAGCGGGCCGACAATTCGGCACCATAGGTCTGGCCCTCCGTGTCGTTGATTCCGATCACCGGGACAATCAGACGGGGCGGGGTGGCGGCGAGATCGGCAAACGGCACGCCGTATTGGAAGCCCCGCAGGCGCTCGTAGTCGTTGAAGAAGAGGGCGAGATCAAAGCTCAGCGTCTTCGCCGGCTGAACGCGGTAACCAAGTTCGTAGGCGAGCACGGTCTCGGCCTTGAACGCGGGGTTTCCAGACAGTGTGACCACGGCGGGCAAGGCCGGATGCGCGGCTCCCGGGGGCAGCACCTGGTTCGCGATCCTCCCGGTTTCCTCCGCGAGCGAGGGCATGCGGACGGCGCGGGACACCGAACTCCAGACGGAGTGGAGGCTGTTCGGACTCCAAAGCAGGCGGACGGTCGGTTGGACTTCGGTGCCCGTGTAGCTGTTGTATTCGACCTTGGTGCCGAGTGTGAGGGTCAGCGTGTCCGGGATGAGCTTCCAATCGTCTTGGGCGTAGGCGCTGGCGAGTTCGGTGATCTCACCGTCGGTGCCCACGATGAGCAGGGGCGTCTTAACCGGCAGTGCGGCCTCGCTACGCCGATAGTTCAAGCCCAAGTTGAGATCGTGGCGTTCCCCGAGCGGGATCCGATAGCCGACGTCAACATCCCCGGTGTGGCGGTCCTCGCTGAATCCCGGCGCCTCCCGATGGGTGTAGTCGAGGTAGGCCTGGGCGGAGAGTTCGGCCCCATTGCTAAGGGCGCTGAACCAGCGCGTAAGCAGGTGGCCGCCCCAAATCCGCGTTTCGACGTCTACCGCGTCGAAGTAGGGCGGGGAGAACTTCGGCTGGATGTTGCCACTGGTATAGGCGCCGCCGTAGCCCTCGGCCTCGACCGTGAACTGGCCGGAGTCCGACGGATGCCAATCAAGCCTCAGGCCGCCCAAACCGTAGTCGTAGTCGGTCTGCGCGGTTCCGCCGGTCTGGTAGGTGCCGTCCTCGTGGTTCTCGTATTTCCCGTAGACCCGGAGCCAGGTTTCAGGGCCGACCTGCCAGCCCTGCCGGACTTCACCGACGAAGGGATCGAGATTGCCGCCGCCCAGGCTGACCACCCCGCCGACGGTGTCGCGCGCGTCCTTGGTGATGATGTTGATCACGCCGTTGACCGCGTTTGCCCCCCAGACGCTGCCGCCCGGACCGCGAATCACCTCGATGCGGTCGAGGTCCTCGGCGAGGAAATTCTGGGCATCCCAATAGACGCCGGAGAAAAGCGGCGTGTAGATGCTGCGCCCGTTCACCATGACGAGCAGCTTGTTGGCGAAGATGTCGTTGAACCCGCGGGCGCTGATGGACCACTCCTTGCCGTCAACCCGGCCGACTTCCAGCCCGGGAACGAGCCGGAGTGCGTCCTGAAACTTGATCGCGCCCGAGCGGCGCAGGTCGTCCTGGGTGATCACCGTGACTGCGGCCGCGGTATCGCTGAGCCGCTGCTCCTTTCGGGAGACGGAGGTGACCTCGATGTCCAGGAGCTCCTGCAGGCTCAACTGTTTCAGGTGGTCCAGTCCCGCCTCCTCGGCGGCGAGCGGACAGGCCAATGCCCAGGGCAACATCGCCGCCCCGAGCGACCACCCGTGCGTGCCGGGGCACCGCCATGAGCAGCGATTGGTTGAGGTCCGCATAGGTGCAGTTGTTCCTGAAAGGGCGTCGACGCGTCGTCACCCGGTTAAATCCGTCGATGATTCACGCTTCGCTGAGGGCTCATCGGCTGGCGGGACTCCAACTTGAGGTCGAAACGGCAGGCCGCAGCTTTGCAACCTAGGAATGTCCTGGCTCCGCATGGCCGCCCGGGGCAAAGGCCGAACCGCATTTCCGCCGCCGCACTGCACACCTGATCCCCGATCGCGGGGCGTGCGTGCGAGGGGCTAACCGCCGGCGAGGCTCCAGCCGGGGAGGGTTTCCCCGTCAAACGGGGTCGGGACCCGGCCGGCCCGGATCTGCCGCTCGGCGAGGATGCCGATCATGGCGGCATTGTCCGTGCAAAGGGTCCGGTCGGCGATCCGCAGCCGGAGACCGCGGCGGGCGCAGCGGGATTCGAGTTCGTGCCGGAGCCCCGAGTTGCAGCTGACGCCCCCGCTGGCGGTGACGCACTGCACCCCAAACTGCCGGGCGGCCCGGACCGTCTTGGCGGCCAGGACCTCCACGATCGCAGCCTGAACACTGGCGCAGAGGTTGCGCAATGTCTGCGGGTCATCGGCCAGGCCGGGCCGTTTCTCCAAGAAATAGCGGACGCTGGTCTTCAGCCCGGAAAAACTGAAGTCAAACGATGGATCCGCCAGCAACGGTCGCGGGAACACGTAGGCCTCGGCGTTGCCCCCGGCGGCCAGGCGGTCGAGCAGCGGTCCGCCGGGGTAGGGGAGGCCGAGGAGTTTGGAAACCTTGTCGAAACATTCCCCGGCCGCGTCGTCCAGCGTCGCGCCGATGACAGTGTGGTCGAGTTCGGCCCGCACATGGACCAGCATCGTGTGCCCGCCGCTGACGATCAGCGAAATGTTGGGTTCAAACTGGTCGAACTGCGCCCCGGGTTGCTGACCGCCAATCCAGGGCGAGTAGAGATGCGCCTCGTGGTGATGAACTCCGTAGAGCGGCAGCCCAAGCGTGAAGGCCAGTGCCTGTGCCGCGGTGAAGCCGGCCATCAAGGCGGCGGGCAGGCCCGGCCCGCGGGTGGCGGCGACCGCAGTGACTTCCTGCACCGTGGCGTTGGCGCGGTGCAGTGCCTCCCTGACGATGGGCAGGAGGTTGCGCAGGTGTTCGCGGGTGGCGAGTTCCGGCACGACGCCGCCGTATTCGGCGTGCAGGCGGATTTGCGAGGCGACGACGTTGGCCAGCACCGCGCCGTCGCGGATGACGGCGGCGCTGGTTTCGTCGCAGGAAGTTTCGAGGGCCAGGAGCACGTTCGAGCAGTTCAGCAGGAGCCCAGCACGACGGTCAGGATCAGCCAGAGGATGGCGAGTCCGGCCAACGCCGGGGCGACCCGGCCGCGTCCCAGTTCCCATCCGGCGCGGCCCAGAATCCCGATCCACGGCAGCCCAACGGCAGCCGCGATTCCGAAACGACCCGAGTGCAGGGCATAGCCGGCAAAAACCAGTGGTCCGATGACCAATGTCAGCAGGGCAAGGGCGGCGGGAATAGCCACTTCCAAGGCGTCAATCCAACCCCAAACCCGCCGAACACCTTGCCAAAACTCACGCATGGTCGTGCTCAATTGAGGGCCGGCGCCTGCTTCTCGTCCGCCTTGGCCGGCTTCCGTTTGCCGTAGAGATTCTGGCCCTTGAGGAAGTCCACGGCGCGTTCCAACTGGGCGTCGCTTTGATTGTGAACCAGTTCGCGCAGCCGTTCCCGGCGCTCAGCGGGGAATACCTTCAGCACGTCTTCCAACGCGGCGTCGCCGCCCGGCTGCCGGCCCAACTGGATGGCGGCCTCCTCGTCGTCGCCCAGCGGCACGATGATGTCAGGCTTGATCCCGTGCTCGTGAATGACCTTGTGACTGGGCGTGTAATACTTCGCCGTGGTGAGCCGCAGGGCGGCGCCTTCGGGCAGGGGCAGGATGCTCTGGACGGAGCCTTTGCCGAAGGTGGTTTCGCCGATGACCATCGCCCGTTTCAAATCCTGCAGGGCGCCCGTGACGATTTCCGCGGCGCTGGCGCTTCCGCCGTTCACGAGGATCGCGATGGGCAGCGTGAGCCGCTTCTTGCCCGAACGGGAGGAACGGCGCTGGAGGTCGCCGCCGGGCGTGCGGCCTTCGGTGGAGACGATGGGCTGGCCCGCCTTCACGAATTTTTCACTGACTGAAACGGCCTGGTCAAGCAGCCCGCCCGGATTGCCGCGCAGGTCGAGCACGAGTCCCTCCAGGCCCTGCTGCTCCAGCTTCTGGAGGGCGGTCTCGAGTTCGTCGGCGGTGGATTCGGCGAACTGGGTCAGGCGCACGTAACCGATCTTGTTGTCGGGCAGGGGAAACTCGCGCTGGTTGTTCGCGTCCTTGGCCGTGAAGAGCTTTATTTCGGTCCGGATCAGTTCGACGTCCCGAGGTTCGCTGGCGGGGCGTTGGAGAGTGATCGTGACCTTGGAGCCGGACTCGCCGCGCAGTTTGCTGACCGCATCATTCATCGTGAACCGCTCGGTGGACTGGCCATCGATCTTCAGGATCTGGTCGCCGGCGAGGATGCCGGCCTTGAAGGCGGGGGTGTCTTCCATCGGGGCGACGACCGTCAGCGTGCCGTCGCGCACGCCGACCTGCAGGCCCACGCCGCTGAAGCTTCCCTGGGTGTCCTCCTTGAGCTCGTTGTATTTGACGGGCGCCATGAACTCGCTGTGCGGATCAAGGGAGTCGAGCATGCCCTTGAGGGCGGCCGAAATCAGGTTGCTGTAGGTGACCTTGTCGCCGTCCACGTAGTCGCGCCGGACGCGTTCGAGCACGCGGGAAAAGAGTTCCAGTTGCTGGTAGGGGTCATCCTTGGCCTCCGCGGCGCCGGCCCGGTAAATCTGGGCACCCGTGAAGACATAGGCGGTCAGCAGGGAGAGGAGTCCGGCGTAAAACAGCTTCTTTTTCATGCCATGCCGCGCGCAGGCGACGGCGAACGCTAGGCGGGGAAGCGGGTGGCGGCAATGGCCGGGCAAAGGGAATGACCAATTCCTCAATGACCGTTGACGCAAGGCGGATCGGAGGCTGCGGGTGCCTTGAGCGTTGCTGAATCGGTCCTTCCTCGATGAGTCATTCCGTTTCCCCTCGGCTTGCCGGCCATGTTAGCGTTCGCCCGTGGATGTGCCCGGACCCACCAGCGGTAGCAGGCTCACCGAAGCCCAACTTCGGGCCCTGCTGACGTTGCTGGGAGACGAAGACCCGGCGGTTTCGCAGCTTGCCCGGCGTAACATTGAGGATGCCGGAGGCGCCGGGATCAGTTTCCTGCGCCGCCATAAAGTTCACGCCGATCCCGACGTGCGCCGGCGCATCCGCGAAGCGCTGCATGACCATGATGCCGGCCGGTTCGACACCGAATTTGCGGCCTACATCCTGACGCACGGCGAACATTTTGACCTGGAGGACGCCGTGTGGCTGTTCACGCTGACGACCCATCCCGAGACCAACGTGATCGCCTTCCGCGCCCAGTTGGACGATTGGGCGGGGGAAATCCGGGAGCGCCTGAAACGGGCCGCTTCCGGGGAGACGGCCTTGTCGGCCATCAACGAGGTCCTGTTTGGGCAGCTCGGCTTCAGGGGCAACGAGGACGACTATTACAATCCGGCCAACAGCTTCCTGAACCAAGTGATGGACCGGCGCCTCGGCATCCCGATTTCCCTCAGCCTGCTTTACATGTTCATCGCCCGCCGGGTGGGCTTGCCGATCGTCGGCATCGGGATGCCGGGACATTTCCTCACCCGTTACCAGACCCCGACCGACGAGTTCTACATCGACGCGTTTCACGGCGGCCAACTGCTCAGCCGGATCGACTGCAAGAAGCGGCTGGTGAACCTCGCCGTGGATTACGACGAGCGGCACCTCGCCCCGATCACCCCGCGCCGCATCCTCCAGCGCCTCATCGCCAACCTGCACCTGATCCACAAGGAGAAGCGCCATCGCCGGGAAGCGGAACGGCTCGAGCGGTATCTCGTGGCGCTGGCCCGCTGACGGCCTTCCGATGCCGGCCCACCTTGACTTGGGGGTGAACGGTGCGGACCTTGGGACTGCTTCAGTATGCAATGCCAAGTCTGCAAAAAGTCCCCGGCCACGGTCCACTTGACCCAGATCATCGAGAATCAGGTCAAGAAGGTGGACCTCTGTGAAGTGTGCGCGAAGGAGAAGGGTGTGAACGATCCCACCGGGTTCTCGCTGGCGGACCTGCTGCTCGGGCTGGGGGCGTCGCAAAAGATGGAGGAGGCGACCACCGCGACCGGCGCCGAGGTCGTCTGCCGCAACTGCGGCTTCACCCAGGCCGACTTCAAGAAGACCGGGCGTCTGGGCTGCTCCGAGTGCTACGACGTCTTCGCCGACGGCCTGGATGCCCTGCTCAAGGGCATGCACAAGGGCACGCAGCACAAGGGCAAAGTGCCGCCGGCAGTGCGGCGCACCGTGAGTCACGAGGCCCGGCTTGCCAAACTCGAAACGGCGCTGAAGGCCGCCGTGGCGAAGGAGGATTTCGAAACCGCTGCCGGCCTGCGCGACGAGATCAAACAGGCGAAGAAGGCCACCCAGGAGGCCTGACGGCACCGCCCCCATTGAATTGCCTATGAACGTCCTCGATTTCCTCAGCTCGCCCGGCGAAGCCTGCAAACGCTCCGGCCCGCACGACAAGATCGTCCTGTCGTCCCGGGTCCGGCTCGCCCGCAACCTCAAGGGGGTTCCGTTTCCCGGCCACGCCAAAAAGGCCGACCGCCTCAAGTCACTGGAAACCCTCCTGCCCGCCTTGGCCGGGGTGCCGCCGATGGGGCCGAAGCCGCTGGCCGAGGCCATGGAGAAGTTCTCCGCGCAGGACAAGCAGTTGCTGGTGGAGCGGCACCTGATCAGCCGCGAGCACGCCGCCAAGGGCGCCGGCAGCGGCCTGGTCCTGAACGCCGAGGAAAGCTTTTCGGTGATGGTCAACGAAGAGGACCACCTCCGCATGCAGGCGCTCCGGCCGGGCCTCCAGCTCAAGCAGGCCTGGCTCGCGCTCGACGCCCTCGACACGGCGTTGCAGGAACGGGTCGAATTCGCGTTCAGCCAGCAATACGGCTTCCTCACCGCCTGCCCGACCAACCTCGGCACGGGTATCCGCGTCAGTGCCATGCTGCACCTGCCCGGCCTCGTCCTCGCGGAGCAGATCAACCAGATCATCCAGGCGGTGAACAAGCTCGGCCTCGCCGTGCGGGGCCTCTATGGCGAGGGCACCGAGGCGTTGGGCAACATCTTCCAGGTGTCCAACCAGCAGACGCTGGGTGAAGCCGAGAGTGAGATCGTCGAACGGCTCAACAAGGTGCTGCTCCAGATCATCGAACATGAGGAGACCGCCCGCCTCTCCCAGATCGAGAAGAAGCCCAAGGTGCTGCTCAACCACGTGGGCCGCGCCTACGGCATCCTGGCCAACGCCCACAGCATCTCGTCCAAGGAGACCATGAACCTGCTGAGCCTGCTCCGGCTCGGCGTGGACCTTAATGTCTTTGGCAACCTGCCGCGCGCCCTGGTGGACGAACTCTTCCTGCTCAGCCAACCGGCGCACCTGCAACTGCGCGTGCCCGACAAGCTGGACGCGGAACAGCGCGACGCGCTCCGGGCCGACATGCTCCGCGAACGGCTGCGTTCGATTCAGCCGCCGGACGGCAGCCGGTTGGGAGCAAAGGCGGAATAGCGCGGACGGAACGCCGGGCGATTCGGCGTCCATGGAATGTTTCCCGCCTCGCCCAAGGTTGCCTCGCGGGCGGTCGTCGCCTATTCCTTCCCGACTTATGGCCGTTGCCGCTGCTGATACGCGCATTCCTGTCACCGTGCTCACCGGGTTTCTCGGGGCGGGGAAGACCACGTTGCTCAACCGCATCCTGACCGAGAAACATGGGAAGCGCATTGCCGTCATCGAAAACGAGTTCGGCGAGATTGGCATCGACAACGAGCTCGTCATCCAGGCCGACGAGGAGATCTTCGAGATGAACAACGGGTGCATCTGCTGCACCGTCCGCGGCGACCTTATCCGCATCCTCGGCCAGCTCCTCAAGCGCCGGGACAAGTTCGACTACATCCTGGTCGAGACCACCGGCCTCGCCGATCCGGGTCCGGTGGCGCAGACGTTTTTCAGCGATGAGGAGATGAAGGAGTCGTTCCGCCTCGATGGCATCGTCACGCTGGTCGACGCCAAGCACATTTCCCTGCACCTCGACGACGCACCGGAAGCCAAGGAGCAGATCGCCTTTGCTGACCGCATCCTGCTGAACAAGTGCGACCTCGTGGACGCCGGTTCGCTGACCGAGCTCGAACACCGCATCCATCACATCAATGCGGTGGCGCAGGTGTTCCGCACGACCCGCGCCGACCTGGCGGTGGATCAGGTGATCAACATCCACGCGTTCGACCTCGACCATAAGCTGACGCTGGACGGCGATTTCCTCGAAAAAGAGCTGCCGTTCGAGTGGTCCGGCGCCTACCACCTCGACGCCGGTGAGCACACCCTTCGCCTTGAGGCTGGTCCTGACCCGATGATGGGCGTTG
>JAYUSF010000315.1:0-10798 GCA_043755815.1 Verrucomicrobiota bacterium
GCCGGCCGCCGCAGGGGCGGCGGGGCGGGGGCCGCCATGCCGTGGCGGGCCAACATTTCACTGACGGCCCGGGCGGTCAGGCCACGGGCCACCTGGTCCAAGGTTCGGTTGGTGCTCATGTGTTCAGAATTTTCTCAGGCCGCCCATGGCCTTCATCAGGTCCGCCCCCACGTCGGCCGGGCCGCCGCCGTTCCCGCCCCCGCCGTCCTTGCGGCCGGTCTCAAACTCATGCTTCTCGCGCAGCGCCCGCACCCGCAGGTGGGACCGCATCTGGGCCCGCTGCACCGGCTCCAGCCGCCGCCAGGCCGGCAGCGGGACGTGCCATTGAAACGCCGCCTCGTGGTCGTAGAACTGGCGCGACGCGGGTTCGAGTTCATCCGGGGGGCGGGCTTTCTCCCCCTCCCGGCGGAGCCACTTGCGGAGCTTCGGGGTCAGCTCCCGCTCGAAAAAAAACCTTCGAGGGCCTCCTCGTCCACCGAGTCGCTTTCGGCCGCGGCCCGCAGCCGTTCCAGCACGTCCTCCGGCAGCTTGGCGGCCAGCCAGCGCCCGGCGGCATTGATCGCCGGCCGCCGCTTCTCCAGCGGCCCCAGCGTCAGCTCGCTGCCCGGCTCGGACTGGCTCTGGCGGTGGGCGTCCCAGCCCTCCTTGAGCAGGGGCACGCAGCGGATGAGGATCCACGCGCGGGCCAGCCACTGCAGCTCGCGCTGCCGCTTCTTGAACTCGGCGTCCAGCACGTCGTAGCGGTCCTCCCCCGTCTGCGGATCCTTGACCCGCTGCGGCACGGCCAGCTCCAGCAGCTCGGCCACGTAGCCCGACTCCTCGGCGGTCAGCCGGCGCACCTGCACCCGCATGAGCTTGGCCCCCTCGCGCCGGTGGCCGCGCCGCTCGTCCGGCACCAGCTCGCCGCCCACCGCCAGCAGCACGGGGAACGTCTCCGAACAGGCGGCGGAAAGGCTGTGGAAATCCGCCTCGATCACGGTCGGGGCGGGCTTGGAGTCGTCAGTCGGGGAGTCTTTCATGGTGTCGCTGCGGTTAGATTTATATGTCTCAGGATATACTGTCCAGCGAAAATCAGGGAGGGGAGAACGAGGGGTCAGTATTCAGTGTTCAGTATTCAGTGGGTCAGTTCCTGCTTTCCTGCCTTCCTGATTAAATGTTCCGGCCTTCGCGCCTTCGCGCCTTCGCTGTTTCACCGGTTCCCGCCTTCACGAGTCCGCAAACTTGCTGCGGTAGATCGCCTGCAGCTGGAGGCTGACCAGGTGCAGCGGCCCGCCCGCCTCCTGCTGGAGCGCCCCGACGTTCCGCACCCCGGTCACCTTCAGGCCGCACAGCTCCAGCTGCGCCCGCGAGTCGCCGTTCTCGGCGAGCGCCCGCAGCAGGTTGGCCGCGGTGGCCACGGTTTCCCCGGCGCTGGCCGGGCCGGTGGCGGTGTCGGCCGTGACCCAGCAGTGACAGAGGTAGTCGGCAAAATGCAGGTCGCCGCCGGTCTGCCCGGCCATCCCGCCCCGCTTGCCCGCCCGGTTCCGCTGCTCCACCAGCAGCAGGCGCACGCTCAGCGCGCCGCCGTCCGGCTGCGGCCCGGCGTCGAACACGATCCGGTCCGCGGGCAGCGCCGGCCAGGGCACGGCCGCCTCCTCGCCGAGCGCCTTGGCGGTGCCGTCGAACCATTGCGCCAGCCATTCGGCCAGCAGCGTCTTGACCGCCCGCTCGGCATCGAGCGAGGTGGGCCGGGGAGAAGTCAGGGGAGTGGGCATAACAGGGGTCAGTATTCAGTGAGTCAGTATTCAGTGAGTCAGTATTCAGTGTTCAGTAATCAGTAATCAGCAATCAGGGTTCAGTTCCTGTTTTCCTGCCTTCCAGATTCATTTCCCTAGGGGTCATGGAGCAGGGAGAATCAGAAGGCAGGAAAGCAGGAAGGGACTTGGGTGAACAGCGAAGGCGCAAAGGCGCGAAGATTGGAGCCGGCGATAGCAGCGGTTCATGTCGCGGTCACTTTGGGCAACCAGCGAGCGGCCCCACAGTTGCTTCAGTCTCCGGATTACCCTTCGCCTCTTCGCGCCTTCGCTGTTCATTTTCGTTCCTGTTTTCCTGCCTTCCTGATTCATTTCCCACGGGGGTTCAGAAGCGCCAGAAGTCCACGCTCTTCAGCTCCGTGGCCGAGAGCGTCACCTCGGTGAGCCGCTGGGGTTCGTAGAAGATCAGCCCCGCATCCCGCGTCAGGCTGAAGTTGATCGCGTGCCGGCCTTCCGGCCCGTCGCGGTCGTAGTAGATCACGCCGAAGACCACGCCCGCCCGGATCGGCAGCCGGGCGCGCGCCTCGGCCTGCGCCAGGAAGGCCGCCCCGTCCGCAAAGTCGTCGCAGTCGAACCGACCGGCATAGGCCGAGCCCACCGGGGACAGCAGCCCCAGCGTGTAGAACTCGGTCCGCAGCCGGGCCGTCAGATCCTCGCCGATCCAGCGCCGGTCCGGCGTCACGTAGTAGTCGTCCGCCCGCACGTAGAGCACCTCCCGCACGCCCGCCCCGGCGAGCGCCCGGCGGACCGCGTCGAACTCCACCACGTTGGTGCCCAGCCGCCGGGCCTTGACTTCCCGCTCCTTGGCTTCCCGGGCCTGGCGGTCGCTCGGCAGCTCGTCCGCCGGCGGCCCCTCCGGCTTGCAGCCGGCCAGGAGAAACAGCAGCAGGCAGAGGACCGTCAGGACCCACAGCGGGAGCGCGGGATCGGCGGGGTGGGATGGGGTCTTCATTGGGCTGGGGTTCACGGCTTCCTTCGTAATTCGTAATTCGTCCTTCGTAATTCCTCAGGCCCGCCCCCACCCGCAGTCCGCGAGCGCCCGGGCGGTGGCCGGCCGCCACTCGCTGAGCACCAGGTCCCGCCACGCGGCGAGCACCACGGCGGCCAGGTCGGCCAGGCGGCCGGAGGAGAGGAAGGGGTCGCGCTCCGTCCCGCCATAGTGGGCCAGCGCAAACTTGCGGAGCCGGCCCGTGATGGACGCGGCGGCCGCCCGGAAGTTCGGCGACACGCCCTTGACGTCGCCCTCCAGGTTGATGCGGTAGGCCGGATAGAAGCCGAGCAGGATCATCAGCTTGCCGATCAGGGCGTTGGCCTCCCGGCCAAACGGGTCCGGCCGCGCCAGCAGCTCCCGGTCCTCGTCGTCCAGCAGCTTGCCCGACTCCGGATCCTCCGGGTCGGGCGTGACCGGCGCGTCGATGAACGCCTGCACCAGGTCGCGGGCAAAGGCCAGCTCGCGCTGCAGGCGCACCACCGCGTCGGACCCGCCGGCGTAACGCACGCGGCGCTGCACCTGCGTTTCGCCCACCACGCTGCCCATGGCCGGCCGGCCGTGCTTGTAGAAGATCCGGTTCAGCTCCCGCCCCGCCCGCTGCGCCTGCTGCCAGGGGGAGTCCGGGAAACTGGCCCCGACCGCAAAGCGGTTGCCCCGCGGCGCATAGACCAGGACCGACTGCAGGATGAAGGCGGCCTGGTCGCGCTCCTCCGCCGTGCGGCTGACCGCCGCCAGGGCCGCCGCCGCCACCGCCCGGAACCGGTCGCGCGGGATCGCGGCCAGGTGCCTGGCCGTGAACTCCGGCAGCCGCTGCTCCACCACCGTGAGCCGCTGCAGCACCGCGCTGATGTTCGAGGAGATCATCTTCCCTCTTCCCTCTTCCCTCTTCCCTTTCCGCGTCTTCCCTCTTCCCTGCTTCCGCCTGAAAGGTGACCGCGTCCGTGGTTCCGTGGCTGGCCGCGGCGGTCGCGCGGCTTGTAAAGGCAGACTCAGCCCGCCACTTTCGGGGACAAACAAACCCCGGGCACACTCCGGATGGTGCCCCTGCAAATTCCTCAGCCCTGCGGGGCCGGCGCGTAGTCGCGCAGCCAGACCGTGGCCTGCGCCTTCAGTTCTGCCGGGGCCAGCTCCAGGAGCAGGACCCGTTCGGCCAGCTCCCGCGAATCGCCGGCGCGGGCGAGCCGATACGTCTTGGTGTCCAGCCCCGCCGTGGTCTGCACCAGCTCCGCAAAGGAGGCGGGCGGCGGGCCGGGCGGGTCGCGGGGGACGACCGGGGTGGGTGGGGCGGGTTCGGGGGGCGGAACCGGAGCGCCGGCTGGGGCGGGTTCGGGGTCGGCCACCGGGGCGTTGACTTTGGGTGTTTTGGCCATGGTAAAAAATGGGGTCATTGCTGGCGGCTGAGCCGCACGGTGCTGGCGATCGTCACGCCCGCGTGCTGCGCGTCGTGGTAGGGGCTGAGGCCCTGCCCCAGCCGGCTCTGCGTCCAGCGTTCGCCCGCAATCGTGAACACCACGTTGTCCACCTGCGTGCCGGCCGCCGGAAACTGCAGCGCGTCCAGCGTGCCGGGCACGAAGTCCACGAAGCGTTCCCCCGCCTCCACCTGCGCAAACGTGCGCGCCCGCACGTCCGCCTCCGAGGTGTGGTGCAGGGCGAAAAAGTCCAGGCTCCGGGCCAGCGTGGTCCCGCCCACGCGCGCCTTGGTGTCGGCCCGCACGGTGCCGCCCACCGTCTCCGTCCAGGCGACCGAGATGAGCGTGCCTTCCCGGCGGATCCGGGCGGCCAGGCGTTTGGCGGCGGCGACGGCGCTCACCGCGCACCTCCTGCGGAAATGGGGGTGACGGTGACGGCCAGCAACCCCAGGTCGGTGTTCCCCAAGGCGGCGAACGCCGCCCGGCTGAGGTCCAGCTGGAGGGTGCGCAGCAGCCGGCGCGCGGGACCGCGGTCGGTCACGGTCACCACCACCCGCCGCCGCGCGTGCCGCACCTCGAGGCGCGTGCCCAGCGGATGGAACCAGCTCGCACACGTCGGCCGGTCGGGATTGAAGGGACGCCCGTTCGCCATCGGCCGGCCCCGGTGATCCTCCCCATACCACGAGGTGACCAGGTCGGCCGCATGGCAGCCATTGGACAACAGGCAGGCCGCGAAGACCACGGCGATCAGCAGGATCAGCCACCGGAAAAACCGGGGGCCGGATTGGATCGAAGATGCTCTCATGGGTGGCGGGGCAGTTGGTCGGTGGCGCTGCGCCAGCGGGGGCGCACGAGGCCGCGCTGCTCCAGTGCCCACTGGATCCCGGCCTTGATCTCCTTCAGGGTGGCCACCGAGCGCCGGCCCCGCCCGCCCACCAGGGGCGGATAGTCTCCGGAATTGGCCGTGGTTTCGTCGGACTGGCGCAGGGGGCGGCTCATGGTTGAAAAATGGGTCAGAGCAGGACGACTCCGGTGTGACGCAGACCCTCCCCGGGTCGCAGCGTGGCCCGCACGGTGCCGTTGGAAAACGCCACGCCGTCGGCCGGCAGGCTGAGCGGTCCCGCCACCTGCAGGCTGGCCGGCACGTAAAGCCCCCGCCAGCCGAGCGAACCCAGCCACCGGTCGCCCCGGCGCCAGTCGATCCGCCGCTCCGGCAGCGGTCCGCCCACGGTGATGCCCCGGTTCAGTCTCAGGCCGCCGTCGGTGTCCAGCCAGACCTCGCCGTCCAGATCCATGACCGCGGCCGACAGGGTGATCCCCAGCGTCGCCGCCAGGCCCGGATGCACCTCGGAATACACCCCCGTCCCGGCGTCGTAGCGGAACACCTCGCGGGCCGTGTCGGTGACCAGGCTCACCACCGAGATCAGGTTGACCTGCTCCGGCAGCAGGCCGGTTCCGGCCAGCGCCTCGATCCGCGTGGCCGTGAAGCTCTGCCCGGTGCCGAAGGAATACAGCCCGTCGGCCGACCAGGATCCGCCCTCCATGGTGACCCCGTGGAACCGGCTGCGCGACCACAGCCCGGAGCCCGCGTCCCGCCAGGTCACCTCGAGCACGTGGCGGCCGCGGCCGGGCTGCCAGTCAAACTGGCCGGCGACCGAGGACCGCACCCAGACGCGGTCAAACCGCAGCTTCAGGGACTGGGCGCCGCTCACGCCCTTCGGTGCCCGGGCGCCGGTGGGAAACCGGGACCGCACGCCGAAGGTGTTCTCCCAGCCGCCGCCCTGCGCCGTGGCCCCCAGCCAGACCGGCGCCGCGTAGTCCGCCTGCCCGCTGGCTAGCGCCGGATACAGCGACACCACCGCCTCCGACAGCGC
The DNA here is from genome assembly GCA_043755815.1 of Verrucomicrobiota bacterium. Taxonomy (GTDB): domain Bacteria; phylum Verrucomicrobiota; class Verrucomicrobiia; order Limisphaerales; family UBA9464; genus CAIWAH01. The sequence goes on from JAYUSF010000315.1 coordinate 6,068, forward strand.
GACCGCGGTGGTGTTGGTGGTGCTCACGGGGGAACGGTATGTCTGAGGATATATTACTTCAAGCGGAAAATGGCCCGGCGTCCGGGTCGGAATTTAACCCACCGGCCACTGACTCACCGGCCACTGACTCACTGACCACTGATTACTGAATACTGAATACTGACCCACTGAATACTGATTGCTTCCCCTCCCCTCCCGTTCAGGCCAGGTTCAGGCCGGTGGCGCTCAGGTTGATTCCGGGGAAGGAACCGGTGACGGTGAGCGGCGCCTGCGCGGCGAAGACGTCGCCGAGCGCGTCGGTCCCGGCCATGAGCCCCTCCACGGTCTGCCAGCCCGGGTCGGCCGCCGCCCCGTCCTCCGCCTCGCGCAGCAGCCGGTGCGCCGCGTGGATGAACGGCCAGGCGTCGCCCAGCCGCTCCTTGTAGGCGCGCGTGTCAAAGCCGTTCGCCGCCGCGTCGGGCAGCGCCACCGCCAGCGTCGCCCCGTAGATCAGCTGCACGTAGGGCAGCGGGGCCGTCAGGTCCGGCGTGACCCGGTCCAGCCCCGGCGTGACCGCGTAGCCCGGCACCCGGCCGCAGCGCAGCACGTGGACGAGGGCGTCCACCAGGTCCGCGTCGGACTTGGCCGCGCCAAAGCGGTCGCCCAGCGCCACCTTCAGCCCCTTGAGGAAGTGGGTCAGCGGGGTGGCCATGGGGTTTAGATCAGGCCCTGGGCCTGCGCCTCGGTTTCGGCCAGCCCCTGCAGCACCGCCCGGGCGGCCAGCAGCAGGGCCACGTCGCCGCCGGACAGGGTGGCCGGATTGAAGGTGAACGCCACGCCGTGCCGGAGCACCGCCGCCCCCTCCGTGATCGAGTATTCGATCCCGTTGGTGCCGGGCTGCGTGGTTTCCAGCCGGACGGACTGCCCCACCGGCAGGTCGCCGGCGTGGTCCTCGGCCAGGGCCTGCATCAGGGCCCGGCCCGCTTCCAGCGCGGCGGCCTGGCCCGGCTCCAGCGCGGCGTCGGCGTAGTCGAGGCCGATCCCCTCGTGGAGCCAGCGGCCGTCCCGGCGCACGCCGTAGGCGAGCCGGTTGCGGTGGGGGAACGTGGTGGTGAGGACAACTTCCTTCATGGGGTGTTACTCCAGGGGGCTGGGGTTGCCGCGCAGTTCATAGACCACGCGGAAGCGCAGGCTGCCCACCGTGGTGGAACCGCTCTTGCGCACATAGATCGAGGTGAAGGCCGTGGCGCTTTCCACGGTCTGGATCAGGCTGTTGGCCACGGCGCTGCCCACCGTGTCCGCCGCCGTGGCGGCCACGTAGCGGTCGTCGTCGCCGGAGGTGCCGATCGCCACCGTGATCCCGCTGTCCAGCGCCACCGCCCGCTCGATCTCCACCTTGAGCAGCGCGGCGTTGGGGGGCAGGTCCAGCAGCTTGGTCACCCCGGCGGAGGCCGACACGTCGCCGTGCGCCAGGCTGAGGTTGACGGACTGCGTCCCGTAGGGCCGGGGCCGCAGGTGATCCAGGTTGGCGGACGACAGCGTCCCGTTGAAGCCGTTGGCGCCCACGTCCGGCAGGTGCGTGCCCGCCCCCACCGTGCAGTCCAGGTCCAGCACCGCCCCCACTTCCTGCACCTTGACTTCGGCGAGGTAAAGCAGGTCCCCGGCCACCTGCGTGCCCGAGCCGCCGGCAAAGTTCATTTCAATCTGAAGGGTCGGGCTGGTGGCCACGCCGACGCCCTCGACCCGGAAATCCACCCAGCCGGCCGTGCGGCCGGCAATCACGAAGGTGGTCCCGACGGAAAGGGTCACCATCACCTGATCGGCCCCGGTGTTGCTCGTGGGCAGCCAGACCTTGCCCGTCACCCGCATGCGGCGGTAGCCCAGCGAGGGGGTCAGGCTCAGGACCCGCCCCAACCGCTGGCTCGAAACAGGGGAGGCGGGCACCGTGTAGCGCAGCGCATTGTCGGTCGAGGGAATCCCCACCCCGTCAATGTTGCCCGCCAGCGTGCCGCCGCCGATGACGGTCCACGAGTCCACCCCGGCCGACCAGTCGGCCTGATACCCCACGGCGGTGCGGCCCCAGCGGTCCGCCACCTCCACGCCATGCTGGCTGAGCCGGTAGATTTCCCCGGCGGCCAGGGCGCGGTTGAAGAGCACCGACCGATACAGGGGCGCCCGGGCGGACGTGCCGCTCACGGTGACCACCCGGAAGGTTTCGGAGGCGACCGTGAGTCCGGCCGCCAGCGACACGAGCACCAGCTCTTCCCCGTTGGCATAGACCACCAGCTCGTGCGTGTTCACGTCGGCCGTGCGCCGGCGCACCAGGACGAGGTCCACCACGCTGTCCTGGAACCGGGTCGCAAAGTCGGCCACCGTCGCCAGCGTGCTCAGCGCCCCGGAACCGTCGGCGCGCTTCAGCGTCAGCGCCCCGCTCGCCAGGCCCAGATGGATGAGATTGTTGTTGTCCGCGGGGTTCTTGAGGCAGATGAGCTGCGTGAGGTTGGCCCCCGGCACGGCCAGCAGGCGGACCCAGCCGGTGAACTCCTCCGTGCCCAGCGTCAGGCCCGTCAGCGTCGAGGTCAGGTTCGTGCAGCTCACGCCCGGCTGACCCGAAAGCTGCAGCCGGTTGGCCGACACCAACAGGCGCCACACCCGGGTGTTGGTGCTCCCGTGCCAGTCATTCGGCCGGATCACTTCCGGCACCGACTCCGCGTCGCTCCCGTTGACGAGCTGGTAGCGCAGCGACTGCCGCCCCAGCAGCACTTCGCGCACCGCCAGGGTCGTCACCGCCCCGCCGGCCGTCACCACGCCGTCCAGCGCCGAACCGCCGCCGGTCAGGGCCGTGACCGTGGGCAGGACCCGGCTGTCGCCCGTGTAGTTTTCGGCCAGGGACCGGTGGGTGAACCCGAACGAGCCGTTGGCCTCCGAGTCGGAGGGCACGGTGTGGGTCCACGGAAAGGGTCCGGGATGGACGGGAAGCTCGAAGATGCGGCCGGGCATGGCGGAAAGGGATTGGGAGTTGGGGACCGAAACACACCGTCAGGGAAACGGGCCGGCGGCAGAATCCGCCGCCGGCCCGGTGCAACCGCGCCGATCAGGCGTAGGTCAGCGCGCCGAAGCTGGAGAAGAGCTGGCCGAAGCTGCCGCTCAGGCCGAACAGCACGGCGACCACGGCCGTCGGCGCCAGGAAGCTCATGTTGTGCTGGAACCGGCCCTCGGCCGTGTTCATGCAGGGCTCGGAGCCTTCCGGCACCGTGATCTCGCCGCTGGGCACGAACTGCGTCACGAAGTGGTAGCAGGTCGGGATCTTCGCCCCGGTCCGCATCTCCTTGAGCAGCACCATGCACCGCTGGCCCGCGTAACGCGCGAGGCCGGCGCCGTAGTTGAAGTATTTCGCCTCGATGCGGAGGTTGCCCTCGCGCAGGTCGCCTTCCTTCACGAAGGCCGACGGGTTGGAACCGCAGCGCACCGGCGCATCCTGGCGCACCCGGGGCTGGAAGCTGCCGGAACCCGTGCAGCCCACGCGCTCGAAGTCGGTGATCTCCGGCAGGCCGAAGACCCGGATCCGGGCGTTCGTCGCCAGCGCGTTGCACACCACGGTGATGCCGCCGTTGTTGATCGACCGGAACTTCTTGTCGGCGGTGACGACGACGTCCACGGCGAAGCCGCGGGCGAAGCTCTTGGTCTGGTTCTGCAGGTAGGCCGGCGTGGTGAGCGTGGCCGTGCCGGTGATGTTGCTGGCGTCTTCCGCGACGCCCGCCACCGTCAGCACGATGTTCGCACCGGCGTCCACGATCGCCTCGTCCACGACGACGATCAGCGACTGCGGCACGGCCAGCAGCTGCGCCGCGCCGATGGTGTCCGCCTCGAAGGCCCCGGCGCTCGCGCCGGAGATGGTGAAGAGCCCGATCTCGGCCGGCTGTTTCGGCGAGATCCAGGACTCCATTTCGGCGCCGAACAGCGGCTCACCCATGATGGGGAAGTTGCCGGTGGCGAGGGTGGGGGGGGCGTGCTTGGCCATGGTAGGAAGGGGCTGGGATTGGGAAAGTTGAAAAGACCGCGGCCGGGCTCGCCGGAGGGCCGGTCCGCCCGGCCGCGGTCAATGGAGGGTTAGGGTCAGCTGAAGGAGTAGGTCACCTTGTAGCCGTTCGCGAGGCGGTCGGCCGGCAGCGCAAACGCGATGGGTTTCTTGAGGTAGCGGGACTCGCGGTCGCCGCCGAGCTCGTCGGCCTCGTCCTCGAGCTTCACGACTTCCTTGTCGAAGCTCGACTTGAGGAACAGCGTGCCGATCGGCTTGTTGAGCTGCACGTAGAGCGTGCCGCTCGCCAGCGTGTTGTCCGGCACGAGCACCCAGTCGGTGCCCAGGAAGTGGAACGAGGTCCAGCCCTCGCTCTGCACCTGCTCGCCCAGCTTGCTCTTCGCGGCCGAGACGCTGTTGTAGTCGGACAGGCCCCAGATCTTCTTGGTGTCGCCCGACGGGATGAGGATGCGCCCGGTCGGCATCAGGTCGCCGTCGCGGAACGCGCCGGTGCCCCACGCCGCGCAGTATTGCTTCACGTCGGTGAGGATGTCGAGGAGCTTGGGGTTCGCGCCCGCCGCCACGAGGTTGCCCGTGGGGAAGTTCGCCGTCCGCACCCGGCTGTGCGTGTTGATGAGCCGGTCCAGCTTCACGCCGGAGTAGGTGAAGGAGTTGGTGTAGGCGTTCGCCGCGAAGTTGAACGCCTCGAGGTCCACCTGCGCCGCCAGGTCCAC
>JAYUSF010000316.1:0-33856 GCA_043755815.1 Verrucomicrobiota bacterium
CAGACCGACGCAGAACGCGAGGAAATGGTTTGCGACGTGCGAACTGGAACGCCTGAGCCGCGACCCGGACTGGCTCGACAAGGCGATTCGCCTCGTGGAAAAGCACGTCAGGGACTCGAACGACAAGCAGCGGGGCAAAGCACCACGAGGATGCCTTGCCCCGGTTGAGACCTCGCCCGAGCAGGCCGCTCTAAACTGAGGCGGCGGCGTTCTCTGCCCGCTTCTCGTACTCCTCCAGGGACGGGATTTTCATCAACGCCCGCTTGGCGTAGGCGCGATGCACGGCCTTGCTGTTGTGCCCAAGCGCCTCTTGCGCGAACCGCTCCGGATAGCCGGCGCACTTCGCGCGTTCGGCCCACGCGTAGCGGTAGCTGTGGAGCGTGATGCCGGTGATCCCCAGCCGCCCACAGAGCCGCCGGAAATGTTCGGCCCGCTGGCGTTCCGGCGCGCCGGCCAGTGCCGGAAACAGCTTCCCCGACCGCGGCAACCGCGCCAGCAGGGCCGCCGCCTGTTCCCCGAAATGCAGCCGGGCCACCGAACCGGTCTTCTGCCGCGCGTAGTGGAGCACCCGCTCCGGCCAGTCGATGTGTTCCGCCGTCAGGTTCGCCATGTCGGACTGCGAACCGCCCAGATGCCACAGCAGTTCGTAATAGTCGCGCACCTCGGGGTTCCGTTCCTTCGCCACAATCCCTTGGTGCTCTTCGGCCGTGATGGCCCGCTTCTCCTTGAACTCAATCGCCGGCCACTGCCGTTTGTGCAGCAGCGGCCACGGCAGCCAGCCCATGTCGAGGCAGAAGTTGTGCAGGCGGCGCAACTGGATGTTGGTGCTCACCGGCCCGGCCCGCAGGGCGGCCAGCAGGTGTTCCGGCTGCGTCTCCAGCAGCGTCCGCGGATACAGCAGGGCCAAGGCTGGGTCCCGGCTCGCCCAGTGCCAGCGCTCCCGCGTGGCGCCGCGTTTGGTGTCGATCAGGGCGTCGATGGCCTGCCGCCAGGTGCGCGTGGCGATCAGCGGATCACTGGCCGTGAGGTAGGCACGGGCCAGTTGCAGGTTGAGGCCGGGCTGGCGGGCCGCCTCGTTGCGCGCGTGCAACAGGGTCAGGGCCGCGGCCTCGTCCTTGGTGCGGAGGCTCGTTTGTTTTCCGGTCGTGGTGTCTTCGCAGTAGTAGGTCCCTTGGCGGCGGAACAGGCGGTAATGTGCTTTCATGCTCGGTGCCGGAACACTCTGGCCCAGTCTGCGCCCTCCGCGTGAGCGGGTGGCGGGCGGGTAGCCGCGGAGTTATCCAGAATGCTGGCGAGTGATGGTTCCCATCCCGCCAACCCTGACACTTCCACTGACACCCGCCCCCGCCGGCCGCACAACCCCTTGCAGCGCAAGCCGCAATTTCAAGGGCGTTCTGCCGGCGGGACGCCGGCAGCACGTTGGCGGCGCCGGTTCCCGCACACGGTGTCCAGATGCACCCAGCCGGACCACCCGCAAAGCTTCGCATTCCCGACAAGTCCGTTTTCTGCTTGGGTGCGCGCGAACCCTCACGCCCGATGAAAACGCACTCCGTTTCCCGGAACCCGTTCCGCCCCGTGCTTAACCGCGCACTGCTGATCGCCGGCGTTCCTTGCCCTTCGGCATGACCCGTGGCCGGAGCGCGTCCGTGCTCCGGCTGCATGGTTCCATTCCAAAAGCACAATTTCCGGTCGCTTTCGATCAAATGGCGGGTTGCCCCCCGCCCCAAGGGAATGCTACGCACCGGTTATGGGTGTGCTTCCTGCTTTCGCACTCCAAATTCTCACGCCCGATGAAGCTTTATTCTAGGCTCTCGCCCCCCCTCCTCCGCCTGCTCAACCGCACCCTCCTGTTTGCCGGTGTCGGAGTGAGTTTGCACATAACCGTTGTAGGCGAATCCGTGCTCTCGCTCACGGACCTGCAACGGAGCGCCCCCGCCGGCGCCCTGGGCGGCCCCGCGGATGTCCGGTTCATCCTGCCCGACGCGACCTCCGACAATGTGGTGGGCTACGTCAAACTCAACCTCCAGCCCGGCTGGTCGCTCGTCGCCCGGCAACTGTTCGACGGCGAAGAGGTCGTGGGCTCGTCCTTCAAGGAGGGCACGGCCGGGATGACGGTATTGATCGGCGACACCACCGGTTGGCGCGTCAGCAACCAGCTCGACGGCTGGAGCGAGCCCGAGCTGCCGCTCCAACCGGGCACGGCGGCGTTCGTCTTCAATCCCCATACCAACGGCATGTCCGTGACCTTCGTCGGCGAAGTTCGGACTGGAACCACAATCATTGAAATTCCGGCTGGGCGTTCGCTGGTCAGCAGCCTCATCCCGCAGCAGATGGTCCCGGGGCCGGACTTTGGGTTGCCGTTGGAACCGGGCTCCATCCTGCGGCGCTGGACTGGGGAAGACTACCAGGCTTACCCGTTCCAGTTGGGCTGGAGCGGCAACCCGCCGACGGTTCCGGTCGGCGAAGGATATGTGCTCGACGTGCCGAACGCCCTCACCTGGGGACGGACGTTCGAAATCAACGGCGGCACTACCAAAGCGGTGCGGGACGCCAATGCGGTCGCCTACCGGATCAGCCTGCCCCCGCTCACCAATGAAACGCCCCAAGTCAACCTGTTCACCTGGAACCCCGATCCGGCCTTCGGCCGGGTCTTCGACGCGGATGGCGTGACCCCGTTGGGCGACGGCTTCGTGGCGGAAGTGTGGGGCGCCGCCAATCCGACCGTAGAATTGCAGAAACTGGCCGGCCCCTTCCCCTTCCGCTCAGGCCCGTCCGCCGGTTGGCTTCGCGAAGGCGCTTTGAATTTGCCGGATTCGTTCAGGAACCAGACAGCCTGGCTCCAACTGCGGGTCTGGTATCGCCCTTGGCACGCCACGCTCGAAGCCGCCGCGGCCAAGCTGGAACGCGTCGGGTGGTCCCAGTTGACCGAGGTTCTCGTCAGTTCGGTCGCGTCCCTGAAACCTCTTTCGCCCGTGAATGACTTTCCCAATTTCCAACTTCAGTCCCGGCCGAAGATTGGAAACTACGTGCCGGAATCCATCGTCACCGCCGGAACCGATTTCGCCCTCGACCCCAATGTCGTGGCTTCCGAACCCGTGGTCTGGAACTGGACGTTCAAACCCGTCGGTTCAACCAACGACACCCTCGTGTCCACGAATGCCCGTCTCTTCCTGCGGGAGGCCACGGACGCCGATGGCGGCATCTACCGCCTCACCGGCACCAACGCGCTCGGGGCAGCCCTCCCGTTGTCAACCCGGGTGCGCGTCGTGCCGCCACGGCCGATTGGGGAGGTGTTTGGTTCCGCTTCCCTGATTGCCAGCGGCGGCGGGCAAGCCGGCTGGTTTGCCCAGGTGACGGATCATCACTCCGCTCACAGTGCCGCCCGCAGCGGAACGATTGGCCACGGGGCCGAGTCGTGGGTGGAAACTTCGGTTCATGGCCCCGGCCTGCTGGCCTTCTGGTGGAAGGTTTCGTCCGAGACCAATTGGGACACGCTCGAAGTGCAGCTCGACGGCGAAACTCGGCAGAGCATCTCCGGCGAAGTGAACTGGGAACGGCGCACCCTCGACATTCCGCCCGGCCCACACTCGCTCCGCTGGCGTTACGCCAAGGATGAATCGGTCTCGGCCGGGCTCGACCACGGATGGCTGGACGACCTGACCTTCATTCCCCGCGGCGTGGCACCTTCCATCGTAATTCAGCCGGCCGGTGTCGAAGTGGCCGTCCACGGACTCGCAGTTCTGTCGGTCGAAGCCAAAGCCTCACCGGCACCGGAATTCCAATGGCTCCGCAACGGCGAACCCATCGAGGGGGCGACCAACGCCACGCTGACCTTCGCGCCGGTGCAACGAAGCCAGTCCGGCACCTATGCCGTGCAAATCAGCAACGCCGCCGGGGAAGTCACCAGCCGGGCGGTTATGCTCACCGTCATGGTCCCGACACCGCCCCTGCGCCTCGCCCAGGCCGGAGACGCGCTGCTGATTTCCTGGCCCACTGACGATGACTTCATGCTCGAATCCGCGAGCCGGCTAGGAACGGGCGCCGACTGGCATCCGGCGTCGCCGCCACCGATCAAGCTGGGCGGGCAGATGGCGCTGCCTCTCGCTCCCGGCGGGCCCACGACATTCTACCGGCTGAGGCTGCGCTGAGCGGTGGATGGCTTGGATCCGGCCGCGGCCGCCCAAGTTCAACGCGGCTCGAAGGAACGCTCAGGCGGCCGCCGCGGGCGTTCCCCCTCACGCAGGGGCGGAGGCACGAGTCCACCGGGACCACCCAACTGCGGACGGCCGGGGGGACGCGGTCCACCGGGTCCGCGCATCATCTGCGGCACGGTGCCGGTCCGCTGGCCGGCGAGTTCGGCGGCGATGTTCTGGGCGCGCAGGTCCACCCAGTCGGCGAAGGAAATGTCGTCGCGCATCATCGGGAAGCCCGGACCACCGGCGCGGGGCTCCCCTTCCCAGCCCGGACGCGGCTCCCGTTCGGCCACCCGGTTCGTCAACCCCAGTGCGGACCGCTCAAACGCCGCCTTTGCCCGGGACGATTCCGCGAAGACCGATGCCTGCGCGACCCGCGCGATCCGGTCGGCGTCGGCCCGCAGGCGGTCGGGATTGAACGCGTTCGTCAGCAGCGCGGCCACCTCGCGACGGTAAACCGCGGCTAACTCCGGATTGGCCAGCACCCGGCCGATCACCCGGATGTTTTCGGACTGCGGCTTCAGCACGCTGAATTCGGCCTGTGCCCGCCGCGAGCCGGCTCCTGGGTGACCGCCAAACGACTCGTTCAGGTCCCACGGGATGAACATCGTCTTGCCGTCACCGCGTGGCCGAAAAAGGTAGAAGTTGTGCCCGGTGCCGAGGAACGAATCGTAATTGGCCAGCACGGCGTTCACGGCGACGAAACGCAGCAGGTTCGTGAGGTTCAGGCGCTGAGGAAGTTCGCGGGCAAACGTCGCGTCGTCCGCCTGATCCACGAGCCGGGCCAGGGCGATGAAGCGCTCCGTGTCCGCCGGCGTCACGTCGGTCTTGGGTTCGTAGAGGTTGGTGTAGGCCGCCCAGTCGGGCCCCAGATATTGCAGGCCCGGCACACGTTCGGGCTTGGCAAGCAGGCCTTTCTTCGTTCCGAAATGCGCCTTCAGGAAGTCGCCTTCGACCGCCTCGACGCAGGTATAGAGCCCGAGGAAGGTGTTGGTCCGCTCGCCGGGAAGGGTCAGGAACACGCGGGCAAACGCCGTGCGCGGCGCCGCCAAGCCGGCGCGGCGGAAGACGTCGTAAGCCAGCGCCTCGCGGAACTGCGCGCCGTCATTCAGGTTGTTGTTCAGCAGCAGCTCCTCATGGCCGAAGAAGGTCCGCCCCTTGGCGCCGCGGTCGAAGTCGAGCTTGAACGGCCGCTTCAGGCCGTTGCGCGACAGGTTGAACGAGGAGTTGCCCTTGAAGCGCACGGCGACGTTGGTGAGCACCTGCCCGGCGCATTCAAAGGTGGCCGTGCTCCACGGATACTCGCGGTCCATGGCCCCCGGTCCGGGCGGACGCCGCTCACCCGGTCCCGTTCGGGTCGGTTCCGTTTCCTTGGGGGTGAGCGCCGCCCAGTTCGCCGCCGAAATGGTCAGGCGGATTTCCCAGAGGTTGGTCGGGCCAAAGAAGCGTTCCGGGGGCGTGACGTTCGTCGGAGCCGCGCGCAGACTCAGGCACGCTGCCAGGAGGAAAGTAACCAAAACCGCGACGCGTTTCATGGTGCGGAAAACTGCGCCTGCTCACGCAAAGTTGCACCGACGATTTCTATGGCAGTGTGGCCAGATCAACCCGACCCCGTTCAGGCGGGCAGCCCGGCCGACGGCAGGCGTGGATTGTTACCGGAGCGCGAAGGCCGGGTTCGCCGCGTTCTCATGCGAGATTGGCAACCTCGTGCTCCGGAAACGGCTGCGTCCATCCGTCCTCTGCCGAATAAAGTGGCTGGATGCGCAGCAACTCGAATCTCACTTTCTGCACGAAAGCGTGGAGCGGTAATGTGGCTTTGAACGGGCCGTCGTGGTCTGGATGCCGGACAACAACGCGAACTGAATCCAACTCGCGATGCAACTCACAGCTCGCAAACGCCGGCTCAAGCGAGAACTTAACCGTCTCGTGGATAGAGTGCCGAAGCAGCCGAGCAGTCGCTGCGGCCAAATCACGAAGGCAATCATTCGGGACATCCGAGACTGTCAGTGTGAAAGCGAATGGCGGCTCTCCAAAGGTGACGTCAATCCACCCGTGCTTGGGTTCAGAGAGGTGGAACATCTTCACGGCGCGGCGAAGCGAACCAACTACCTCGCCGGAGGAGCCAACCACGTTGCCGGTTTGGAAATGATATCAGCCTCACCCAGCAACCAAAGCGTCCCGGCTCCCAGCGCCAGCAGCACGGCCAGCCAGAGCAGGAGCTTCACCAGCGACTTCGTGATCTTCCAGACCACCACCAACCCCAGCAGGCCCAGGACCACCAGCCCTACCGTCACCGCGACGTTCTGGAACTGAGCTTGCATGGCGGACGCGGCGTCAGCGGGCCGCCACGGATTCAGCCCGGGCGCTGCGAAGCCGCTCAGCGCCGTGGCGCAGCATGCGTTCCGTAACGTCCCAGCCGAGGCAGGCGTCCGTCAGCGAGAGGCCGTATTTGAGGTCGGCCAGGTCTTGGGGAATGGGCTGATTGCCCTCGAACAGGTGGCTTTCGAGCATGACACCGATCAGCGGGTCACAGCCCTCGACGCGCTGCGAAACCAGGTTTTGCCAGACCTCCTCCTGCTTTGCGTGCTGCTTGCTCGAGTTGGCGTGGGAGCAGTCCACCATCAGCCCGTCCGGCAGGCCGGCCTTCCGCAACTGCACCGCCGCGTCGGCGATGCTGGCCGCGTCGTAGTTGGTGCGCGCCCGGCCGCCACGCAGGACGACATGGCCGTCCACGTTGCCGGTGGTGCGGACCACCGACACGGCACCTTCCTGGTCGATGCCGAGGAAATGGTGCGGATGTTTGGCCGACATCATCGCGTCGATGGCGATCTGGAGGGAACCGTCGGTGCCGTTCTTGAAGCCGACCGGCATCGACAGGCCGCTAGCCATCTCGCGATGCGTCTGGCTCTCCGTCGTGCGTGCGCCAATCGCCGCCCAACTCACTAGGTCGGCGATGAACTGCGGCACGATGGGATCTAGAAATTCCGTGGCGGCCGGCAGCCCGAGTTCGCTGATCTCGTTCAGCAATCCACGCGCGATGCGGATGCCGTTGTCCACGTCGTAGCTGCCGTCCAGGTGCGGGTCGTTGATCAGCCCCTTCCAGCCGATGGTGGTGCGGGGCTTTTCAAAGTAGACGCGCATCACCAGGAAGAGCTGATCCTCCACGGCCGCCCGAAGCTCAAGGAGCCGGTGCGCGTATTCGAGCGCGCTCTTGGGGTCGTGGATCGAGCAGGGACCGAGGACCACGAGCAGGCGGGGGTCTTCGCGGCGCAGGATGCGCTGCACGGTGGCCCGGCCGTTTACCACGGTGGCATTGGCCCGCTCGCTCATGGCCAGCTTGGCCTTCAGCCGGGAAGGCGCGAGCAGTCGGCGGTTGCTGACGACACGCAGGTCGTTCGTTGGCTGCATAACTTGTCCGGCAAGGCTAGCGGAGGGGAAAGCGGTGCGGAAGCAGTTTGCGCGGCGTGAACAATCCGCCCTCGACACGCCGGCCGGCAGGCCAATCCTTGCCGCCTTCATGGCCGCCGATTTCGTCCACCTGCACCTGCACACGGAGTATTCACTGCTCGATGCCTGCTGTAAGCTCGACAAGCTGATGGCTAAGGCCGCCGCGCTCCAGTTTCCCGCGGTGGCGATGACCGATCACGGCGTCATGTTCGGCGCGGTCGAGTTCTGGCAGGCGGCGAAGAAGGCCGGCGTGAAGCCGATCATCGGCTGCGAGGTTTACGTGGCGCCGGGCAGCCGGCTGGACAAGAAGCCCGGCGCCGGCACGCGCGACCTCTACCACCATCTGGTGCTGCTCGCGAAGGACCAGATCGGCTACCACAACCTCGTCAAGCTGGTCACGGCGGCCAACCTCGAGGGCTTTTACTACAAGCCGCGCATCGACAAGGAGCTCCTTGCCCAGCACGCGCAGGGTTTGATCGGGCTATCGGGGTGTCTTGCGAGCGAGCTTTCGGACCACATCCTCAAGGGCGACGAGCAGAAGGCCCGCAATACGGTGGACTGGTTCAAGCAGGTCCTCGGTCCCGAGAACTACTACCTCGAACTCCAGAACCACGGCATCCCCGAGCAGGCCAAGGTCAACCGCGCCCTGATTCCCTACGCGAAGGAGTTCGGCCTGAAGCTGGTCGCGACTAACGACGTGCACTACGTCGAGGGCGGCCACTGGCAGGCGCACGACTGCCTCGTCTGCATCGGCCGGCAAACGCAGCGCGACCCGGCGAAGTCAGTCTACCAGCCGCAGCAGTTTTACCTGCGCTCGGCGGAGGAGATGAAGGCGCGCTTCGCCGAGGTGCCCGAGGCGGTTCTCAACACGGTGCAGGTCGCCGAGCAGTGCAACGTCGAGATCAAGTTCGGCAAGGGCGCAGAGCATTATCCCGTCTTTCAGCCGCCCGAGACGTGGACCCGCGAGGGTTACCTCCGCCTGCTGCTCTGCGACGGCCTCAAGAAGCGCTACGGCATCACCGCGCGCGTCGAGGGGAAGCAGATCATCGTCGAGTCGGTCGGCGACCCGATGCGGCTGAAGTTCCTGTTCCCAGTTCCAGAGACCAGTAATCAGTCTTCAGTGGTCAGTGGTCAGTCGGAAGCCGCGCCCGCGCCGGTGGAGATTCTTGAGAAGGACGAGGCCGCCGCGACCGAAGACGAAGCGGAGCGCTTCGAAGACGCCATCGCCGCGGCCACAGGTCCCCTCGAAGCCACGTTGGAGCCCACCCCGCCCGCTGGCGCACTGAACACTGACTCACCGATCACTGACCCCGCCCATCCCCACGTTCAGCACGCGCTCAAGTCGCTGCTCGACCGTCTGGAACTGGAACTCGGCGTCATCGAAAAGACGGGCTACGTCTCCTACTTCCTCATCGTCGGCGACTTTGTGCGGTGGGGACGGCAGCACGGCATCTCGTGCGTGGCGCGCGGTTCGGCGGCCGGCTCGATGGTCACCTACCTGCTCGAGATCGCGAACGTGGACCCGATCCGTTACGGACTGCTGTTCGAGCGCTTCCTCAACCCCGAGCGAGTCAGCCCGCCCGACATCGACATCGACTTCGCCGACGACCGCCGCCAGGAGGTCATCGAATACGTCCGCAACAAATACGGCCGCGACGCCGTGGCCCAGATCGTCACCTTCGGCACGATGGGGGCGAAATCGGTGATCCGCGACGTCGGCCGGGTGATGGGACTCAGTTTCAGCGAGTGCGACCGTCTCGCGAAGATGATCACCGACGTGAAGTGGGGCCTGAAGGACGCGCTGGAAAAGAACCCCGACTTCAAGGCCGCCTACCAGGGTGAGGCGGTCACGCAGGAGCTCGTGGACAACGCCCTGATCCTCGAGGACCAGGCCCGCAGCGCGGGCGTCCACGCGGCCGGCGTCGTCATCGGCGCGCAGCCGCTGGTGAATCTCCTCCCGCTCAAGCAGGACGACGACGGCGGCATCGTGACCCAATACGCGATGGGGCCGGTCGGCGACCTGGGCCTGCTGAAGATGGACTTCCTCGGGCTCAAGACGCTGACCGTCCTCCGCAACACGGTCGAACTTGTCCGCCGCACCCAGGGTCACACCATCGACCTCGACGAGATCACGCTCGAGGACGCCAAGACCTACAAGCTGCTGAACGACGCGCAGACGCTGGGCGTGTTCCAGCTGGAATCCGGTGGCATGCGCGACCTCTGCCGCAAGTTCCAGATCCAGTCCGTCGAGCACATCACCGCGCTCGTGTCGCTCTACCGGCCGGGGCCGATGGACCTGATTCCGGACTTCATCGAACGCCGCCACGGCCGCAAGGTGGTGGAGTATCCGCACCCGCTGCTGGAGCCGATCTCGCGCGAGACCTATGGCGTCCTGATCTATCAGGAGCAGGTCATGCAGGCCACGCAGATCCTGGCCGGCTACACGCTCGGCGGCGCCGACCTGCTGCGGCGCGCGATGGGCAAGAAGAAGCTCGAGGAGATGGTGAAGCAGCGCGAGAACTTCGTGCGGGGCTGCGCCGAGAAGAACCAGATTTCCGCGGCCAAGGCCAACGAGGTGTTTGACCTGCTGGAGAAGTTCGCCGGCTACGGCTTCAACAAGTCGCACGCCGCCGCCTACGCCATCGTCGCCTATCAGACGGCCTACCTGAAGGCCAACCACCCGGTCGAGTTCCTCTGCGCGATGATGACGAACGACCAGGCCGACCTGGCGAAGCTCGCGCAATACATCGCCGAGGCGAAGGGCTTCGGCATCGCGGTGCTCGGGCCGGACGTGAACGAATCCGACGTCAGCTTCGCGCCGGCGTCGCTGAGCCAAACCGCCGGTTCCGTCGCCCCCGCGAAGTTGGCCGGTCAGCCGGCCGAACGCATCCGCTTCGGCCTCGCCGCCATCAAGGGCGTCGGCGAGGTCGCGGTGCAGAGCATCCTCGACGCCCGCCAGACCGGTGGACGCTTCACCACGCTGGCCGAGCTGTGCGAACGCATCGACACCCGCGCGGTGAACAAGAAGGTCCTGGAATGCCTGATCAAGGCGGGCGCCTGCGACGACCTCGGCCCGAACCGCGCCACCTTGCTGGCCTTGCTGGATCAGGCGCTCGCCCGCGCCTCGTCGCTCGCGGCCGACAAGGCCAGGGGCCAAAGCTCGCTCTTCGACGCCTTCGACGCGGCGCCCAAGAAGAAGGTCGAGAAACCGGTCGTGCTTCCCGAGTGGCCCGTTTCCGAACGGCTCAGCTACGAGAAGGAACTGCTCGGCATGTATGTCAGCGGGCACCCCTTCGAACCCTACCTGCCCTCGGCCGAACGCTACGCCACCCACACCATCGAGGAACTCACCGCGCTCCCGAACCGCGGCATGGCCCGCGTCGCCGGGTTGGTCACCGGCGTGCAGGACGGTGTGAGCAAGAAGTCCGGCAAACGCTACGCGATGGTCACGCTCGAAGATCTCACCGGCTCCGTGCAGCTCCTGGCGATGAACGAGAACTACGAGAACTTCCGGGAACTGTTCACCCCGAACAACGCCCTCCTCGTCACCGCCGAGGTCAGCACCGGCGAGGACAAACCCAAGCTCTTTCCGCAGGACATCCTCCGACTCGACGACGCCCCCCGGAAGCTGACCAAGCAGGTCCAGCTCCGCTTCGACGCCGACAAGCTGGACCGGTCCAAGCTCGAAGCGGTGCGCACTCTCGTTGAGGCTCACAGGGGTTCCGTCACCCTGTTCCTCGCCCTGAAGCTGCCCGGCGGCCAGACCGCATTTATCGAACCGAACAGCCACTTTGCCGTGGCCCCGTCCAACGCCCTCGAGGCTGCCATCACCGACGCCTTTGGACCCGGCATCTACCATCCCGTGGCGGACCGCAGCCTGCCGGAACGCGCCCTGCGCAAGTGGGAACGCAAGGCGGAGGCCGAAGGCGAGTAAGGAATCCGCGCGTCCGGCCGATGAACGCATGAACGATGTCTTCCGACCGCTTTCCTGCATGAAGCCTGCCGCCCCTTCTCGCTGCCGATGAATTCGCCCGGCAACCTCCCCCAGCATCCCTGATCCCTCATCCGCCAAGGGGAAAGGGTAGCTGGGAAGGCCGGACCTGCGGCGCCCTCGCGGCAGCGTCTTGGACTGCGGCAGTCCCCTGCCGCTTTGTCGGCGCGAACGGGCCGCGGGGGGCAAGACTGAACTGCGTCCGGTCTGCCAAAGCGCCAGCGGACGGGCGCACTGCAAAAGCTTCGCCCCTGCCTTCGCCCCGACGGCCGGCGACCGGCATCCCTGCTCGCCCCAGCGAAGGAAAAGCGCCGTCGTGCCGGCGCACTCCAAAATGCCGCCGCTCTCCCACGCCCGACCGGACACCGACCGGCATCCCTGCTCCCTCATCCGCCGAGGGGAGGGCCAGGGTGAGGGCTGGCCAGCCTCATGCATCGGTAATGCCTCTGGCGCGGCACCCACTCCACGGCAGGGACAAGCCCCACCTACGGTGAGTAGAAGCTCCACCTGCGGATTGACAATCCGCGACCCCGCAGCGTGGCAGTCTGCGCTCCCAAACAGCCCCCACCTGCATTTTGAATTTGGGTCGCAGACAGTGCCGGCGGCGGGAAAACCGCCACTCCGTCTGGCGTTGGGCTCGACCGCTTCACCGGGCACCGGTAGCCTGCCGCCGTGATTGCCTACCAAGACTTCGTGCCGCGGATCACGGACCGGGGTGGACTGTTCAAGCAGGCGCAGTTCGACACGCTGCGGGCCGCGTTGCTGGAGGCCAACCGCTGGATCCGCGAGCGCAACATCAAGGTGCTCAACCTGGAGACGGTGGTCCTGCCCAACTTGCACGCGAGCTGGGAGGAGGGCAGCGAAGACGCGTCGCTGCGGACCAGCGGCGAGATGAGCACGACGTGGCATCAGTTCATCCGGGTGTGGTATGAACTGCCGGACGGCCCGCCGCCCGGGCCTTAGCTCGGCCCCTTTCCCATGACTCCCGAAGCCCACACCCATCTCGCCAAGGTGGACCCGGTCATGCGCCGGCTCATCCGCGAAGCCGGTCCCTGCACGATCAGGCCGCGGCCGAACTCGCCCTATCAGGCGCTTATTCGCGCCGTCGCCCACCAGCAACTGAACGGCACCGCGGCCGAGACCATCCTGGGTCGGTTCGTCGCGCTCTTTCCCGGGCGGAAGTTCCCGTTGCCGGAACACCTCGACGAAGTCTCCGACGAGGCGATCCGTGGCGCCGGCTTTTCGCGGGCGAAGCTGGCGGCGATCCGCGACATCGCGGCCAAAACGAAGTCGGGCCGGGTGCCGCCACGCCGTGCCCTGGCCAAGCTTACGGACGACGAGATCGTCGAACGCCTGATCGAGTGCCGCGGAGTCGGTCGCTGGACCGTCGAGATGTTCCTGATGTTCACCTTGGCCCGGCCCGACGTGCTGCCAGCGGACGACTTCGGGGTGCGCAACGGCTGCCGCCTTGCCTACGGACTCGACGAAATGCCCCAGCCGAAGGAACTCCTCGCGTTGGGTGAGCGCTGGCGGCCGCACCGGACGACGGCCAGTTGGTTTCTCTGGCGCGCCGCCGACAAGGCGAAGGAGAAGTAGGTCAGCCGGCTACTGCGCGTTCGCCAGGCTGGCCGTGGTCAGCCGGCGGGCGATGAATTCGCGGACCTTGGGGAGGCGGCAGGCCTTGAGCAGTCCGACGGCACGTTCGGGATCGGAGGCCACGCAGCCTTCGGTCGCATACCAGTAGAGGAGCGGCAGGTTGTGGTCGCCGACGTCTTCGCGGTGGCCGAGCAGTTCGGTGACGATTTCCCAACGGCGTTCCACCGGGATGCGTTGGGCGGCACTGGCGACGAAGCGACGGACGACCGGGGATTTGTCGCTGGAAGCCAGTGTGACCAGCGCCTGAACGGCGTTGTCGGCGAGCTGCTCGAACTGCGGCACCGTGAACAGGAGCGACGAATTCTCGAAGAAAGTCTGCACCGTCCAAGCGCGGATGAGCTCGTCCGAATCCTGCACCCAGCGGGCGGCGTCGTCGGCCTTGAGCGAGCCCGTGCTGTGCAGGGCCCAGAGGGCCCGCAGACGCGCGTTGGTGTCGGCGGAGTTGTCCACCACTTCGACCAGCGAGCGCAGCGCGGTCATCTTCTGGCCGGCCAGGTAAACCTTGGCGAAGGGCAACAACTCCTCGGGCACGCTGTCAGGCGTTTCCTTTTCCGCGGCGGCGGCGACACGCTCCTGAAGCACGCGGCGGGCGTGACGGCTGAGCCATTCGTTCTTCGACGGCACGAGCTGCACCAATTCTTCGTCGCCCAGCTTGGCGAGATCGACCTGGGTCTTGGGCTGGCCGTTGTAGACGACCTTGTAGACTCGGCCGTTGCTGCGGTCGTGGCCGCCGTCGTTGTTGTGGTGGCACTGGTTCTTGTCATACCAGTCGATCACGAACATCGAGCCGTCCTGGTCGTAAAGCTGGTTCAGCGTCTGGGACCACTTGTCATTGAAGTTCAGGAAGTCCGCCCCGTGTTTGGCGACATAGCCGGAACCTTCCCGGATTGGAACGTCCATGTTCAGGCGCTGGCCGTGGATGTTCCCGATGAAGAGTTGGCCGCGGAATTCCGAGGGCCAGCTGGCGCCCAAATAGCACATGAGTCCGGCATGGGCGTGGCCGCCGCCGGCCGAATCGCTGCGGCCGTTGCCGGCGTGGGGGCCCTGGTTGCCGGCATAGTGCAGGTGGTCGGCATGCACCTGGATGTCTTCGTAAACGTAGGGGAAGACCGGCTTGCGGCCGCGCGGGTCGCGATGCTTTTCGTTCCGGGCCGTTTCGTCCCGGTTGGAAGTGAAATGTTCACCACCCTGCCGCTGCAGCCGCGCGCCCTGGATCATGTGGAAGAGGTGCGGGATCACGCACATCTCCGACCAGAGCTGGCCGTGCTCGTCAAAGTCGATGCCCCACGGATTCGATCCGCCCTCAGTGAAGACCTCGAACTGGTGCTTCACGGGATGGTAGCGGAACGCCCCGGCGTCCATCCACTGGCGGTCCTTCTCGGCGGCGCCGGGCTTGCCGACGTGCGACGGGCAGAACACGCCGTGGCAGCCGTAAAGCCAGCCGTCCGGGCCCCAGGTAAAGGTGTTCAGCGTCTCGTGCGTGTCGGCGGTGTAGTTCCAGCCGTCGAGCAGGATCTTGGGCTCGGCGGCGGGCTGGGGGTTGTCCCAGTCGCTGACCGGCACGAACAGGAGGTAAGGCGCGGCGCCGATCCAGACGCCACCGAAGCCGACCTCGAGTCCGCTGATCAGGTTCACGTTTTCGAGGAACACCGTCGTCTTGTCGGCCTTGTGGTCCCCGTCCGTGTCTTCCAGCACGAGGATCCGGTCCGCGCCGCCAAAGATGTCCTTCAACTGCCCGGAGGTCGGCTGGGAGGACGGCAATCCGGTCTTGGGTGGATTGCCCTTGCGACGCGGATACGTGCGGCCCTCGGCCACCCAGGTGCGTCCGCGGTGATCAAGGCAGAAGGCGATGGGCTGGGCGATGTCCGGCTCCGACGCAAAGACGTGCAGCTTGAAGCCGGCCGGCAAGGTGGCCTTCGCCGCGGCGTCCGCCGCGCTCAGCCCGTCGAACAGCACCGCATCCGCCGGGGGCGGCTCATTTTTCCTGGCTTCGGCCAGGCTGTATTCGTTGGCAAACTGCGGGCGGGTTGGGTGAAAGACGAAGTCGTCGAAGTTCAGGTGTCCCCAATGCCCGGAACGGTCATCGACCAGCCGGATGAAAATCTCCTTTCCGATTCGCTCCTTCAAATCCACCACCACCGGACGCAGCGTCTCGGTCTCAGTTCCGCTCAATTTGAGGAAGACGTTGGCGCTGGCGGCGTCGACCAGCTCGATCCGCGTCTCCGGCCACGCCCCGGCGGCGAACCGGAAGCTGGCCCACGGCTGGGTGACCTTGAATGGCACCGAGGTGAGCGTGCCCTTGGGATCGTCGCCCACCTTCTCGTAGCCGCCGATCCAGAACTCGCCGGTGTGGGCCGAACTCATGTCGCCGCGCCGGGCCTTGGGCAGGTCACCCTTCACCGGCTGATTCGCGAAGGCGCCTCCTTCGGCTTTCCAGTCGCGCAGGTCGCCCGTTTCGAAATCGAGGTTCAGCGGCGGGCCGTTGGCGCCGGTGGGCTTGATGCCCACCGGGAGGGCGGCGAGGACCGAGGTGGCGAGCGCCGCAAGGACGGCAAACCGGATCAACGGCGGGAACATGGTGGTAAGCTAACGCCGGCCCCGGACCTTGGGGGAAGCGGGAAGTTTCAAATCCGATTCCTGTTTTGATCCGGCGGCCGGATTACGGCGTGCGGACGCGGTAGAAATCCGAGTCGTCACCCGAAAGCGGCAGCGTCATTTCGCGGGAGTCATTCGCGAGGACCAGCGTTTCAACCTCGGCCCACAGTGCGGTCGTCAGCGTCGGCTTCCGCTCGATGATCACCGATTGGCCGGCCCGCGCGGTGATCATGAGCTTCAGGAATCCGTCACTGACGCTCACCGCGAGCTTGGGAGTCGCCGGAATGCCACCGGAGTCTGGCGGATCGGAAAGGTCGGGTTCCAGATCCCCGTCGGCGTCGTTGTCGTCGAACACGTTGAACTCCCAGATGATGTATTCCTCCTCCGCGGGAGTGGACGGCAGGCCGTCAATCGTGCCGGCGAGCCCGTTGTAGAACTGTTTGGTCACATGGCCGAGGTAGGCGTCGATCTCGTCGGCCGCGAGGAAGACGAAGCCATTCCCGGCTTCGTCCGCCCAAATGTCCGCCGGGAACCTGAGCTCACCCGGGCCGTGGGGTGAGAGATGCCACTGCCCGGTAAGTTCTCCGGGCATCCCCTGGCGGGTCAGGTTCACGTTGGCCACCACATTGGTGCCCGGCACGTAGGTGATGGGACCCAGGTATTG
This sequence comes from Verrucomicrobiota bacterium, assembly GCA_043755815.1. Classification (GTDB taxonomy): domain Bacteria; phylum Verrucomicrobiota; class Verrucomicrobiia; order Limisphaerales; family UBA9464; genus CAIWAH01. Next base: position 16,547 of record JAYUSF010000316.1, read on the forward strand.
GAAGACCTCGAACGGAACGTTGAAGGTCGCATTGACGATGGCGCCTTCCAGCTTCATGGCGCAGGTGCCGGTGGCCGACCCGGCGGCGCGACTCCAGGTCGCCGTCACGTTCACGACCCCGAAGGTTTCGTCCTCAAAACCGCCCCGGGTCACCGCGTTGCCCACCGTTCGGCTCACCTGGAAGAAATCGTCCACCCGGTTGATGTCCGCGTCGCCGATGTCCGGCGGATCCAGAAACAGCTTGGCCACGATCGGCTCGCCAAGGAGCGGGTGCTCGAAGATGATCACGCTGCTGTGGAAGGTCGGGGAGTTGGGATCCTCATCGATGCCCAGTTCGCCGTTCGGTTCCCCGTCCACCGTCGTGAAGGAGAGGGTGTAGGTCTGCCCCAACTGCTTCACCGAGGCCGGGGCCAACCGGACCGACTGGCAGTGAAACGAGAGCTGGGCCGTGTTGGTGCCACCCCAGCCCGTGATTGCCGGTAACAACAGCGCCAGCAGGAAAACGAGGCGTTGGAACATGACGGGAGGGTGCCATCCTCCCGGCCTCGGGCAAGCCGCCGTTTACGGGAAGGAACAAGCAGTTTTCAGGACCGTAACCTCGACTTTCGCGGTTACGCCTTTCACGGGGCGACGAAGATTCGCTACCGTGTCCGGACCGATGCCGGAACCACGCCGCATTCTCTTCGTCGACCACGTCAGCAAGGTGCTGGGCGGGGCCGAGGTGAACCTGCTCGAGCTGCTCGCCCTGCCAGCCGTCCGTGAGCGTTGGGATGTCCACGTGGCCTGCGCGCCCGGCAGCCCGCTGGAGGCCGAGCTCGCGAAGCTGGGCGTGCCCCGGCACAACTACGGCTTCGCACCGGCGCTGAACGAACTGCGGGTGGTCGGCCGCGGTATCAACCTGCTGGCCAAGCTCCGCGGCTGGCAGGAGCTCCGGCAGGCGGCGGATCGCCTCGGTCAAATCACCGCCAGCTTGAAACCGCAGCTCCTGCTCAGTTGCACCAACAAGGACCACTTCGCGGCCGGGAAAGTCGCCCGCACCGCCGGTCTGCCCAGCCTCTGGTGGGTGAACGATATCCTGTCCGCCGACTTTTTCTCCTGGCCGGTCCGGCGGGTGTTTGTCCGCCAAGCCGGTGAACTGGCGACCCGGCTGGTGCCCGTGTCGGACTTCGGCCGCGACGCCCTGATCCGCGAGGGCGTGCCCGCCGAACGGATATTCCCAGTCCTCAACGGCATCCCGCTCGGACGCTACCGGCGCTCCGCCTCGAAGCTGCTCCGAGAACAGCTAAAGGTGCGCCCCGACGAACCGCTGATCGGACTCGCGGGCCGGATTACGCCATGGAAGGGGCAGGATCTGTTCCTCCGGATCGCCGCCGAGTGGGACCGGCAGAAACGTCCGGGGCGGTTTGCGATCATCGGCCGCGCCTTCAACGAGGACGCTCCGTTTGAGGCGGCGCTGAAGGAGTTCATCCGCGCCGAAAAGCTCGAATCGCGGGTCCACTTCGTGGCCTTCCAGAGCGACATCGCGGCGGCGCTGTCGCAGCTCGACGTGCTGTTGCATTGTTCGACCAAGCCGGAACCATTTGGGCGCGTCATCATTGAGGCGATGGCCGTGGGCACGCCCGTGATTGCGGCCCGTGGCGGCGGGGTGCCGGAGATCATCACGGCAGGCGTCGACGGCGGCCTGGCGAATCCCGGCGACGCCGCGGACTACGTGGCCCAGCTCACGGCGCTGCTGGCCGACGACCGGAAACGGGCCGACTGGGTGAAGGCTGGCCGGGCGACCGTGGAACAACGCTTCACGCTGGAACGGGTCTTTGCCGATTTTGACCGGGTGGTGAAGTCGGTCCTGTGATACGCGGTATTTCCCACGGACGGCCGTGCTCTCCCCCGGGTTGCGGCGCCGGATTTCCACGTTAGCCTGCCGGGAAAATGCCTGCCAAACCTGCCCCGAAGAAAGCGGCCGCCGCCAAGAACTTCCCGGTCAAAGCGACTGCTGACAAGGGTCAGACCCGCCCGATGCCCAAAATCGGAGACCTCGCCCCCGCATTCACAGCAACGGCCACGGACGGTTCCACGATCCGGCTCGGCGACTTCGCCGGGAAATGGGTCGTGCTGTATTTCTATCCCAAGGACGACACGCCGGGCTGCACCAAGGAGGCGTGCGGCTTCCGCGACGTCTTTTCGCAGATCCAAAAGAAGGGCGCCGTCGTGCTGGGCGTGAGCGCCGATTCGGCCAAGTCGCACGCCAAGTTCACCGAGAAGTTCAAGCTGCCGTTCCCGCTGCTGGCCGACGAAGACCGCGAGATCGTGCGCGCCTACGGCGTCTGGGGCGAGAAAACCTTCATGGGCCGGAACTACTTCGGCATCCACCGTGTCACGTTCCTGATCGGACCGGATAGACGCGTGAGAGTGGTGTGGCCGAAGGTGAAGGCGGAGGAGCATGCCGCGGAGGTGCTGGCGGCTTTGTGAGCACAAATCGGGTTCGACACCGACGGAAGGTCGCGATATTCCAACGCGCATGGCGGAAGCCAACGATGGCTCGAACAAATCCGGTTGGGTCTACTGGCTGGGACGCGTCGTGGTTTGGCTGTTCAGCACCGCAGTCGGGACGCTGTTGGGAGCGCTGATTGGCGGCCTAGTGTTCGCCCATCAACCCGCACTCCTCGCACTGTTTGCGCTAACGGGACTTTGCTCACTTGTGGTGGGAATCGCGGCGTCATCGTTGTCCCTGGCTCTTCGCGACATGGTCATCGGCCTAGGGCTCGGAGTCCTTGGCGGCACCGGGTTCATCCTTTTTCTGGCCTACGGCTTGCCCTCCTGCTGAGCCCCGTTTGACAGTTTCACCGGTTCCCTTTACCTAACTTTCGCTCCGTTCAACTCAACAGAACAACAAACATCACCGTTATGCCCATCGCCGTTGGCTCCCCCGCCCCTGATTTTTCGCTGAAACAGAAGACCGCCTCCGGTCTCGTGGACGTGAAGCTCGCCGACAACCTCGGCAAGAAGAACACCGTCATCCTCTTCTTCCCGCTCGCCTTCACCGGCGTGTGCACGCAGGAGATGTGCGACATCACCGCCGGCCTCGGCCAGTATTCCAACCTCAACGCCGACGTCATTGCGATCAGCGTGGACAGCCCGTTCGCGCAGGAAGCCTGGGCCAACCAGCACAAGATCGGCATCAAGATCGCCTCGGACCTGAACAAGAAGACCGCCGCCGACTACGGCGTGCTGCTGGCCGACCTGATCGGCCTCGGCTCCGTCAGCGCCCGCGCCGCGTTCGTGGTCGATAAGGCTGGCGTCGTTCGCTACGCCGAACAGACCCCGACCCCGAAGGAACTCCCCAACTTCGAAGCCGTGAAAACGGTGCTCGCCGGGCTCCAGTAAGACGCCCCCCAAAGGAACTCGGTTCCGAATCGGAAGGCGCGGCTGGAATCCAGCCGCGCTTTTTCGTTTCAACGTCGCTTAACGGCCCGTTCAAAAAGTATCCGCCGACGTGAGGCGGCGGAATCGCCCAACAAATCCGCCTCGTCACCTCGGCGGCTACCCATGGTGGCGTTAACAGCGAAGGCGGGAAGACGCGAAGTGCCCAGCAGCGGTAGGTTCAGCCGTAGATTTCGAATCCTTCGCCCCTTTGCGCCTTCGCTGTTCAACCCGTCCTCACATCACCATGCCGCCGTCCACGGTCAGCACCTGGCCGGTGACGTAGCGGCCGCCCGGTCCGGCCAGGTAAAGGGCCGCTTCAGCGATGTCGTCCGGCTGGCCCAGCGCGCCCAGCGGAATCTGCTTCAGCAGTCCTTCCTTCACCTTCTCGTCGAGCACCGCCGTCATGTCCGTCTCGACGAAGCCGGGCGCGATCGCGTTGCAGGTGACGCCGCGGGAACCAAACTCCTTGGCCACCGACTTGGTGAAGCCGATCAGGCCTGCCTTGCTCGCCGCGTAGTTGCACTGGCCGGCGTTGCCGATCAGGCCGATCACGGAGCTGATGTTGATGATCCGGCCGCTGCGCTGCTTGAGAAAGGCGCGGGTGAACGCCTTGGTGAACAGGAAGGCACCGCGGAGGTTGGTGTTCAGGACCGTGTCCCAATCCGCCTCGCTCATCCGCATGAGCAGGCCGTCCTTGGTCACCCCGGCGTTGTTCACCAGGATGTCCACCTTGCCCGCGGCCGCGAGGATCTGGTCCGCCGTCGCACTGACCGAGGCGGGATCCGCCACGTCGACGCCAAAGGCCCAGCCCTGCCGGCCGAGCGCACGGATTTCAGCGGCGGTTTTCTCCGCGTTCTCCGTCGTGCGGGCGAGACAGACCACATCCGCGCCGGCGGCGGCGAACTTGAGGGCGATGGCGCGCCCGATGCCACGGCTGGCCCCGGACACGACGGCAATTTGACTGGCAAGTGAGCTCATGAACGGGCGTATCGTCAGAGTTGGCGACCAAAAGGGAAGCGGGTTTTCGGGCCGAGTTCGGGCGCGCAAAGAGATCTTCGCCGTCGGGCTGCGGCCGCATGCGCCTGCTGATCGGACGCTTCGCGGGTGGCGCAGTTCCGCGGACCGGCCTTCACGCACCTCGGGAAGGATCACCAACCTGCCAGGAGTTGGTTCCGCCCCCGGCTCCTGCGGGCAGCTCCAGAAGTTTCAGCTCAACGAAATCAACCCGGTCATAGGATCGCTCGTGGCGTTGATCGAATCAGGGTTTCCGGGAATCTCCCTTGCGTGAAGACGCCTTCGCACGGTGCAATCGCAGGGATGATTCCCCGCATTTCGCGCGCCCTGGCTTGCGCCTGCCTGATTTGGAGCGCCTTCGCAGGCGACTGGACGCGCTTCCGCGGCCCCGCTGGCTCGGGCGTCAGCGACGCCACGCAAACCCCGCTCCGCTGGAGCGACACCGAGGGCATCGTCTGGAAGGCCGATCTGCCCGGCCCAGGGGCGTCGAGTCCCGTGGTGTGGGGTGATCGCATTTTTCTCACCTGCTACACCGGTTTCGGCCCCGGTATCCCCGGAGGCGGCGTGGAATCACTCAAACGGCACCTGCTCTGCCTCGACCGCGGCAGCGGCAAACTCCTTTGGAACGCCGCTGTGCCCGCCGAAATGCCCGAACAGCAGCGCATCCGTGAAGACCACGGCTATGCGACGAGCACCCCGGTCGTGGACGCGGAGCGGGTGTATGTCTTCTGGGGCCGTTCGGGCGCGTTCGCCTTTGATCACTCAGGACAACGGCTGTGGAACACCCACGTTGGCTCCCAATTGAACGGCTGGGGCTCCGCCGCCTCCCCGGTGCTGCACCGGGACCTGGTCCTGCTCAACGCCTACGTTGAAAGCCAGTCGTTCGTGGCGCTGGACCGAAAGACGGGACGCGAAATCTGGCGGGCCGGCGGAATCGGTGACTCGTGGCACGCGCCGGCGCTGGTCACCCTGCCTGACGGCAAGACCGAGGTCATTGCCGCCATGAGCAAGCAGGTGCGAGGCTTCGACGCGGAAACCGGGACCGAGCTGTGGCACTGCGACACGGGCAATTCCTGGTATGTCTGCCCCACGCCGGTGGTGAAGGAAGGCGTCGTCTACCTCATCGGCGGCCGCGGTCCGACGGTCACGATGGCGGTCAGGGCGGGTGGGCGCGGTGACGTGAATGCGACCCAAGTGCGGTGGAAGAACGGCAAGGGCTCCAATGTCCCCTCCCCGGTGTGGCATGGGGGCCACCTCTATTTCGCCCACGAGAATCTGGGCCTCGCCCTGTGCGTCAACGCCGAGGACGGCAAGGTGATTTACGAGGAGCGCCTGAATCCCAATCCGGGCCAGATCTACGCCTCCCCGGTGTTGGCCGACGGCAAGCTCTACTACCTGGGACGCGGCGGCGTTGCGGTGGTGCTCGCCGCCTCCCCGGAGTTTCGCAAGCTGGCCGAAAACACGCTCGAAGGCGGCCGCGGGGTCTTTAACGCCTCCCCCGCCTTCGACGGCCGCCGGCTGCTGGTTCGCTCGAACCGGGCGCTCTACTGCCTGGGGGAAAAATAGCCGGCCCTCCCGCGTGGACTGGGTCCGATCGGAGCGCCGGGCACCCCTGCGGTTTGCCGTCCGCGCCAACCCCGCCGCGGTTCTTCGTGCGGGCATGTTTCGTTCGCGCGGGCTCTTGAGCCAAACTCAGGCTACCCGCTTGGCCAACGCGGGGAAATGCGGCACGGTCTCCAGCATGTTCACACGGACCAAGATCTGCGGCCTGACTCGGCCTGACGAGGCGCTGGCGGCAGTGGCGGCCGGCGCGGACGCTGTGGGCTTTGTTTTTGTTCCCGGCACGCCCCGCTTTATCGCGGCCGAACCGGCGGCGGAAATTATCCGGCAGTTGCCGCCCTTTGTCGCCAAAGTGGGCCTGTTCGTGAACGCCGACACACAGACCGTGGCCCGGACCATCGCCCAGACGGGAATCGACACGGTGCAACTGCATGGCGAGGAAACGCCCGAGTTTGCCCGCCAGTTCCGCGGTGCGGTGAAGGTCATCAAGGCGTTCCGCATCCGCGGCGCGGAATCGCTCGCCGCCCTCGCGGCCTACGCCGACGCGGCCGACGCCTGGCTGCTCGACGCCTTCGTGCCCGGCACGCACGGCGGCACCGGCGCCCGGTTCGATTGGGAACACGCCGTCACCGCGCGCGGCCTGGGCAAAGCCATCATCCTCGCCGGCGGGCTGACTCCGGACAACGTGGCCGAGGCGGTCCGCCGCGTCGGGCCGTTTGCCGTGGACGTGTCCAGCGGCGTCGAAGCGGCGCCGGGCCGCAAAGACCCGGCCAAGGTCGCGGCCTTCCTCCGCGCGGTGAGGCAGGCGCAGTGAAACGGGCCGGCATCGCGCCTGCTAAACGAATTCCATGAACACCTCCTCCCGGCAGGCCCACAGCGCCGACTGCCGCGCGTTCACGATGGTGGAAGTGGCGGTGGTAATCATGACGGTGGTGGTGCTGTTTGCGGTGGTCTTGCCGGGGCTCGCCAAGCCCAGACGCCGACCCCACCCAATCCGATGTGAGAACAACCTCAGGAACGTCGATCTGGCTCTGACCATCTTCGCCACCGACAACCAAGGGCTGTATCCTTGGCAACTGAGTGTCACGAACGGAGGCACCAAGGAATTACCGAACGATCTCGCCAGCCTCGCGACGCATTTCAGGACACTTTCGAATGAGTTGAGCACGCCAAAGCTACTGATCTGCCCCCAAGACCAACGGAGGCAATGGGCGACCAACTTCGCGACGCTCACGTCCAACAACCTCAGCTATTTTCTCGGCCTGGATGCGACGGAGGAAGTTCCGCAGTCGATCCTCAGTGGAGACCGAAACCTCACGCTGAACGGCGTGGAGTTGCGCCCCGGTCCGGTGACGCTCAAGCCCGGAGGAACAAACGGCTTCAGCGCCAACCTGCACCAGAATCCGGGCCAACAGAATTCGGGCCACCTGCTTTTCGGCGACGGCAGTATTCAGCACTTCACCAGCCCACCGGTTCACAGCGCCTTCCAAGACGCCCTGAACGCTTCCCCGAACCAGTCCCTCCGCCTGCTAATTCCGTGAATTTGCCGTCTGAATCAATGCCCCAGCTACTGAGATTCGTGCCACAGGGTAACACAGAATCGGTAGTCGTCTGCGGCTTCGTGCCTGAGCGCCGGAGGCGCGGCAGAAAGTAGCCCCGGGCGTCAGCCCGGGGTGTCCAGGCCCAACCGGCTTTAGCCCCAGCGGGGCGACAGAGTCGGTGGTTTGGCCTGAAGCTGTAAGATCTGCCGCCCCTGCCGGGGACTGGTTCGCCCGCCGCCCATCACCCACAGCTCACGCTGTGGGTTACGTTCTGGCGCCGCTCCGCGGCTAGCTGGCCTGCTTCACCGGGTGGTCACCCGATTGCACGACACTCGATAACTCCTGACTGAATCGGCGGATCGGATTCCGCGCCGGGAAAATCAGCCTCGTTGCCCGGCCGTGGTGACGGCTACTGCCCGCGAAGTTTGAGGCTGGCCCGCCCTCACCCTCACCCTATCCCCGAGGAGAAGGGAAAGCGCTCCGCGCCGGGACGACACCACAAGCCAGTTTGCCGAGGACTGCCCGACGGCGGCTGAAGCGGAGGGCGGCGCCTGTGAAGTTGCCGGACGACGTAATCATCTCCCTCTACCGGGGCCGGGGTGAGGGCGGGCGTGGCCTGACTTTGTCCCCAGTGAACTCGTCCCGCGCGACTGCGCGCCAAAGGCGGACCCCGATTCAATCAGCGCTTCCTTGGCGGCCAACTTCATCCGGGTTCATGGCCGCTTGCATCGCCTCATTTCCCGCGGCCTTCGGCAGCAGCACCCGACGCCACTTTTGCAGGCGCCAGAAGAACCAGCCGAAGAACACCGCGCCGCAGACGTTCACGCCGAACGAATAACCCAGCTTGTAAGTCCGGCCAAGATTGTGGGCGGCATAGATCTCCTGGTCATGGCCCGTCAGCAGGGTGGGCCAGGCCAGGGGTATCAGCGCTCCGTGCCGCATTCCGCGCCCGAAGCCCGGCAGCGTTTGCAGCCGGGAGTCGGCGCGCACGCCACCGTGCCGAGCAGCCGGAAGATCCGGCCGCGCCACCGGACTTTCTGTTCAGCGGTCGCCATGGTGAATCGCCGCGGACGGTGTTTTTCGGTCGCCGTCCGGTGCAAGCTCCGAGTGTCCCGGTGATCCTGCGAAGGCGTATCAGGCCCCGCCCTGATTTCTCCCTCTCCTCCGCTCCGCGCGGAAGAGAGGGAGTCCGCCGGTTGGCTTCCGGGGCGGTGTCGAGCTGCAGGCCGCTTCCGGTCCCGACAGCCCTTACTGCGACCGCGATCGCTCGATGAGTTCGAGGTCCGCCTTCGCGCGGGCATCCCCGGCCTCAGCGCGCCGCATTAGTTCCCGGGTCAACGCCTGCGACGCCTGTTCGACGCTCTGAAGCTGCTCGGCCGTCATGCCAGGAACGCGTTTGGCCTCCTGCAAAGCCACGACTCCCTGCCCCAGCTCGTTGGTCTGCGCCGCGGCGAGAGCGAACTGGACGGCCGGGGGCGCGCCCACGTCCGCGAACGCCTGCTGCAAACTGGCGACACCCTCCTTAGTGTCAGGCTCCCGTTTGCAGGCGGGAACCAAGGCTAACACCAGCATCAGCGGAACGGCAAAACGGCCCGTGCTCAGCAATGCAGGCCGTGCGACGTGTCGATGGAAACCGAAGCGCAAGGGATGGGCTAACAGCAACTTTAGGTTAGGCGCTTTCGTTCTCATCCAGATTCGCTTTGAATCGGTCTAGAGCATTCATGAATTTCTCAACATCGGCGGCGCTCTTGATTCTGTCATTCCGGTGCATCGGCGCAGACCAAAAGCAATCGCCGGTCTCCGCTGCGCTCAACTCCACGATGCGCTGAAGCGCACCAATCCAATCGCGGTAAGTGCTCTCCGCATCAAATCCATGTGGAACCAGGCGTTCTCGTATTCCGGCAAGCACTCGCTGTCGCTGCTCCAACAGCAAGTCGACGGCCCGCTGCGCACAGCGAGCACACCTCTCTGCCGGGGCACTCTTCGTAATACCGCGACAAATGGGCAACCTCCATAGCCAATCGCCAAGATCCTCGTCGGTGATATCGAGAACCGGCTCTAGAATGGAAATGCCCATCAGCGTCGCAGGGAACGTGACGCCTTGAAACGTGATCGGTCTCCAATCTTTCTCGTTTAGTGGCATAGACGCGGAACCTCCTAACAACGTGATCGCCGCGATGTTCAGCGTCCGTTCTTGGAATTGGGGAAACACCAGAGGCTGTTCTTGTTGGGATCGGCGAGCAGTTGGTAATACTTCTTCCACTTCAGGTATTCGAAGTGCCCGCCCATCATCCCGACGATCGCGCCGGTGTTGTGCCGCTTCGAAAAACCCTCGGCCGGGCTCGACGAACCGTCGTTGAAGTAGCCGGGGTCCGCCTCGTCCGTCTCCCAGAACAGCATGTCCGTGGGCTGGAAGGCCGAGGCGCGGAACGTGCGGCCCTGCGAGCCGGCGGACCAGTCGAAGCTCTCGGAGCTGGCGATGACCACGCCGCTCATCAGGTAGCTCGTGAACTTGATGGTGCTCTGCCGCGACGCCGCGGTGTTCGTCTTGTGCAGCGGGCACATGAAAATCTTCCGGCTCTGCACGACCTGATAGAACAGTCCCTTCGTGGGCCCGTAGTTGGTGCCCGCCTTCGGCAGCGCTTCGCCCGGCTTGTAAAGCCAGCCCGCCGGTAGCGACGAATTCGCCGCCCCGGACGCCCCGCCGCAGTTTGGCGGCGCAATCCGGTCGCTGTTGTCGTTCACATACATGGTGTGCGCGAGCAGCAGTTGTTTGTGGTTGTTGATGCAGGCCGTGCGCTGCGCCTGCTCCTTCGCCTTCGACAGGGCCGGCAGCAGCATCCCGGCAAGGATCGCGATGATGGCGATCACCACCAGCAGCTCGATCAGGGTGAAGCCACACCGGCGGGCGGGGAAAAAGGTCGCATTCATGCAGGTCGGCCGACGGCGATCGGGATGGGAATTTGACGGTGAAGACCGTTGGAAACCGGCGGCGGCAAGTCAAGCGCGCCTCTGGCCCAAAGTGCTGGCGGCGTCCCGCCGGGAGTCCCGGAGGACTCGCACGGCCAGCGGCAGTAAGGACGGTCCGCGGTCACCCACACCCGCCGCAGGTCGCATCTTTTCATCTGGGTCGGGCAGCCGCGCGGACGGGGGCTGTCGCGTGCCAACAGGCCGGCGTGACGCCCGAACACATCGGCTATGTGAACGCCCACGGCACCGGCACTCCGCTCAATGATTCCGCCGAGGCCGCCGCCATCAACCAATGGGCCGGCGCCGCGGCGGCCCGAATTCCGGTCAGCTCGACGAAGGCTTCCATCGGTCATCTGCTCGGCGCCGCCGGCGCGGTGGAGACCGTGGTGTGCCTGATGGCCCTGCGCGAAGGCTGGCTGCCACCGCAATTGGAACTCGGCGATGCGGATCCGGCCTGCGCATTTCCGCTTGGGCGCGAGCCACGCGAGAGCGCCTTGAACATTGCCCTGACCAATTCGTTCGGCTTCGGCGGCGCCAACGCGAGCCTCGTGCTGAGGAGGTGGCCGTGAGTCGGGTGTTCGTCCATGGATGGGGCGCGGCGTCACCGGCGGGCTGGGGGAGTGAACCGCTGCGCGCCGCCTTGAGCGCCGGCCGCCCGCTGCCCGCCGGCGAAGTGACCACTCCCGCGGGTCGCCGACTGCCGGTGCGCCGCGTGCCGACAGCGACACCCCGGCCGGCGTGGCTGGGGCAACCACGGTTGCGCCGGTGCAGCCTGATTTCCCAGTTCGCCGTCGGCGCCGCACTGGAGGCTCTCGGTGACCGCTCCACGGACGATCTGTCCGGACTCGGAATCATCTGCTCCGTGATGGGTGGCGGCGTGATCTACTCGCGGCGATTCTTCGAAGAGGTGCTGCACGATCCGCCGACAGCGAGTCCGCTGCTGTTTCCGGAAACGGTCTTCAACGCGCCCGCCTCCCACCTTGGCGCAATCCTTGGCGGCACCGGCCGGAATGACACCCTCGTCGGCGACCAGACCGGTTTCCTTCAGGCCTTGGCAATGGGTGCGGCGTGGCTGACGGACGGCACGGTGGCCGCCTGCCTCGTAGTCGGGAGCGAGGAAACCGACTGGCTGTCCGCGGAGGCGGCCGCGCTGTTTCACCGGGGCATTCCGACGGCGGAAGGCGCCGGTGCATTGCTGCCCCGGCGCGAACCCAGCTCCGTGGAACTGCTCGGCGTCACCGATCCACAACCGTTCTTCGTGGGCTGCAGTCGCGCCCAAGCGGCGGCGCGCTTGGCCGGACAACTTGGCGGGAGCCCCAGCGACTCGCCGCTCCGGGAACTAACTCTGGGGCGTCCGGCAGCGACCGGCGGTGCGGTCACTTCCGTGGTGCCGGTCCTCGGCGATGGACTTGCAGCCGCGGGTGCCTGGGCGTGTGTTGGCGCGGTTCAGGGCGTGCAACGGAAGGCCCTCCCGCGCGCCGGTGTCCGTGTGCTCGGCGCAAATCTTCAGGCGCTCGGGGCCGTCTTCGGCCAAGCGGCGGCCTGACCCGCCCAATTCCAAGTCGTCCTCGCAGCCGGTGCGGATTACCTTCCGGACATGCGAACGATCCTGATCACCGGCGCCAACGGCGGCTTGGGCGGCGCCATGGTGCAGGCGTTTCTCGCCGAAGAACCGACCCAGCACCTCTGGCTCGGCGTCCGTCAGCGGCGGGAAGCGGCCGATCAACTGGCGGCGCAGTTTCCCGATCGCTGCCGCTGTATCGAACTGGACGTCACCGATCGCACGGCCTGGGATCGCGCCGTCGCCGACATCATCCGGCACTCCGGCCAGCTCGACGTGCTGGTGAACAACGCCGGTGCCCATGAGGACGCCCTGCTCGCCACCATGCCCCCCGGGTCCTGGGACCGCGTGCTCGCGACCAATCTTGACGCCGTGTTCCACGGTTGCCAGGCCGTGTTACCCACGCTGATCGGCCGGCGCGGCGGACGCATCGTGAACATCGCGTCGCTCAGCGCCCTGCTCGCCCCGGCCGGACAGACGAACTACGCCGCCGCCAAGGCCGGGGTCATCGCCCTGACGCAATCCCTCGCCAAGGAGGTGGCCCGGCTGAACATCACGGTGAACGCGGTATGCCCCGGCTACGTGGAGACGGAGGCGCTCGCATCGATGTCGCCTGAAAGGCGCCAGGCCGCCCTCGACCAGATTCCGTTGCGTCGGTTCGGGCGCCCGGCGGAGGTGGCGGCGGCCGTCCGGTTTCTCGCCAGCGCGGAGGCCAGTTACGTGACCGGCTCGGTCTTGAAAGTGGACGGCGGGATATTTTGAAACCCCACCCGACTTCCGGGTAGCGTTCCCCGGAATGAACGAAGCCGAGTTGCGCCACGAGATCCGGGCCCTGCTGGTCGAAACGCTGATGCTGCCCACGCCGGCGGCGGAGATCGGCGACGACCGGCCGCTGTTCGGCCCCGGCGGCCTCGGCCTCGACTCGGTGGACGCGCTGCAACTCGTGGTCGCCCTCGACAAACACTACGGCGTGAAGATTACCGACCAGGAAGTGGCGAAGCAGACCCTGCAAAGCGTGGCCGCGATGACGCGCGCAGTCCTGGCACACCAAGCGGCGTGATTCCGGCTTCGTCCGCTCGACTTCGGTGCCTTCGCGGGTAGCGTCCCGCCCATGTTGCGTGCCGTCTTGGGGCTGCTTCTGGCCGCCACCGCCTGTGCCCAGATTGATCCGCCGGGCTTTCGGCCACGCCCACCGGCGACGCACGCGCTGGTCGGTGCGCGGGTATTCACCCAGCCGGATACCGTCTTCACCAACGCCGTCATTGTGATCCGCGATGGCCGCTTCGCCTACGTCGGACCGGACCCAAACATCCCGGCCGACGCCCGGGTGTGGGATTGCACCGGGCAGACCATTTACGCCGGTTTCATCGATCCCTATCTGGCGCTGGGCACCAATTCGCCAGTGGCGAATACCGCCTCCGAGGCCGCCGCCCGCCGCGCCGACTTCACCGCCGCGGGCGGCCCGCGGTTTTTCGGGGTCGCGGGCCAGGAATCTGATCCCGGCACGCCCGGTCCCGGTTACGGCATCGCCGATGTGACCCCGGAACATCGGGTCGCCGCGAACCTCGTTCCCGACGCCAAGGCGTTTGAAGCGCTCCGCGAAATCGGCTTCACCGGCGCCCACCTGGTGCCCACTAAGGGCATCGTCCGCGGCCAGAGCGCCTTCGTGCAGTTGGGCGAAGGTTCGCCCAATGACCTGCTGCTGCGGGCCGACGTCGCGCAGTGCCTCGCCTTCGCCGCCAATGGGGGCGACGACGCCTATCCCAATTCGCTCATGGGCATCCTCGCCGTGCTGCGGCAGACGTGGTTCGACGCCCAACACTACTCCGCGGATCAGGCCGACTACGCCAAACGTGCCGCCGTGCGTAAGCGTCCCGCCTTCAACGCCGCGTTGGAGGCGCTCCAGGCCGCGCTCGCGCCGACCAATCCGCAGCGGGTATTCGTCGAGCCGGGCAGCGTGCTGATGACCGACCGTGTGCGCGTGCTCGCGAATGAACTAGGCTGGAGCAGGCGTGTGATCGTCTCGTCCGGTGACGACTGGCGGCGGCCGGACCTCGTGAAACAGGCCGGCGCGCCGTTCATCGTGCCACTGGCGTTCCCGGCGCTGCCGAAGTTCCCCGATGACGACGCGTGGGAAGGGGTCTCGCTGGACCAGCTTCGCAGTTGGGACTGGGCCCCGGAGAACCCGGCGGCACTGCGTCGCGCCGGACTGGAAATCGCCCTGACCACCTACGCGTTGGGCGACCGGAAGGAGTTCCGCAAAAACCTGCGCGCCGCCCTTGATCGCGGCCTGAGCGAGACCGACGCCCTGGCCGCGCTCACCACCATTCCCGCGCGTCTGTGCGGCCTTGCAGATCGCCTCGGCACCATCGCGCCCGGAAAGCTGGCCAACCTCGCGATCACTGACAGCAAGGGTTACTTCGATCCCGAGGGCAAACTGCGGGCCGTGTGGATCGACGGCCGGCCTTATGAGTTGGCGCCGGATAAACCCGAGGTCACCAAGGCCGATGACGACAAGGCCGCCAAGGAAAAGTCCGTGAAGAAGAAAGCAGAGTCCCGCGACCTCGCCCGCAAACGGGTTGCACGGGAACCGCTCGCCAGCCGGGGAGCCGTCACGAACCCGCCCGGCGCTGTGCTCGTGCGCAACGCCACCGTTTGGAGCTTGGGCCGCGCCGGAATCCTGACGAATGCCAGCCTGCTCGTCCGCAATGGCCGGATTGAAACCGTGGCCTCGGACATCGCCTTCAAGCTGCCCGGTGACAGCGTCGTCATTGACGGCACCGGCCTGCACGTCACGCCCGGCATCCTCGACGCCCATAGCCACTCGATGATCCTCGGCGGCGTCAATGAAGGCACGTTGCCCAGCACCGCGATGGTCCGCATCGGCGACGTGGTGAATTCCGAGACCGACAATATCCACCAGCAGCTCGCCGGCGGCACCACCACGGTGAATCTGCTCCACGGTTCCGCGAATCCGATCGGCGGCCAGAGCCAGACCATCAAGCTCCGCGATGGCGACGGACCGGAGGAGCTCAAGTTCCGGAACGCTCCGGGCGGCATCAAGTTCGCGCTCGGCGAGAACGTGAAGCAGGCCAACTGGGGCGAGAAATACACCACGCGCTTCCCGCAGACCCGCATGGGCGTGCCCACGTTCATGCGCAACCGCTTCACCGCCGCCCAGCAGTATCGCGACGCCCTCAAGAATCCCGCAGACGAACCCGTTCGCCGCGACCTCGAGCTGGAAGCCCTCGCCGAAATCCTCGACGGCAAACGCCTCATTCACTGCCACAGCTACCGGCAGGACGAGATCCTCGCCTTCCTGCGCACAATGGAGTCCTTCGGTGTCCGCGTAGCCACGCTCCAGCACATCCTGGAGGGCTACAAGGTGGCCGACGAAATCGCGAGGCACGGCGCGGGTGCGAGTGCCTTCGCCGACTGGTGGGCATTCAAGTTCGAGGTGCTGGATGCGATCCCCTACGCCGGCTCGCTCATGCACGCGCGCGGCGTGAACGTGAGCTTCAATTCCGACTCCAGCGACCACGCCCGTCGGCTGAACTTCGAGGCCGCCAAGGCCGTCAAATACGGCGGCACACCCGAAGCCGAAGCGCTGAAGTTCGTGACGCTGAATCCCGCGAAACAGCTCGGCATTGATAAGTGGGTCGGCTCGCTCGAACCCGGCAAGGACGCCGACTTCGCCATCTGGTCCGGCCACCCGCTCGACTCTGGCAGCGTGTGCCTCCAGACGTGGATTGATGGGAAGAAATACTTCGACCGCTTGCTGGAACCCGCCCGAGCGAAGGCCCTCGCCGAAGAACGCACCGCCCTTATCGCCAAGGCCAAAAAGCTGGCCGGTGAAGGCGGCGACGCGACCGCCAGCGACAAAGCCCGCGAGAAATTCTTCCAGCGCGCGCTGGAACACGCCGTCCACCTCGGCGTGTCGAACTGCCAAGACTGCGAAATGCCACGATGAGTTCTGCGTTGAGAATTCTGGGGCTCCGCCCTCTCGAATGGTTGTTTCTGGTGCTGGTTGCAGGAGCAATCGCTGCGATGTTGTCCCGCTCCTTCCGCCTACATGGCTCAAATGCCGCAAACCGAACGGCACTACTTGGCATTTACTCGAACTTGACCGTTGGAATGCCTGAGCCTGAAGCCGTCAGAACGGTTTCGAACCGGCTCATTGGCGAACTCAAGCTGGTCAGTTTGGACAAGGGCATTTTCCTCCGCATGCCTCTGGAATGGGGCGCTTCGGATTGGAACCTTACCGTTGAATGTTCAAATCGCGCGGTGACCTCCGTCCGTATTCGCACCTCGGATGGACCAGCTCCGATCTACGCTCCCAAGGACAAGCCATGAAGGCACTCTGGCAACAGTTGGGAATGGCAGAACCCGCCGTCCACTTCGGCGTGGTGAACTGCCAAGACTGCGAGATGCCCAGGTGGGATTGACCAAGCTTCGCATATGAAAGGAATCATTAAGCGTTGGCCATGGATCCTTGTGGGAAGCTTGCTCACCTTAACGGCTTTGATTTGGCCTCGACCCAACGCTGCCGATTACCACTTCCGTGAGTTCGACCAGGTGAAGACCAACTTCAACAACTTCCGGCCATCAATCTCCGACCTTTCAAAGGGGATTCGCAGTAATCAGGACAAGTGGGATTACCATTTGGAAAGCCTTGTGAAACTCGGAGCGGTGGTTCACCACAGATTCGTTTTCACGGAAGTTCCCTACACGAAGGAAGCTGCCAGGCACATTTACCGGGCCGCCGTTTCCAACTTTCCAACCGCGGTCATGTTTTCTGCAAAGGATCACCAACCCAACGCTCCCGGCTACGGCGTGACACCTTACGTCTTGGAGGTGTGGGATGTTCCAGAGCAGATGAGGCGCTGGACCAATTTTCTCGAAGCCAACAATCGTAGGCGATGAGTTTACCCACGATCCATCACCCTGTTTTCCCGGCATTGCGCCTCGCAGCAGGACCGATGAGCGCCGCCTCCCTGCTCCCCTCCGGCGGCATCCTCGACACCGGTTCCGCCCCGGCGACAAGCGTCCTCGCCTTGCCGAACCGAACTGAACGCCTCTAACTCACCCGCATGACTACGGCTCTGGAAAAACGCGCTTCCCTCAAGTCTCAGGTGAGAAATGCCCTGACGGAAATCATGCACGAGGAACCTGAACTCCTGCGTGAGGCAATCGAAGACATCGGGATGGCCCGCGTAATCGAAGAGGGCATGAAGAGCGGGC
>JAYUSF010000317.1:0-33782 GCA_043755815.1 Verrucomicrobiota bacterium
CAACCGCTGGTCGATCTCCGCGCGCCCTGCTCGCTTGCGTTCTAGGATCAAATGGGCAGCAACGCCGACTCCAAGGACGACCAAGCCGAATGCCGCGCCCCAAACCCAAACCCACGCCCAGGGGCGCTGCGGCAATTCCGGCGGCGTGGGTGTGGGTGTGGGTGTCATGGTGACCTTTACCTCACCACCTCAGCGCTTGAATCCGCTGCGCGACTTCCTCGGCGTCGGCGCGGCGGTTGAAGACGTTCACGCGGGGACCAGTTGATTCTTGCCCAGGGAGACCGGCAGTTGAGTGAACAGGTCGCCGGGTTCCGGTTTGAAGTCCCGTGCGTTTCGCAGGTGCCAGGACAGTCCGCGGGCCTTGGGCAGCGGCTCGCCGTCTTCCACCAATCCGGCCAGGTGCGCCCGCAGCGCCTGGCGCATCCGGGTGAGGGTCTGTTCCACGGTGGCCCCGGTGGCGATGCACCCGGGCACGTCCGGCGAATAGGCGGAGCAGTTGCGAGCCCCACGCTCGATCACGACCAGATAGTTTTCCGTGCTCATTTTAGTCCCGCCTGTTTCAAAATGCTGTTCAAGGTGCCGGGCCGGAGGTCGTCGCCGGGGTGACCGGCGATGGTGACCCGCCCCTTCTTGGCCGGATGCTTGAATTGCCGGTGGCTTCCCTTGGTGCTCACCGGAAACCAACCATCGTCCAGCACCCGTCGGATGATCTCCCGGACCTTCAACGGACGCAGACTAGCAAGGGGCGCCTCCGGCTCAAGCGAGGTTTACCACTTCAATGCCTGAATCCGCTTCGCAACCTCCTCGCCTGCGCGGGTCGTTACTCCGGCAGCGCCAGGTTCGGGCCCGCTGCCGTCCATTCACCCAGCATCCCTTCCACCTCGGCCACCGAGCCGAAGGGCACCAGCAGCCGGTAGGAATAGTCGCCCGGGCGCAGTCCGCCCGCGTCGCTCACGCGGAAGACGCAGTTCCATTTCACGACGCGCTCGGGGCCAAACCGCCAACGCCCGTAGCCGGGCCCGCGAGTGAGCGGTTGCGGGGCCGGCGGCCAGAAAATTCCCAGCGCGTGCCGGCCATCCGCAGTGGCCAGCACCACCGGGTTCCGCTGCTCCCCCGGCCCGTCGTCCAGCGGTGTCAGCTTCCCCGTCACCGGATCGAACTGCCAGAACTTCTCGAACTCCCACGGCAGGTAAGCGGTGAGCGCCTCGAACTGCGCGTCCGTGTGCCGCGCGGCCGCCGGCACCGTGAACGTGACGCGATAGTCCAGCGCCTGTGGCCAGCGTCCGCAGCCGATGCGCACGTCCTTCGCCAGCAGGTAGTCCGAAAGCGGGTCCGGGTTGCGCGCCAGCTGTCCCTCGCTGCGCTCGCCGGGCGCGAGCCAGAACGCCATCTGCGTGCGACTGCGGAGGCGGTTGCCGCTCGCGGCGAACTCCAGCAGACGGCTCGTCGAGCGCGATCCGACATGGTCGCGGCGCGAGCCGGCCTCGGTGGGATTGAACGTCTCGGCGTTGGCCGTCGGGGTGTTGTCGAACGAGCACGCGGACTGCAACTGCCGTCCGTGGTCCGTGCTGTCGATGAACTCGCGCCCGTCCCACTTGAAGGAATCAATCGCCCCCGCCACTCGCGCGGTCGTGGTGATGACGGCTTCCGATCGGCCGGCCTGCGCACGAATTTTCGATTCGCCACTGGGCGGAGCGGCAGCGGCCGACTGTGCCAGCCAACCGAGCGCTAGGAGGAGCGTCGCCCTCACCACTTCAGCGCCTGAATCCGCTGCGCGACTTCCTCGGCGTTGGCGCGGCTGTTGAAGGCGCTCACGCGGAAGTAGCCCTCGCCCTTCGAGCCGAAGCCGCTGCCGGGGGTGATGACCACGTTGGCCTCGTTCAGAATCTTGTCGAAGGCCTGCCAGCTCGTGAACCCAGCCGGCGCGCCGACCCAGATGTAGGGTGCGTTCACGCCGCCGAACACGGTCAGGCCCGCCGTCTTGGCCCCAGCCACGAGCACGCGGGCATTGCCGAGATAATGCTCGATGAGCGCCTGCACCTGCGCCTTGCCTTCCGGCGTGTAGAGCGCTGCGGCAGCCCGTTGCACGAGGTAGGAGACGCCGTTGAACTTCGTGGTCATGCGGCGCGACCAGAGCGGGTGGAGGGGCTTGCGCTCGCCCTTCGCGGTGCTGGCGAGCAGCGTCTTGGGCACGACGGTGAAGGCGCAACGGGTGCCGGTGAAGCCGCCGTTCTTGGAGAAGCTGCGGAACTCGATGGCGCATTCCCGGGCGCCCGGAATCTCGTAGATCGAGTGCGGGATGCCGGGCTCGGTGATGTAGGCCTCGTAGGCGGCGTCGAAGAGGATGATGGCCTGGTTCGCCAGCGCATACTTCACCCACGCCTCGAGCTGCGGCCGGGAGGCGGCGGCGCCGGTGGGGTTGTTGGGCGAACAGAGGTAGATGACATCCACCTTCCCGGCCGGTGGCTCGGGAATGAAGCCGTTTTGCGCGGTGCACGGCAGGTAGGTGATGCCCGCGTAGGCGCCGGACTCATCGGCGTCGCCCGTGTGGCCGGCCATGACATTGGTGTCCACGTAGACGGGATAGACCGGGTCGCTGATGGCGAGGCGGTTCTGGTGACCAAGGATGTCGAGGATGGCGCCGCAGTCACACTTCGAGCCGTCGCTGACGAAGATTTCGTCGTCCGCCACGTCGAGGCCGTGGGCGCGGAAATCATTCTGGGCAATCGCGCCGCGGAGCCAGTCGTAGCCCTGCTCGGGGCCGTAACCCTTGAACGTGGCGCGGCTGGCCATTTCATCCACGGCGGCGTGCAGCGCGGCGATGACGGCGGGCGGCAGCGGTTCGGTCACGTCGCCGATACCGCAGCGGATGAGGCGCTGGGCGGCGTCGGGATGGGCGTCGGTGAACGCTTTCACGCGGCGGCCGATTTCGGGGAAGAGGTAGCCGGCCTTGAGCTTGAGGTAATTGTCGTTGAGGAAAGCCATGGTGGTCGCAGTCAGTGATCAGTTTTCAGTAAACAGTCGTCGGTCGCGGCCGCCGGATGCGGGCCGCGGAACGGGGGCGGACGGTAGGAAGCCGGCCGGCGCGGGGCAAGCGGCCTGTGGCGTTGACGGCGGGCGGTTTTCGGGCGCTGGATTGGCCCGTGGGCACGCTCAATTTCGCCTACGGTTCCAACCTGGACCTCGCGCAGATGCGCGAACGCTGTCCGAACGCACGTCTGACCGGGCCCGCGCTGCTGTGGGGCTGGCGGTTCCGGATTACCAGGCACGGCTATGCCACGGTTGTTCCGGAGCCGGGCGCGGTCGTGCATGGAGTGCTGTGGGAACTGACCCCGCCGGATGAGGCCCGCTTGGACGCTTACGAAGGCGTCGCCGAAGGGCTTTATTCCAAGCTCCGGCTCGAAACGGAACCCGCTGCCGGGGCTGTGGTCATTGCGATGGTTTACGCGATGAACGACCCCGAGCCCGGTGAACCGATGCCCGGCTATCTCGAAGACGTGATCGCCTCCGCAAAGGGTCACGGTTTCCCGGCGGACTACCTGCACGAGCTCGCCGAATGGCGGCCCGAATAGGCTACTTCTTCTTGCGGAACCCCTTCGGCAATGCCGCCTGATCGGGGGAAGGCTCGGGCGCAGGTTCGGTCGGCGGGGCTGCCGATTCGGGGGACTCTTCCGCCTCCGGTTCATCGGCGATGGGTTCGTCGGAGGGCTCGGGCAGCCCGAGGCGGGCGCGGGCCTTCTTGGCGGCCGAAGTGTCGGAGTAGTCACGCACGATCCGGTCCAGCACCGCCATCGCCTTGCTGGGCTGGTTCAACTTGCCCGAGTAGAGGTTCGAGAGCCGGATCGCGGTCCAGCCCCACTTCTCGCGGGGCAGCTTCTTGTTCAGCACCTCTTCGAGCTCCAGCGCGGCGGCGAGGAAATTTCCGAGGTCCTTTTCGTAGATCTCGGCAATGCGGATGGCCGCGTGCTGTTCGCTGGGTTTCTGTTTCAGGTAGTCGCGCATCAGCTGGATCGCGTCCAGATGATTGCCCTTGGCCCACTCCGCTTCGGCGAGCTCGTAATCGGTGTCCTTGAGCTCGGTGTAGTCCTCGGCCATGACCGAACGGCCGGCCCGGCCCCCGAGCATCTGCACGACGTCCCAGGCGCCCATGAACCCGAGGCCGAGCACGCTGACGACGAAGCAGCCGAGATAGAGCAGGGCCGAGGATTTGTCCGCCTTCTTGGGCGGGGCGCCCGGCGGTTTCGCGGCATTCGCGACGGGAAAGTTTGTGGCGGCGGCCGTAACCAGGTTGGTTTCCGCGTCGGGCACGGCGTTCGTGAGCACCACGAGATTGGTGGCGGCGGCCGCGTTTGTGTCCGCCGGGGGCGTTGGGTTCCTGTCAATGTCGCTGGCGTCAACGACCCGCGTCGGCGCGTTCTGATACGCCGCCCGGAACTTCGAGAACGTAATCCCGGCCAGGATCAGCAGCGTAACATACAGGGCGAGGCGGATGGCCAGCTTCATGAAGTGGGGAAGGATTGAAACGGAAGTTGCGCCGGGGCAACGCCGTTTTCCGTTACCGGCCGGATTGGACGGTTGACGTCGGACGGTTCTCCCGGGAAAACGGTCTCACTCGCCAGCACTTCAATTCCGACCCCGCACCCATCATGGCCAACCGCGTCAGCCACTTTGAAATCCACGCCGAGAATCCCGAACGGGCCATCGCCTTCTATTCCGGCCTGCTTGGCTGGCAGTTCAGCAAGTGGGACGGCCCGATGCCGTATTGGCTGATCACCACGGGTCCGGACTCGGAACCGGGCATCAATGGCGGCCTGGTGGCGCGCCGTGGCGGCGGCCCGCTCGACGGGGCCGCGGTCAACGCCTACGCCTGCACCGTCGTGGTCGCCCTGCTTGATCCGCTGCTGGCGCGGGTGGCGGAACTGGGCGGACAGATCGTGGTGCCCAAAATGCCGATCCCCGGCGTCGGCTGGCTGGCCTACGCGAAGGACACCGAGGGCAACCTCTTCGGGATGATGCAAAATGATCCAACTGCGGCCGGCGGTTGCCCTGGCTGAGGAATGCCCAACGGTGTTCGCGCGCACTACCGCCGCGGATTCACCTTGGCTGCCATCCCGCCGGTGGCTTCAGAACCGATACTCCAGGCTGAGCCGGAAGTCCCGGCCGGGCTGGTTGATGCCGCTGCCGTGGAGGCGGTAATCTTCGTCCAGGATGTTTTCGAGGGCCGCAGTGACGAAGACCTTGGAGTTCCAGTTGTAGCCACCCCTAAGATTCAGCGTTGCCCAGCCCGGCGTGCCGCCCGGCGGAATCCGCTGCGTGTCGCGGGCGTCGTCCGGTGACAGTTGATCCTGCCGGTCGGCGGCCTGGCCGAAGACTTCCGCAAAAAGACCGGTTTGAGCCGACTCCCAACGCAGGCCGAGGATGCCGCTGAGCGGATTCATTTTGCTCAGGGGTGCCCGCAAGCTTGCGGAGGTGGAAGTGGGAAACGCATCCGCCTCACCCTCTTGCCATGCGCCACTGCCGAACAGGCTGACGCCGCCGCCCAGCTTCACGCGGCCGGATAACTCAACACCGTGGACCCAGCCCTCGCTGCCGTTGCGTTTGGTGACTTCATCCGCGCCGTTCAACTTCACGCCGGTGGGGGTGCGCACGATGAGGTCGTTGATAAACGTGTGGTAGAGTGCCGCCTCGGCGTCCCAGCGGTCATGCAGGGTTTTGGCGCCCAGCTCCACGGACAGGAATCTTTCCGGCTTCAGGTCGAGTGCTGCCGTTTCGATTTCGTTGCCCCGGGCGATGTCGAAACGGGTGAGGTCGCTCAGGTTCGGTGCCCGGAAACCCTGGGAGGCGCCCGTGTAGAAGCTCCACCGTTTGTCCTCCGTGGGCTGCCACAGCAGGCGTCCGCTGCCGACCAGGTTGTTCCAATCGTCCTTGAACGACGTGGCGTTCCCGGTCACCGGATCGCGCAGCCGGCCGGCGTCGGCCTGAGCCCAGGTGAAGCGGCCGCCCAAGGTAAACTTCAACTGCTCGGTCAGCGGGATTTCGTCCTGCACGAAGGCGCCGAACAGCGCATAGGTCGAGTCATCCGCGACCGGCCCCTGAATGGCAGTGGCGGTGAGCACCCCGTTGGTCGAGTAGGTCCGCAGCGAGGAGTCCACGAAGTCGTGATAGTGCTCCACACCGTAGGTCCAGGTGCCCACGGGTGACGGACTGATGCCCTGCAATGACACGCCGAGCGTGTCCACATTGGTGACGCTCTTTTGCGTGGTCCGGTTCGCGCGCTCCACCAACTGATCCTCGTCCTGGACGTGCCAGGAAACCGTGGCCGTGAACTCGTCGCCCCGATCGGTCGCGTGCTTGAGGCGCGCATAGGTCAGTTGGCGAAGCTGATCGAATTCATGCTGGCGGTCTGTGCCGGTGACCAGGCCGGACCAGCGCAGACCGTAGATCGTCCGGTGGGACCGTTTGACGCCTTCCTGTTCGGTTCGCTGGTAGGCGAAGGTGGCGGTGGTTTCCGGGCGGAGCCGATATTCGAACTTGGCGTCGGCATCCCACTGTCCGTAGCCGGTGTAAAGCTGGCGGCCCACGTCGTCGCCGCCTTCCAGATCGTCGAACCCGCGTCGGCCAAAGCCGACGGCCATGCCCCAGCGTTCCGCCTCAGCGACTTCCAGCTCACCGCGGCCCACGTTCCCTCGCTCGGCCGAGCTGAACCGGTAAAGGGCCGACCCGCTCCAATCGAGTCCCGAGCCGGTCGGGCGTTGGGGGGCGTGCATCAGAGCGTTGACCGCTCCACCGACCGCGTCGCTGCCATACAGCACCGAGGCCGGGCCCTTCACTACTTCGAGCGCGTCCATCGTCAGCGCGTCCACCGTGCTCCAATACTGGTTCGGTCCGTCGCGAAAGGTGGAGTTGTTGAGCCGGATACCGTCCACCAGCGCCACGTTGCGGAAGCCGGTGAAACCGCGGATGTAGGGCGATGCCTGGCCGCGGGAAGTTTGTTGAACCAGCACCCCCGGTGTGCGCAGAAGGGCTTCGGGCAGGCTTGAGGCCATCTGCTCGCGGCGCAGCATTGACCCCGGAATCCGTTCCGCGGAATACGGCACGTCCATGCGCGGGCTTTCCTGCCGGGTGGCGGTGATGATCATGTCCGGCAACAGTTCGACGGCCGCCTCGGGGGCTCCGCCTCCGGCCGCGAAACCTTCGGCGGGCGCCGCGAAAGCGGAGCTCATGGGAAGCACCGCCGAAAGAATTGCGGTGTGGAGGCAAATCGGCGTGCGGGTCTCGCGTGGGCTTTCCATTTGCCGTGTCGTGTAGCTGACCGAATCAAACCTGCTCAAGCCAAACCGGTCAATTCCTTGGGGAATCGGGGTGGTTTTCCCCGTGTTAGCCCAGGATCCGCTCGCGCTTCGGATCGTAAACCGGCTTGAGGTGTGGCGTCGCCGCGATCCGCCGCCCGTCCACGAGGAGCTCATAGCGGCCCGCCAAGATCCACTCGGGGGTCACCGGTTCGCCGCCGTTCTTCACATAGCCCATCGCAATGCCACCGCCGACCGTGTGGCCGTAGCTGCCGCTCGTCGTGTAGCCCACGCCCACGCCGTTGCGGAAGATCACTTCGCCGCCCCACACCGGGGGCTCGGGCTCGTTCAGGACAAAGGTCGTGAGCAGCTTCCTCCGTGGCCGTTCCCTGACCGCCAAAAGGGCGTCGCGGCCGAGGAAGTCCTGGGTGAAGTCCACCGCGAAGGCGAGTCCGGCTTCGAACGGGGTCTCGTCCGGTGACAATTCCGCGCCAAAGGCCCGGTAGCCCTTTTCCAACCGCAGCGAGTTGATCGCGTAGTGGCCCGCATTCGCGATCCCCAGGTCCGAACCGGTGGCCATCAGCAGGTCATAAACATGGCCGGCCTGCTCCACGGGGACATGCAGTTCCCAGCCCAGTTCCCCCACGTAGGTGAGGCGCACGGCCCGCACGTTGGCCATCCCCACGCCGATCACCTGAGTGGAGCCGAACGGAAAGGCGGCAGTGCCCAAATCCGCATCGGCGATCCGGGAAAGCAGTTCGCGGGACCGCGGTCCCATCACGCCCAGCACGGCGTAGGCGGCGGTCACGTCCACAACCTCGCAGCACTCGCCGGACTTCAGGTTCCAGCGCAGCCAGCTCGCGTCCCGCGTGGCCTGGGCGCTGCCAGTGATCAGGTAAAACTCGTCGCGGCTCACGCGCACCACGGTCAGGTCGCTCTCGAAACCGCCGCGCCCGTTGAACATCGCGGTGTAAACCACCCTGCCCGGCGCGACGTCCACATTGTTGCCGCAGAGGCGTTGGAGCACTGCACACGCATCGGCGCAGCGCACGAGCAGCTTGGCGAAGCCGGTCTGATCGAACACGGCCACCCGCTCGCGGCAGGCGCGGTGTTCGAACGCGTGGTTCGCAAACCAGTTCTGGCGGCCAAAGCTGTAGTTGGCCTCGGGTTGGGCGGCGCAGTCCGGCTCGGCCCGCGCAAACCAGTTCGGGCGTTCCCAGCCACCCTTCGTGCCGAAGCACGCGCCGGCCGCCATCAACCGTTCGTGGAGCGGGCTCAGCCGGACGTTGCGCGCCGTGATGGGTTCACGGTTGGGCCAGGCCATCTCGTAGTGCAGACCCAGCGATTCGGTCACGCGGTCGCGCAGGAAGGCCCGGTTGTTGGCCCAGCCGCCGAAGCGCCGGATGTCCACGCCGGTCAGGTCGTAGGGCATTGCGCCGCCGAGGATCCATTCGGCGAGCGCCTTGCCCGCGCCGCCGGCGCAGGCGATGCCGGCACTGTTGAAGCCCGCCGCAACAAACAGCCCGCGCAGCTCCGCGGTCTCGCCGAGGAGGAAGTTGTTGTCCGGCGTGAAGCTCTCGGGCCCGTTCACGAACTTCGAGAAGCCGGATTCCTTGAGTCCGGGAATCCGCAGCAACCCCTGCGCGAGGGGTTCGCTGAATTTCTCCCAGTCCGGTTCAAGGAGGCCAAACGAGAAATCATCCGGCACGCGCGGCACGTCCCAGATCTTGGTCATGCGTTGGAAGGCGCCGAGCAAGACGCCGCCACTGCCGTCAGGCAGTTCTTCGCCGCGGAAGTAGGTCGAGCCGTCCATGTCGCGGGTGCAGGGGCAGTTGCCGTCGGCGCCCGGGAGCGGGTTGCTGACGACATAATGGTGTTCGACCGGGTGCAGCGGCACGTTCACGCCCGCGGTGAGCGCCAGTTGGCGCGTCCACATGCCGCCGGTGAGCACGACGATTTCGGCCTGGATGGTTCCGAGGTGGGTCTCGGCACCGGTGACCCGGCCGTCCTTCGAAAGGAGCTTCGTCACGCGGACGCCTTCGATGACTTGGGCGCCACCGGCCTGAGCGCCTTTGGCCAACGCCAGCGGCACTTCGCCGGGCAGCACCCGGCCGTCCTGCGGAATCCAGAAGGCCCCGGCCAGATCGTCCACCCGGATGCAGGGAAACTTGGCCTGCGCCTCGGTGGGCGTGATTTCGTGGCACTCGACCCCGAGGTAGCCGGCGACCCCGGTGGTGCGGCGAAACTGGATCATCCGGTCGTGGTTCCGCGCGAGCAGCAGGCTGCCGACCATCCGCCAGCCCACGTCGTGCCCGGTGAGTTCCTTGAGCCGGGCGTAGAGATCCGCGGAGTCCTGGTTGATCCGCATCATGCTGCTCGACACCCGCAGCCGGCCGACCATGCCGGCCGCGTGCCAGGAGGTTCCGCCGGCCAGCCTGTTCTGCTCGACGAGCACGACGTCGCGCCAGCCGAGCTGCGTCAGGTGCCAGGCGACACTGGTGCCCGCAACGCCGCCGCCAATGATGAGAACCCGGGTCTGCGAAGGAAGGGAAACGCTCACGCGGGCAGGCTAGGGAATCGACGCGGCCGCGTAATCCCCGAAGTGGAGGAGGGAATGACCAATGCTCAATGACCAATGACCAAACGGAGGGCGGACTTCCCGGAGCCATTCCGTTGGTCATTGGCCATTGGTCATTCCCAAAGTCGCATCGTTTCCAGCACCGCCCGGGTCTTGGAAACCTCGTGGGTGCGGAAAAGATCGGTTTTGCCCAAGGCCGCCAGCACCGCGAAGAACGGTTCCGCGGAACGGACTTCGTCGCCGAAGCACTCGAACGCGTGGGGCAGGGCATGGCCGACGGGCCAGCCCAGGGTTCGCAGGCGGAACGTGTTCAGGAACACCCGCATCTGGTGGCGGATGCGCGTCGCGGAGTCCTGCAGGTTGCGGTAGTAGAAGCCGAGTCCGGGATCGAGCCACAGCTTGCGCACGCCGTTCCGCGTGGCGGCGTCAATCTGGCGGGCGAAATGGTCGTGCAGCATCGCGGTCGGGTCGGATCCAAAATCGAAGTCGGCCACCGCCCGGACGTTGGCGCCCTGCACATGGCAGATGATCACGGCGGCATCGTGATCGGCGACCATCCGGAACATCTCGTCGCTGCGGTCGTTGCCGGTGAGGTTGAGCACCTTCGCGCCGGCTTCGAGGCAGGCCCGCGTCACCTCGGGAAGATACGTCTCCACCGACACGAGCAGTCCGGCCTGCGCAAGTTCGCGCACGACGGGCAACAGCGCCGAGGATTGGGCCGCCTCATCCACCCGGAGTGCGTGCGCCAGCGACGACTCGGCGCCGACATCCAGGATGGCCGCTCCCTGCGCCGCGAGGACGTGTCCCCGGCGGATCGCCGCGTCGGCGGACAGGCAGACGGATTCGCGATACCACGAATCGGCCGAGAGATTGATCACGCCCATCAGCGCGGGCGACTGCGCGCCGCCAAAGCTCCGGCCGCCGAGTTCAAACGAGGCCACGGTGGCCGGAAGGGAAGGGGCATGAGCGTTGGCCAGTTCCGCCAGATGTTCGAGCGTCAGCACGGCGGAAAGAAGTGCCGCGGAACGGCCAATGTGCAATCCGCAAACGAACGGGTTGAGCGTATCTGCGCGCGGCCTAGTGGAAGTGGCACCGGCGCCCTCGCCGGTGTTCGGTCCGACAGGCGCCCCCGCCTGTCGTTCTGAGGGCGTGGGCGTGGCGGAATGTGGCAATCACGCCAAGCGACCAACTTTCTTCTCCCCACTTCGCGCCGTCGGGTCTTTGCTCTCCGCTATGCAACCCCGGCTAATTCGTCGCCCCGATCGGCGTGACTTCCTTCGCCTTGCCACCGGGGCGGCCGTGACCGCCGGACTCGGCGCGGCAAACCGGCTGCTTGCGCAGGTTCCCGGTGACCGGCCGACGCGGGTGGACGGCGTCACGGTCCTAAACCCTCGCACGCGCGTTCCCGTCGGGCTCATCATCGACGACTCAACGTGCCTGGTGAACCTGAACCGTTTCGCGATGCCGCAGTTCAACGAGGCATTCGCCGGCGCGACCGAGACGTATCACAAGCCGTGGCGCGAGTGGCCGGTGGAGATTCCGGACTCCTTCGTGCGCAAGTTCGGCGAGTGGTGTGCGGGCGCCGGCGTAAAGGGCAAATACAGCATCGTGCCGTTTCCCGCGTGCGTCGGCCGGTTGGACCGGATGCTGCCCGGCTGGACGCCGCAAGAGCTGAAGGAGTCGCTCGAAGTGGTCCGCACGGTGATGCTGCCGAACTGGGACATTCATCCCGAGATGGTCACGCACACCCGCGTCATCGACCGCAAGACGGGCCATCCCTATCCGGAACTGTCGCCGAAGTTCATGGAGAACTGGGAGTGGACCACCGGCCGCAGCGTGGACGAGATCGCCAGTTATCAGGCTTACGCGCTGGGCATCCTCCGGGAGGTGGGACTGCCCTGCGAGGGCATCACCACGCCGGGCGGCTATGGCAACAAGGCGCTGCCACAGTTGTCGCAGGCGTCGCTTGAGTCGGTGCGCGACGTGTTCAAGGCGGAGATTCCGCACTACTTCCGGCACCTGTTCGACAAGGGGGACGAGAGCGTCGCGCCCCGCGTCGAGAATGCCAGCGGCCTCGACGGACCGGACCCGCGCTGCGTCGTGAGCATCATCGGCTGCACGGGCGACTGGACGGGCGGCTGGGACTGCACGAACCCCGGCGGGGCGGACAGGTTCATCACCGAGGACGGCCAGCATGGCCGCATGGTGGATGTCATTGGCCGCGGCGAACCGGCGCTGATGCTGGCGCATTGGACGGGCATCTATTTCAACGGCTACGAGGTCGGCTTCAACATCTTCAAGGAAGTCGTGAAGCGCCTGCACGCGCGCTACGATAACCTTTTGTGGATGAAGCTCAGCGAGGTCGCGCGCTACTGGGCCGCGCGCGAACTCACGCGGATCGAACCCGACGGCAATACGGTGAAGTTCCGCGCGCCGTTTGCGTGCGCCGACTTCACCGTGCGCTGGGAAAGCGCAGCCGCCGGAATTCCGACGCTCCGGCAAGGTTCGTCGGCGACGGCGTTGAAGGAGGTGCCGAATCCCCTTCAGCTCACGGGTGGCACCTGGTGTCGCCGCGACCGTTCCATCACCGCGTGTTTCAACCTGCCCAAGGGCCGGTCGGAACTGCGGCTGGGAGCCTGAAGGTCCGCGGTTGCGCCCGGCGGAACGGATCCCAGCGCGCGCCGCGGAAGCCGCCCATGACCGACCTTGGAGCCCGTGGCCGAGGTCGCGGGCAGGACGGGTCCAGAGTGCTGCCGGCGTCCTGCCGGCAGCACGTTGCCGCGCCGTTCAGGCGGCGGAGCGGTTGCGGCGCCGGCGCAGCCAGCTGGCCCCGGCCCCGAGCGCCATCGTTGCGGCCGCGGCCCACGTCGAGGCTTCCGGCACCGCACTCGGGGTGTTGGGGGGGGGCGGCGGGTTGTTGTCACCTGGGGAGGGCCCGGCGAACGCGTGGGCGAGCGTGGTCATTGCCAGGGCCAAGGCCAAGGCCGGGAGCGCGGTGGTGGTGCGTGGACGGAGCATTGTCTTCATGGATGTTAGTATATGAGCGCGGTGTAGCGTTCTTGTTTCAGAGTGGGGGCGATCTCCATTGTATCTCTACTCACACACGCCTTTTAAAGCAAACCCCAAAACGCCCCGGCGCCCGGAAAAGGCGCTTCCAGATACTGCACCCGATTTCCCCCATCGCTTCGCGGGGCACGAGCGCGGACACCGGTTGCCACGCCGGACCGGGGATGCCAGCCTGCGCCCCGTCCACCCCGGGAAACCGCCGATCTGCGCCTGCCATGAGTGCCCAAGTCTCCGCCACGCCCGCCCCCGCCCTGACGGGTTCAATCTCCGCCTCCGGTTCCGCCGGAGCGGCAACCGGCGCGCCGGCCGCGCCCCACCGCCTCCAGTCCCTCGACGCCTACCGCGGGCTCATCATGTTCACGCTGCTGTGCGGCGGCATCTTCCAGTCGCTGAAGGGCGTGCCGGGCTGGGATTGGCGGGCGCAGCAGAACGAGCACGTCGCGTGGGCGGGCTGCGTCTACTGGGACCTCATCCAGCCGTCGTTCATGTTCATGGTCGGCGTTTCGATGCCGTTCGCCTTCGCCCGGCGCGAGGAACTGGGCGACTCCTGGGGCCGGCGATTCCGGCACGCGCTGGTCCGCGCCTTCAACCTGATGGCCATTGGGATCCTGCTGGACCATTTCGGCTCGGACAAAATCCAGATCGGGTTCATCCGCGTGCTCCAACAAATTGCGATCGGCTACGTGATCGCGTTCTTCGTGGTGGGCCGGGGGTTGCGGGCGCAGGGGATCGCCGCCGGGTTGATCCTGGTCGGTTATCAACTGCTG
Organism: Verrucomicrobiota bacterium; assembly: GCA_043755815.1. Taxonomy (GTDB): domain Bacteria; phylum Verrucomicrobiota; class Verrucomicrobiia; order Limisphaerales; family UBA9464; genus CAIWAH01. Next base: position 13,701 of record JAYUSF010000317.1, read on the forward strand.
TGGATGTTCAACCCGTGGAATGGTCCCGGCGGCCCCTGGGCGCAGGGCATCGAGAACATCGGGAGCGCCTTTGATCACTGGATGCTCGGCCGCAATTACTCGGGCCTCTACGTCGGGCTAAACGCCATTCCCGCCGCCGCCACGATCATCTTCGGCGTGATGGCCGGAACGCTGATCCAACGCGCCGTAGCAGCCGACGTAAGGAGGCTCATTTCAAAGTCGGAAGCCGGAAGTGCGAAGGCGGAAGCGGGAGATCAGAGCCTCCTTACGTCGGCTCCTACCAAACAGCGGGTCTGTTTCATTCTGCTCATCGCCGGTCTCGCCGCCCTCGCCTTTGGCCTCGCGGTGAGCCCGTGGTTCCCGCTCATCAAGCGCATCTGGACGCCAAGTTTTGCGGTTTACGCCGCCGGTTGGACCACTCTGCTGCTGCTCGCGTTTTACTGGAGCATCGAGGTGATGGGGTGGCGGAAGTGGTCGTTTCCGCTTGTGGTCGTGGGCATGAACTCCATCGCGGCTTACGTGCTGGGCGGGGCGTTCGGCGGCTGGTTCCGCAGCGCCAGCACCGCGTGGGTCGGTTGGCTCAAGGGACCGCTGGGCGAGGCCTGGTGGCCGGTGTTCCAGCGCGGCCTTTTCGCCCTCTTCGCGTGGGGCGTGCTCTATTGGCTCTGGCGGCGGAAGATCTTCTTCAAGGCCTGAGCATTTCGGGCGCCCGGCTCGCCATGCCCGTACTCCCGTGGGGCGGATTCAGCTCAAGTCGTATACCCGCCGGCGATGTAGGCCTGAAGCTGGTCGATCGTCGCCTCCTGCACCCGCATGGTCCAGTTCACGAGGTCGCCAATGGAGATCACGCCCACGACCTTGCCATCCTCCAGCACGGGCAGGTGGCGGATCCGTTTGTCGGTCATGAGCGCCATGCACTCGTTGAGCGTGGTGGCCGGGGTGACATGATGGACCGCCGGAGTGAGGATTTCGCCGACCGGCGTCGTGCGGGAGTTCTTCCCGTGCAAGGCGACTTTGCGGGCGTAGTCGCGTTCCGAAACGATGCCCACGAGGCGCTCGCCGTTCATGACGAGCAGGGAACCCACGTTGCGCTCGGCCATGAGCCGGATCACCTCGAACACCGAGGTGTCCGGTGCCACTGACCAGACCGTGCGCCCCTTGGCGCTCAGGAGGGCTTCGACCGTAATGTTGGTATCCATGATGGAGGTCGTTTAATCAGAGTGGAAGTGCTCTCCCAGCGGCCAAGGCGGTCGCGGCGGAGGAGTCACGGGATCACGGGCCTAGAAGCCACGAAAGCGGCGACGCTGGCAAGCCCGGAGCGCGGGGGAAACCGTCTGGCCGGAATGACCGGACTTTACTCGCCGCCCGGTCGGCCGAACCTCCGCGGCGAATGATTTCCCGTTGGCGGTTACGCGTTGGCGTCGGGGCCCTGGTTTTGCTGGGTTTGATCGGCTGGCAAGCACCTACGGCGCTTGGCGGTGCCCCAGAAGATTTGCGCCTTCCTTCGCCGCTCAACACCGGCACCGGTGAACCGCCGGCGGTGCCCTCGATCCGGGTGAAGACGGAAGTCGCGACCCCGGGTCCGGCTTTGTCCGGCTTCGACGCGCTGTTCCGGCCGCCCGCGGAGTTTGCCGGCCAGTTTGGTTCCTTTCGCTCGCCGCTGCTTTTTCGCGACGGCACCGCGGTGAAGTCGGCCGCCGAGTGGCTCCGGCGTCGGGCCGAGATTCTCCGCGATTGGCACGCGCTGATGGAACCTTGGCCGGCGCTGCTGAAGCAGCCGGTCTGCGAGGTCCTCGCCTCAACGAACCGCGGCGGACTCACTCAGCACCGGGTGCGCCTAGAGATCGCGGCGGGCCAGACCGGCGAAGGCTGGCTGCTCGTGCCGCCGGGCCGAGGGCCGTTCCCCGCCGTGCTCATCGTCTATTACGAACCGGAAACCAGTGTCGGCCTGAACGAGAAACAGCCGCTCCGCGACTTCGGCCTGCAGTTGGCGCAACGCGGCTTCGTCACGCTCAGTGTCGGCACTCCCGGCGGCAACGCGTGGAAGCCCGAACTCGGTTCCGCCCAATGCCAACCGCTGTCGTTCCACGCCTACGTCGCGGCCAATGCCTGGCACGCGCTGGCCCATCGTCCCGAGGTGGACGCTGCCCGGATCGGGATCGTGGGTCACAGCTACGGCGGCAAGTGGGCGCTGTTCGCCGGCGCGCTGTGGGACAAGTTTGCCGCCGTCGCCGTGAGCGATCCCGGCATCGTCTTCGACGAGACCCGGCCCAACGTGAACTACTGGGAGCCGTGGTATCTCGGCGCCGATCCCGTGGAAAAGCGCCCCAAAGCCGGTGTTCCTGCGGCGGAGAACCCGCGCTCCGGAGCCTACCGCCGTCTTGTCGCCGCCGGCCACGACTTGCATGAACTCCACGCCCTGATCGCCCCGCGTCCGTTCTTCGTCTCCGGCGGCTCCGAAGACCCGGCCTCGCGCTGGACCGCCCTGAACCACGCCGTCGCCGTCAACACGTTGCTGGGCTTCACCAACCGGGTCGGCTTCAGCCAACGGGCCGGTCACGATCCGACCGAAGAATCCAACGCGCAGATTTACCGGTTCTTCGAGCGGTTCCTAACGATAAAGCCAGACCGCTAACCTATCTGAACTTCCGCCCATCCTGCACCGCCGTCGTCGCCTCGATCCGGTTTTCTTCAGTCGTCACGGCGCGGGCACGATGCGCCAGAAGGCCGGACTGACCGCGTCTGCTGCGGTGTAGGTGGCGGTGCCGGCGGCATCGGTGGTCAGCGGGGCCAACGGCAGCCATGTGACGGGCGGCGTGAGGCTGGCGGCACCCTGGAGAAGATAGTCCGAAAACGGTTCGCCGATGACGCTGAACTGCAAGCCGCCTGACGATAGGGTCAAGGCTGTCCGCGCCGCTTCGGTCGTGAGGAAGAGCGTGGAGAAGGCCGTCGGGCCACTGACAAAGCCGGTGACGACCAAACCGCTGAGCAGACCCTCCGTGTCCATCGCGGTCGGTAGCAGATGGCTGACGTTCACACCGGGAACGTTCAGTTGCTCAAACTGGTTGTAGCCCCAGGCGAACATCAACCCGTCGGCAGTCCGCGCCAGGCTGTGGCCCGCACCCGCGGCGATGGCGACGAGCGGCCGGCCCGCAAGGGCTCCACTGAAGTCCACCGCAACTGGCTTCAGGCGCGTCTCGGTTGTCCCGTCACCCAACTGGCCGAAGTCATTGCCGCCCCAGGCGAGGACGCGGCCGTCGCTCATGAGGGCCAGATTGAAATCGCCACCAGCCGCCACCGACGTGACCTTCGCCCCGGAAGGCACCCCGCTCAAATCCACCGCGACCGGTGAGCGGCAGGCGAGGTTGGTGCCGTCGCCCAGCGCACCGCTCTGATTGTAACCCCAGCCGAAAATCTCCCCGGCGGCGGTCAGCGCCAGGCTGCCGGAAGCGCCGGCGGCGATGGCGGTGACGGTCTTCCCGGCCAGCGCCCCGCCCACGTCCACTGCCACCGGCACGCTGCTGTTGTTCGTGGTGCCGTCGCCCAGTTGGCCGAACTCATTCAGGCCCCAGGCCAGCACCTGGCCGTCGGTGGTCAGGGCCAGGCAATGCAGCATTCCGGCGGAGATGGCGGTCACCTTGCGTCCCGCCAGCGCGCCATTCGTGATCACGGCCTGAGGATAGGAGGTCAGGTCGTGATGTCCGTTGCCCAACTGGCCGAAGTGATTCAGGCCCCAGGCGAACACCTGCCCGTCGGTGGTCAGCGCGTAGCTGGTGTCGAAGCCCGCCGAGATCGCGGTAAACGGCCGGCCGGCAAGTTCCGGTCCCGGCTTCGTGGCCACCATTCCTTGGCCGTCGCCGCTGACACCGTTTCCCAACTGGCCCCGGGTGCTGGCCCCGCGCGCAAAGATCTGTCCGTCGGCACTGAGGGCCAGAAAATGATTCGCCCCGGCTGCAACGGTGACGATCCGTTTTCCCGTCAACACGCCGGTCATGTCCACCCGTCCGTGCCCGCCGTCGCCCCCGCCAACGACCACGAGACCGGCGTGGGTCGCGCCGGCGAAGGCACAGAAGAGAAGGCCGCTGAGGAACCGGTGGGGAAGCATCATGGCCGTCTTGAAAATGGCGGACCTTCCGTGGTGTTCAATCTGAAACCCCGACGACGGCGGGTTGGTCAGCGCAGCATGCGGCTATCGATGACCTCGGCGACGGTCAACCCGAGCGCGTCAACGAACTGGGGCAAATTGTCGGCTACGGCTGGGAGAGTGGCCCAGCTTCAGCATTGCTTTGGTCACCTTCTGGCGGGCGAACATCGTTTGAAGGACTTTCTTCCGGGCATACTGTTCACAGTTTAATCAGCAATAACGGCGTCGTTTTGGGATATTCTCGACCGGAGAACAGTGCGGCATTTCACCTGGTCATGTGGACGACCAATCCCAATTCCTGAGAACTGAAGGGGCTTTGTAGGTCTGCACGCTCCGAGTGGAATGCCGGCGGCTGTCACCGGTCAGCCGCTACCGGCGTAGCGGCGAACCGGCGTTCGCCGGTGATCTCCTTTCCCCCCGGGTTTCCGCCACCCTGCCGGCTTCTGCTCGCCAAGGGGAAGGGAGCGCCATCAGCCGACCGCCGGCCAAAACCATCAGCAGCAGCAACGCCCCGGACAGCAGCTTTTTCCGGGTGGAACTGGTGCCCTTAGCAACGGCTGAGGCCGTTCGGTCGCAAAAGAGGGAGCGCGGGCGGCCCGCCCGTCCGTCCCATCGCCAGGTGACGGGAAAGGTCAAGGGGCCGCGGCACGCACTGACTGGTTCGTCCGGCTTGGCCCGTGACCGTGGCCAGTTTCGTGCATCCCTGCTGGTTCGTGCGGGCGGGCCGCCCGCGCTCCGACTGCCTCGTTCCGGCTCAACGCAGCTTCCGCCCATCCTGCACGGCCGCCGCCGCCTCGATCTGGTTTCCCTCCGTCGTAACCTTGGCCGCAGCCTGACTCAGTTTCCAAACAGTTCCGCCAGCGGCAAAGCAAGGGCAGGCACGGTCGCACTTGTGAGCGTGGCTCCGGCATCAAGGATCGCGTGGTCGGCAAACTGGCCGGGCTCGGGCCGTCGGTGAATCTCGACCTGCTTTTCCGGCCCGAGCACGAGCCAGACTTCTTTCACTCCGGCAGTGGCATAGGCCCGGAGCTTCGAGCGATCGTAGTCGTGGCTGCTCACGCAGACTTCGACGGCCAGTTCGGCGGTGGTGGGGTGGCCCTGGGCGTAATCTTCGGGCGCGCCCTGGATCAGCGACAGGTCGGGTTCCGGCTCCGAGTCCCCGCAGGTGATCGGCTGCTCGGGCTGGACATGGAATCCGTCAGGACAGGCCGCCATCAGGGCGCGGAGCAACTTCATGAACAGCAGCCGGTGGGCGGGTGACTTGGGCATCTTGTGAAAAACAAAGCCGTAAAGCAGCTCGGTCTGCTCGGGCACCAGCCCCATCTCACCCAGCGCGTGATAAGCCTCGACCGACAGAGGCCACAAGGGAGCCCCGGGATTCGGAGGAGTGAGAACCGCTGACATGGAATCAAATTACCCGGATCCGGGAGAAATCCAAGCGGGCAGTTGCGGGCGGCTACCGGAGTTTCCGCCCATCCTGCACGGCCGTCTCCGCCTCGATCTGGTTTCCCTCCGTGGTCACTGCGCCGACCTCTTCCTCCAGCTTGATGCCCACGGTCTGGCGGCGGGCGTCGCCGCTGCGGGTGTCGCGGATGGTGTTGCCCTTGAGCACTAGGTCGCGGGTCTCGCCGCGCACGCGGATGCCGGCCGCCGGTTCCTTGGCGCCGTTGTTCTCGATGAGGTTGTCCTCGATCCGGTTGCGGTGGCCGGCCATGCCTTCGCTTTCGTTGCGGAAGAAGACGCCGTCCGCGCCGTTGCCGATGACCCGGTTGTTACGGAGCAGGTTGTCCGTGTCCTTGTGGCCGATGCTGATGCCGAAGCGGCCGTTGCCCTCCAGCGTGTTGCCCTCGAACAGGCCGTGCTTCACCCGCCAGCAGAGAAACAGACCGTCGTCGCCGTTGGCCCGCGCGACGCAGTTGCGCACGACCGGCCGCTGCGAACCGCTGCCCGGATGGAAACCGAGCGAGGCGTTGCCCTCGGTGAGGCAGTCCATGACGGTCACGTCGTTGCTCTGCTGGAAGCTGATGCCGTCGCCGTGGTAATGGCGCACGGTGCAGCGCTCGATGACCGCACCGGAGCAGCGGTAGAGGAAAATTCCGCCGCCGCGGCAACCGTCGATGTTCACGTTCTCGTCCTTGTTACCCTCGATGGTCAGGTGCTCCACGCGAACGCCATCAAGGTGATAGCCGCTGATGACCGGGAAGATCGTCGCGGCCTGCGCGCCGTTGCCCGCCAGGCAGTCGGCCATGAGCGGCAGGCTGATCGAAAACGTGTTGCCGCTGCGGCCGGTGATGCGGGCGACGGTCCGGTGAAAGCCGTGCGCGTTCTTGTCCCAGATGGCCACGCCGTCGCCCACTGCGAAGCCCGCGGGATTCTTCACGGTGATCTGCTCCTCGCCGAAGTCGCCGTCGAGTTCGAGGGGCGACACGGCGGCCTTGGCCTTGCGAAGCACCGTCTTCTCGCCCTGGCCACGCACGGTCACGTGGGCGCGCAGATGCAACGAGTCGCGCATCAGGAATTCGCCCGCGCCGATCTCCACCGTGCCGCCGCCGAGCGAGCCCACGTAGTCCATCGCCGCCTGAAGTGCGCGGTTGTCGGCACCCGTGATATCGGCATCGCGCAGGCCCACAGTGATCCGCGGCCGTTCGCCCATGGTGCCGTGCATGGCCTTGGGCAATTGGCGGTGAGGCGAGGCGGGCAGGATCGTTGGCGGGTCCGCCGACCCGATGGCGAAGGGCCGGAGCAGGACTGCGACGAAGAGGAGGTGGCGGAGGAGAATCGCGGTTGGCATCGCAGGGTTCCAGGTGGTTTCGAGACGGATACGGTGGCTGATTGGCCGAAAGGCTAACCGGCCGGGGCGAGAACGCGACCCGGAATTGGCCGGGACAAACCGCTGGGCGCATTTTCTTACAGTGGCTGACCTCATGCTTGCGCCGGCCAAGACCGGGTGGCGCGAGGCTCCCGCCGGGCGAGTCCGGGTTCGGGCTCGGCGGAAGCCTCGCGCCACCAGCCACGATGAAAAGATGAGCCCCAAACCGCTTGCGGCCCGCGAAGCGGGCCGGAAGGCTCGCGGTCATGTGTCCGCATGCCCGTGCGCGTCAACTAGAGTTGGCCGATGGACCGGGAGGCACGCCGAGGTGCCGTGGCGTTTGCCGGGTGCCGTCCGGCTTCACGCTGATTGAGCTGCTGGTTGTGATCGCGATCATCGCCGTGCTTGCCGGGATGCTCTTGCCAGCCCTCGGCAAGGCCAAGGCCAAGGCGCAGGGCATTGCGTGCCTGTCGAACCTCAGGCAGCTCCAGCTCTGCTGGACGATGTATGCGGGCGACAATCAGGATGGGCTGCCTCCGAACGCCGCCCTCGACGCGGGCGGCGGCTCGCGCGAAGCGTGGAAGGTCGATGCAAACTCATGGCTGCTGGGCAATGCCTACACCGACACGGCCCCGACCAACATCCAGCGGGGCGTGCTGTTTGCCTACAACCAGTCCGTTGGCGTCTACCGCTGTCCGGCGGACCGGTCCACCGTCCGCGACCAGGGCAAACGTCCCCGAACCCGAAGCGTCTCGATGAGCATGTATATGAACCTCGAGCCGCAGCCGGGCGGGGAATACTTCAACCGCTGCTGGCACAAGCTGGGACAGATCCTGAGCCCCGGCCCGGCGGGGGCGCTCGTCTTCATCGATGAAAACGAGAAGAGCATCCAGCAGAGTGCCTTCGGCCTGAACGCGCCGGACAGGCTGCAACTCTTCGGCTCCAGCCTTTGGACGTGGATCAGCTTCCCGGCCACCCGGCACGGCAACGGTGGCACGGTCAGTTTTGCCGACGGACACGTCGAGAACTGGCGCTGGGTTGAGCCGAACACCCGGCGCATCGCCGCGCTGAAGACCTGGACGGTCCTGCAGCCGGCGGTGAAGGACACTGACCGGGACCTGCGCCGGTTCTTCAGAGGGGTGCCGGAACGGGTGCCGATCCCCTGACCGGAGCGAATTTCCGGGTCCGGTGTCCGCTCACCGGATTGGCAATCCCGACCCGGGCGAATAGATCGTGCTGCCGGCCGGCTTGGGCAGCATGCGCCAGCTTTGCAGTTGGCCGTCCATGAACACGAGTTCGGCGCTGACGTAGTCGCGGTAGTTGTAGTCCCGCTCAAGGAAGCGTTCGAGGAAGACGCTGCCGTCCTTGCGGGGCACCTCGCGGTAGCGCCAGGACAGGTATTCATCGGCCGTGGAGTTGTGGAAGAGCCAGGTCACCCGCTCGCCGCCGGCGTCGCCGCTGCGGAGCGCCTGCGCGGGCGCGCCCCAGGCGATGTAGACGGCGTCCTCATTCATGCCCACCTTGATCTGGCCCGCGTCCACCTGCACCCGGTGATCCTCGTTGAGCGCGGCGTAGGCCATGGCCCGTTCGGCCCGGCGTTTCGCAATCAGCTTGGGATCGGTGGCGGCCGGGGTGGTGCAGCCGGCCAGCCAGAACAGGACGGCCCCGAGGGCTGACCGGTGGAAGAATCGTTTCACAGTGATGCGACGCGGATCGGTGGGGAAGATTCAGTCACTTCCGCAGGTGAGTATGCGGTTGCGGGGAAAGGGGACAACCCCATACTCCGCACACGTATGAATTCTGCGCCCGCTGCGGCGGCCCCCGGCAATGCCTGGATCTACTTCGCGCTCCTGACGGTGATCTCGTGGGGAGTCTATGGCGTCATCCTGCACAAGGGCCGCGGCTACATGCCAATGGGGCCGGAGACGCCGCATGCCGGGCTCAAGGCGTTCCTCTTTGTCTGCGTGGCCTATGCGCTCATCGGCGTGGCGTCGGCCGCCCTGCTCCAGGTTCGCGGCTCGAATTGGAGCTTCACCGGCGAAGGCGTGAAATGGAGCCTGATCGCCGGCGCGGCGGGGGCCGTCGGCGCGTTCACGCTCGTCCTCGCCCTCGGGGCGGCGGCTCCGATCTACAAGGGGGCGGCGGCGGCCGCGGTCATGCCGATCGTCTTCGGCGGGGCGCCGGTCATCAACACGCTCACCGCCATGCTGCTGCACCCGCCTGAGGGCGGGCTCAAGGCCATTCCGCTGCCGTTCCTGCTGGGTTGCATCCTCGCCGCGGCGGGAGCCTTCATGGTCGCCAAATACGCCCCGTCGAACACCGGGGGCGCGGCCAAGCCTCCGGGAGCGCAAACCTCGCCGGCCAACCCGGCGGCCCCGGCGAAGTAATCTTTGCGGCGTCTGATGGCCGACGACCTTTCCAACCGCCCGGCAGTCGAGGCCGGACAACTCGCGGCACTCCGCGGGTTGCTGGTCGAGGTGGTGGCGCGGAATCCGTTTTACGGGCGCAAGCTTGCGGCGATCGGCTGTTCGGCGTCGCCCGCATCGCTGGCGGATTTCACCGCGCGATTCTCCTTCACGACCAAAGCGGAACTCGTCGCGGATCAGGCGGCCACTCCCCCCTACGGGACGAACCTCACCTATCCGCTGGCGGGCTACACGCGGTGTCATCAGACCAGCGGCACCACGGGGGCACCGCTCCGCTGGCTCGACACTCCGGAGTCATGGCAGGTGATGGTGGAAGATTGGGTGGCGGTCTTCCGCGCCGCGGGCGTGACCGCGGGTGACCGGATGCTGTTTGCCTTCAGCTTCGGCCCGTTCCTCGGGTTCTGGCTCGCGTTTGAAGCCGGCCAGAAATCCGGTGCGCTCTGTTTTGCCGGCGGTGGCATGAGCAGCGGCGTGCGCCTGCGCCTGCTGCTGGAAAATGAATGCACCGTGCTGTGCTGCACGCCGACCTACGCCCTGCATCTCGCGGAGGTCGCCGCGCAGGAGGGGCTTGATCTCAGCCGAAGCCGCGTGCGGACGATCGTCGTGGCCGGTGAACCCGGGGGCAGCCAGCCGGCGACCCGGGGCCGCCTGAGTGCGGCGTGGAACGGTGCGCGCGTGTTCGATCACCACGGCATGACGGAAACCGGTCCGGTCACCTACGAACATCCGGCCAAACCCGGCCGACTCGTGGTGCTGACCCGGAGCTACTTCGCTGAAATTGTGAACCCGACTTCGGGTGCCGCCGTGGCCTCGGGCGAAAGCGGTGAACTCGTGCTGACGACCTTGCGCCGGACGGGTTCGCCGCTGATCCGTTATCGCACCGGCGATCTCGTGCGGAGCGCCTCAGGCAGCGGTCCCGTCATGGAGTTGGAGGGCGGAATTCTCGGCCGGGTGGACGACATGGTCATCGTGCGCGGCGTGAACGTCTATCCCACCGCCCTCGACCAGTTGGTCCGGGAGTTTCCCGACATCGGCGAATACCGCATCACCCACGACACGCGGGAGGCGATGGCGGAACTAAGCCTTGAAGTCGAGACCTCGTCCGCGACGGCGGCGGCCTTGAGCCATCGGATACACGATGCCCTCGCGTTGCGGGTTCCGGTTCGGGAGGTCCCGCCGGGTTCGCTGCCGCGCTTTGAGCTGAAGGCACGCCGCTGGCGGCGTCTGGAGCGCACGGCCTAACCTTCAAGGGCGACCGGGCGGCGAAAGCCGCCCGCACCGGAGCTTGCCGCTGGGCTCGCTCCCGGTGCCCAAGGGTGGTGGCCCCATCGTGAACTATTGCCGGAAGGCCGCGTGCTTCGGATCGCCGCCGGACTGGAGATAGGCGAGCAGGTTGAGGAGTTCCCCGGCGTTGAGGGCGTTGATCAGCCCGGCGGGCATCAGGGAAACGGGGTAGGGCTTGCGATCCTTCACTTGGTCGAGCGGCACGGAGGACGATTCCTCCGGATTGCGCGGGTCGGCCGTCACGACGAGGCGCCCATTCTCCGCATAGGTCCGGCCTACCAAGGTGGAACCGTCGGCGAGCTGGATTTCCTCGGAACCATACTGGTCGGAAATGACCTTGGACGGCTCCACGATGTTTTCCAGCAGGTCATGGAGCGTGTAGCGCGACGCGACCCCCGTGAGGTCGGGTCCGACGCTGCCCCCCGCCCCGTTGAACCGATGGCAGGCTGCGCAGCCGGTGGAGTGGAACAGGGCCTGGCCGTTTTCGAAGTCGCGCGCCTTGACCTTTCCGCGGGCAAGCGTGAGGGCCTGTTCGGTCGTGTAAGCCTGTCCCGGTCCCTTGGGCGCGGCGAACTTCGGATCCGCTCCGGCCGGCTTGGCGGTCGAGAGCGTTTCCATCGCCGCACGTTCGGCCGGATCGCCGACCGTGGCGAGGGCGTCCTTGCGGATGTTTTCCAGGAAGCCGCGGAAGCTGTTGCCGCCCTGCCACGGGGCGGTGCGCGGAAACCAGCTGAAGAACGACTTGCGCAGGGCGGGCGTCCAACCGGTCTTGGCCTCGCGCAGGAGGTAGGCGAAGGCGATCTGTTCCTGGTTTGGCCGGCTGGTGGCGGCCTGGGAAAAGGCGCTGGCATAGCCGCGGTTGCGCTCCAGCAGAGCGTCGCTCGCGTAGTGCAGGTCGGCGTCGTTCGCGGTGAGCATCAGGGCGACCGCCTTGGGCACGATGCCCGAGGCACCCAGCTTGATCAGGGTGCCCGTGAGTTCCCGGTTCAATGGCCGGTTGCCCGAGGGGAGTTCCGCGTCGAGCCGTTGAATGGTCGCCTTGAGCAGGGCGCCCTCGGGGAGTCCACGGCGGATCAGGACCAACTGATACGCCCGGACGGCCGCCAGCCGCCCGGCTTGGTCCAGTTTGGAGAAGTTCAGCCGGTTGAGCTGTTCCAGCAGCCGGTCACGATGTTCCGTCCCTCCCAGCCGGGCCATCGCCAGGGTCCCTTCGATCACCGCCCACGGGCGGGTTTCGGCAAACGCCCGGTCCGCCCACGCATTCACCGGCTGGCGCTCAATCGCCACGCGCGCGGCGTAGCGGACCCATCGGTCTTTGTGCGCGAGCTGCGGCCAGGCCTTGGCAATGGCCTCGGGCCCCGTGCCTTCGGAGTGCAGCGCTTCCAGTTCGCGGCGAAGCGTGTGCTCAGAGGTGGCCTTCGGGGCCTTCGCCGGCGCGGTGCTGTCGGAGCCCGTGTAAGTCACCCGGTAGACCGCCGACTGGGTGCCGCGTCCGCCAATCGCGAAATACATCGCGCCGTCGGCGGGATGAATCAGCACGTCGGTCAGGGGCAGCGGTCGGCCGCTGAGGAACTCTTCCTTATCCGCCCTGTAGCCCGCTCCGTCCGGGGTGAGGTGGATGGCATACATGGTGCCGTAGGTCCAATCGTTGGCGAAGATGGCGTGCTGATACCGCGCCGGAAACTTGGCGCCCTGGCCGGATACGACCCCGGTGGGACTGCCCGGACCGATGTCCACCAACGCCGGCAAACTGTCCGGATAATGGGAGGGCCATTTGCCCGCGCCGGAACGCCAGCCGAGATCGCTGCCGCTCGTTGCCATGCAGATGCGCGTGGGCCGATACCACGGCGTGCCGGCGTCCCATTCCATGTCCGAGTCGTAGGTGAAGAGATCGCCCAACGCGTTGAAGGCGAGATCGTATTCGTTGCGGTAGCCGTAGCTGACGAGTTCGAAGGACTTGCCCTCGGGATCGGTCCGGCAGATGTAGCCGCCGGGCGCGAGGATGCCGCGGGCGTGGCCATTGGCATCCCAGAGGCGGGTGACGATCTGGTCCTCGTCCCAAGCGCGGGCTGCCCGGGAAAGTTCCATGTGGTCGGGCAGCTTGGTGTGATTGCCGATCGCCATGTAGAGGGACTTGCCGTCCGGTGAAAGCACGATGCCGTGGGGTCCATGTTCGCCGCCGCCGTCAATTCGGCGCAGCAGCGTTTCCTGGTCATATTGGTCGTCACCGTTGGAGTCGCGGAGCCGCCACAGGCCCTGCCGACCGCCCTGCTCATTCACCATCACGTAGAGGCTGTCGAACGCGTGGAGGAGGCCGTGCGCGCCACCGACGGAATTGGTCAGCTTCTCGACCGTTGCCAGTGAACCCAGCTTGGGCAGCGTCAGCCGGAACAGGCCGCCGCCCTGGTCGCAGGCGATCAAACGGCCCTTGGGATCCACGGTCATGCTCACCCACGAACCCTCGTCCGACTTGGGCACCGCGTGAATGAGTTCCACCCGGAAACCGGGGCGCAGTTGAATCTCTTCCGGCGCGGTGACCTTGGGCGGGCCCGAAGGGGCACCCGCTCCCGCGAGGGCATCCCCCCAGGGTTCGTCGCCGTATTTGCCGACGACTTTGGCGGGCTTCCACTCGGTCCTTCCCGGCACGGTTGCCTCCCACGAGGCGTCGGTTTCCACCACCGACTCCTTGCCGTCCGCGGTCTTCAGGCGCAGGCGAGCCACGAGGCCGGCCACGCTGCCCTCGTTCTTACCCTCGACCCTCAGTGCGTGTTTGCCCGGGGTCAGGTGCTTCGTGAGGTCGACCTTCACGGGCGCATTCCAGTCCGCGTTGGTCAGCACGGACTTGCCGTCGAGGAACACCTTTGCCCCGTTGTCGCAGGTCAGGAACAGGACGCCTTCCTTCAGGCCGGCCGGCACCTCAAACGTCCGCCGAAAGTGGGCCGCCGCGTCGCTGCCCGGGCCGTCGGCCCAGATCCAGCCAGTGGCGGCTTGCAGCGGGCTGCAAACGAGACCGAGCAGCGCGAAGGACAGACCGGCGAGCAGCGCCGATCGCGGAGGTGGAAGCATTGGGCTAGCAACCCAGAAAACACCCCGCGGGTTCAAGTCCCGAAAACGCGGCCGACCGATTGCTCCTGCGCCGGTCAGAATCGCAAAGGGGTTGCCCCGTGGTTTCGATCACCGGTGATTGAGGGGGCGTGAGTTCTTTCGCCGCATCAGTTTCCAGTCGCCCGAGGGGCAATCGCAACGGGGGCAGACTTCGCCGAGCCGCGGAGGGCGAGTGCAAGAAGTGGAGCCAGCTGTCGGATTTGAACCGACGACCGACGGTTTACAAAACCGTAGCTCTACCACTGAGCTAAGCTGGCCGTTGGGTCCGCATGGCACGGACCGAGGTCGTAGATACGCCGTCGGTCTCCGCCGAGGCAACTGGATTTAACGAAGCACGCTTCCCCGCTGGCAATCGGTGGCCTTCGTTCCCACACTTGCGGCCAGTGACTGACGCCGCCGTCAAAGCCGCCGCTGCCGCCCAGCGCTCCGCGCTGCTCGCCCGCTATCGGGTGGAGGCCGGGCGATATGACGAACTGCGCACCGCAGACGGCTCGGTCCGGCCGCACTACGAGGCGCTGGTCCGCGAACTCGAATCCCTCGGCGCCGAAGAGCTCAAACGGCGCGCGGACACCGGCCGCCGGCTCGTCCATGAACAGGGCATCACCTACAACGTGTATGGCGATCCCCTCGGCATGGAGCGGCCGTGGCAACTCGACGCGGTGCCTTTCATCCTGGGCACCGAGGAATGGCGGAAGCTGGAGGCCGGGTTGGTGCAGCGGGCGACGCTGCTGAACCGGGTCCTCGCCGACTGTTACGGCCCGCAGGAACTGATCCGCAGCGCGTGGCTGCCGCCCGCGCTGGTGTTTGCCCAGCCGGACTTTCTGCGACCGCTGCATGGCAGCCTGCCGCCGCAGGGCCGTTTTCTGCACTTTTACGCCGCGGATCTGGCGCGCTCGCCGGACGGACAGTGGTGGGTGATCTCGGATCGGACCCAGATTCCAACCGGCACCGGCTATACGCTGGCGGACCGGCTTGTGACCTCGCGCATTTTGCCGGAGGCGTTTCGGGAATGCGGGGTGCAGCGGCTGGCCGGCTTTTTCCGGGATGCCCAGAACACGCTCAGCCGGCTCTCGCCGCGTAAGACGGATCACCCCCGGGTGGTGTTGCTGACGCCGGGACCGTTCAACGAGACTTACTTCGAGCAGGCCTATCTGGCCCGCTATCTCGGCTATTCCCTCTGCGAGGGCCAGGATCTGACCGTGCGCGATGACCGCGTGTTCCTGAAGACCCTCAGCGGCCTCGAACAGGTCGATGTGATCCTGCGGCGCGTGGACGATGACTTCTGCGATCCGCTGGAACTGCGGAATGAATCCATGCTGGGCGTTCCCGGGCTCGTCGAGGCCCTCCGCGCCGGCAACGTGGTGGCGGCCAATGCGCTCGGCGGCGGGCTGCTGCAGAGTCCCGCGTTCATGTCGTTTCTGCCGGGCCTGTGCCGGCATGTCCTGGGCGAAACGCTGAAACTGCCCTCGGTGGCCACCTGGTGGTGCGGCCAAAAGAGCGCCGAGAAATACGTCGGCGAACATATCGACGAGCTGTTCGTGAAGCCCGCCTTCCGGTCCCGCCTCCGCGGAATGCAGCCCAACGCGACGCTTTCGGAGGCCGAGAGAGCGGAGCTGCTCCGGCGCATCCGGTTCCAGCCGCACCTCTGGGTGGGCCAGGAACGGGTGGAACTTTCCGCGGCGCCGGTTTTCACCGGCGAGGGATTGGCGGCCCGTTCGCTGGCGTTGCGGGTCTATGTCGTCGCGACGGAGGAAGGTTATCGGGTGATGCCGGGCGGGCTGGCCCGCGTGGCGCCCGATTCCGGCGGCCGGTTCATTTCGATGCAGCGCGGTGGCGCGGCGAAGGACACCTGGATTCTCGCGGATGGGCCGGTCGAGGACGTGACGCTGCTGAGCGTGGCCGGCCGCGAGGTGGAGCTGCGGCGCGTGGGCAACAACCTGCCGTCTCGGCTCGCGGACAACTATTTCTGGCTCGGCCGCTACGCCGAGCGGACGGACTCCACGGCCCGGATCCTGCGCAGCACGCTGCTGCGCTTCAGCCCGGAAAGCACGGGTCATGCGTTCCCATTGCTGGAACCGCTGCTGAATACGCTGGTCGCCCAGGGACAGTTGCCCACCGCGGCCGCGCGGCCGGAACTGCGCACCAACGCGGAGGCGCTTGAGGCCGCCCTGTTGGCGGTGATCTTCGATCCGGCGGAGCCCGGCAGCCTGCGCAGCCTCGCCGATCAGCTGCAACGGCTCGGCATGTTCGTGCGGGACCGCAGCTCGAACGACCTGTGGCGTGTCCTCAGTCAGCTCGATGACCGCCTCGCCATGCCGACGTCGAGCCTGGTGATGCTGGCCGGCGACGCCATTGGCGTGCTCAACCAGACCCTGTTGCAGCTGGCCTCGTTCCACGGGCTCGCCCGCGAGAACATGACCCGCGCGCAGGGCTGGCGTTTCCTCGACATGGGCGCGCGGCTCGAGCGTGCGATTTATCTGAGCACCTTGCTGAACGCCGCGCTGCGCTCACCCGAGGCCGACAACCCGAGCGTGCTCGAAGCCGTGCTCGAGGTGGCGGACAGCTCGATCACCTACCGCTCGCGCTACAACCTCGTGCCGAACATGGCCGCGGTTTACGACCTCGTCCTGCTCGACGACACGAACCCGCGCTCGCTGCTGTTTCAGTTGAACCAGCTCGCCAAGCATTTTGAGAAACTCCCGCGTGAACGGGAGAGCGCCCTGCCGAGCCAGGGGCAGCGGGTGCTCATCGAGTGCGTGACGCGGCTGCGGTTGCTGGACCCGCGTCCCATCAACCGGCTGACGGCCCGCTGGCACGAGAGCGAGGTGGGTCGGGTCATTGCGGAGACGCTCCGGGACCTGCCGCGGCTTTCGGATGCCCTCGCCGTGAACTACTTCGCCCACTCGACGATTTCCCGCGCCCGATGACCTACCGCATCCTGCACCGCACGACCTACGACTACTCCGAGCCGGTGACGGTGTCGCACCATTCGGCCCGGGTGAACCCGCGCTTCACGGAGGTTCAGACGCGGGGCCAGTTCCGGCTGCGCATTACCCCCGAGCCCGCCGTCCGGAATAACCGGACTGACTTCTTCGGCAACCGCGTCTGTTTCTTCGCCATCCAGGAAATCCACACCCGGCTCGAGGTCGAGGCGGTCAGCGTGGTCAGCCTGTCCGCAAGCACCCCGCCGGCGCTCGCCTTGTCGCCGGCGTGGAGCGAGGTGACGGAGCTGTTTCGCGATCCCGTCTCGCCCGAAGTGGTTGATCCCTACCAGTTCTGTTTTGATTCGCCGCTCCTGCGGACTGCGCCGGAGCTGGCCGACTATGCCCGGGGCAGTTTCCCATCTGGAACTCCGCTGCTGGTCGGCGTGGCCCAGCTCAACCAGCGCATCTTCCGCGACTTCAAATACGACCCGGTAGCGACCAGCGTGGCGACTCCGTTGGAAGAGGTTTGGGCCAAACGGCACGGCGTCTGCCAGGATTTCGCGCATGTGGCGATCGCCTGCCTGCGCTCGCTCGGGCTGCCCGCCCGTTACGTGAGCGGTTACCTGCGCACCCATGCGGCGCCCGGGAAGCAGCGGCTCGTGGGCGCCGATGCCTCCCACGCGTGGTTTTCGGTCTACTGCCCGAGCGTGGGCTGGGTGGATTTTGATCCCACGAACGACCTGCTGCCGGGCGAGGAACACATCACGGTGGCCTACGGCCGGGACTACAGCGACGTGAGCCCGGTCTGCGGCATCATCACCGGCGGAGGTCACCACGAGGTGCGGGTCAGTGTGGATGTCGAGCCGGTGAGCGACGCCGAGGCCGTGCCGGCAGAGGCCCCGGCGGACCAATGAGCCGATTTCACTGAAGGGAATCGGCCCGGTCCGTTAACATGCGCCGCGGTTGGCCCCGGTCATTCTGATTTCCGATGCGTTTCCAGATCATTCATCGCACCCGTTACGCCTACGCCGCGCCGGTGAAGGAGAGTTTCAACGAGATCCGGCTCAAGCCGGTCTCCAACGAGCACCAGACCGTCGAGTCGTTCCTCCTGAAGGTCCTTCCGCCCAGCCGGCTCCGGCACTACGACGACTTCTACAAGAACGTCGTCCATCACTTTGAAATTCCCGAGCCGCATTCTTCGGTGCTGGTCGAAGCGCTCACGACCGTGACGACGAGGTCGATCGCCCTGCCGCTCGACGCCACGCCCGCCCCGCTCAGCCGGCTGCCGGAATGTGCCCTGACCGAACGCTGCCTGGACTACCTGTTGCCCAGCCGTTACGTGGATTTCGACCCCGAAACCTGGCGGCTCGCCGTGGACGCCACCGTGGGCATCACGGACATCTGGCAGGCGGCGGTCGCGATCATGCGCTTCATCCACGGCGGTTTCCGCTACACCCCGCTCAGCACGCACGTCCACACGCACATGAAGCAGGTGCTGCAGCAGCGGGAGGGCGTCTGCCAGGACTTTGCCCACGTCATGCTCGGGCTGTGCCGTTCGCTGAAGATCCCCGCGCTCTACGTCAGCGGCTACCTCGCCACGGAATCAGCCAGCGCCTCGCACGCGTGGATCGAGGTCTTCGTGCCCGACGTGGGCTGGCGCGGACTGGATCCCACGCACAACTGCGCCGTGGACGAGAACTACGTGAAGATCGCCGTGGGCCGCGACTACGCCGACGTCACTCCCGTGAGCGGCCACTACAAGGGCACGCTCGACCGCCGCATGGAAGTGACCGTGGACATCAGCCGGCTGGAGTAGGGCTCCGGACGCTGGGATGCGGTCACATCAGCTTCAGCTTCGGCAGATCCTGCGAGTCTACCAGGCCCACCGGCTCGCGTTTCGCGTTCACGACGATCAGGTCGTCAATGTTGCGCTCGTTGAAGAGCCGGACGGCTTCCGCCGCCAGCGCGTCGTCGCGGATGCAGACCGGGCCCGGTGTCATCACGTCCTTTAGCAGGCGGGTGAGCGCGTGTTCGTCGGCGGCCATGCGGCGGCGCAGGTCGCCGTCGGTGAACACGCCGGCCAGCTTGCCGCGCCGGTCCACCACGGCGACGGAGCCGGATTTCGCCCGGGTCATCACCAGCAGCGACTCCTTCACGGTGAGCGTCGCCGGGGCGACGGCGTTGCGGTCGCCGCGGCGCATGATGTCGCCGACCTTGAGCAGCATGGCCCGGCCGATCGCGCCGGCGGGATGGCGTTGGGCGAAGTCCTTCACCTTGAACCCGCGGGCGTCCATCACGGCCATCGCCAGCGCGTCGCCGAGCACGAGCGTGGCGGTGGTGCTGGAGGTGGGCGCGAGGTTGAACGGGCAGGCCTCCTTCGGCACGCGGCAGGCCAGCACCACGTCGGCGTGGCTCCCGAGCGTGGACTTGGCCGCGCCGGTCAGCGCGATGATCCGCACGCCGAAGCGCTTGAGCGCGGGCAGCAGGTGGATGAGTTCCTCGGACTCGCCCGAGTAACTGAGCGCCAGCACGACATCGCCCTCGTTGACGATGCCGAGGTCGCCGTGGAGTGCGTCCACCGAGTCCAGCACGACCGCCGGCGTGCCGGTGCTGCTCAGCGTGGCGGCGATCTTCCGGCCGATGTTGCCCGACTTGCCGATGCCGACGACCACCAGCTTGCGGCCCGTTCCCATCGCGGCGACGACGAGTTCGACCGCCCGGTCAAAGCTGGAGTCCAGAGAGGCGCGGACGGCTTTGAGCGCGGCGATCTCAATGGCGAAAACGTCCCGGGCGCGGGCGAGGTGCGACATGCCTGAGGAATGGCGGAGGAAGCTCGGCGAAGGAAGCCGGAAAACCGGATTCGAGGTTGCCCGTTGGCCTCAAGGCACCGAATCCCCGATGAACTGCTGTTCACCGTCCGCGTTCTCATGCGAGTTCCGGGTCGTTCCCGCTTGGCTGAAAGTTCAAATCATCCGGGTTGGTCGGAGTGGCGGGCGGCACTGCGTGGGTGGCCAGTGGCTTTCCGGGCAGGCTTGGCCGGGTTCCGAGCACGAAAAAGGCGGCCGCGGGGGCCGCCTTGGAACGGTTGATGTTTGGGCAACGGGAGCGGACTCAGGCGCTCCGGCGCATGCGCCAAAGGCCGAAACCGCCGAAGGCCAGAGTCAAGCCTGCCACCCAGGTGGACGCTTCCGGCACCGCCGCCTGTCCATAGATGAACTGGGCACCGGCAATGTCGTCGGCTTGCGGACCGCTGAAGGCCTCGGTGTAGAACGGATTCATCAGCGAATTGGCCACGGCCGCGCAATGCTCTTTCTGTAAATTCGGTGAGCATCAGTTGGTGAGTGGGGTTTTGGGGACGAGGCTGAGGTAGATTTTCCCGGTTTCCCAATC
>JAYUSF010000318.1:0-10699 GCA_043755815.1 Verrucomicrobiota bacterium
TTGGGAAACCGGGAAAATCTACCTCAGCCTCGTCCCCAAAACCCCACTCACCAACTGATGCTCACCGAATTTACAGAAAGAGCATTGCGCGGCCCTCAAGTTTGTAGATGTGCATGCTAGGTGGTTGAGGATGTTTATCTCCTGACGTTGAGTGGCAACACCGTTCGACATGGATTCTTCCGCCTGCTTGCCAATGTTTTAATTGCACAATGTTTGTTATATTCATTACAAATCCGCGCCCAAAGAAGTCTGAGTCTGTCCGGTCAAAGGTTTGAGCGATCCCTCCGTCCCTGCTAACAAACCGCGTGCCTTGGCTCCAGAACCTCGATGTCGCCGGGTTTCGCTTCGTCAACCAGACGCTCGCGAACCCCATCTCCGACGTCGTCATGCCGTGGCTCAGTGGCAACGTCTTGGTCGGCCCCGCGCTCGCCGTCTTGGCCGGCTGGCTGTTGTGGCGGGCGGGCGCCAAGGGCCGTTGCTTCCTCGCGGTGCTCGTCCTGTCGCTCGCCTTAACCGACGGCCTCGTTACCAATCAGCTCAAGCAAGCCATTGGGAGGCCGCGTCCGTTCGATGGCTTGGCGGACGTGCATCTCCTGACCGGCAAAGGCCTCGCCAAGTCCATGCCCAGCTCCCACGCCGCCAACGTGGCCGGGGCGGCGATGGTGGCCGGGTTGTTCTACCGCCGGTCGCGCAGGTTCTCGATCCCGGTGGCAGCGGCCGTCGGCCTCTCCCGTGTTGCCGTCGGGGTTCATTATCCCTCCGACGTCTTTGTCGGTTGGTTTATCGGGGCGGCCGGTGGCTGGGGATTCCCCCGGCTGTTTAACGCCGTCTGGGCCGTCGTCGGCCGCAGGTTCTTCCCGGTCTGGCACGCTGCCCTGCCCAGTCTCTTGCCGGACGCCCAGGGCGAACTGAACCCGAAGGTGACCGACGCGCCACCAAATCCAGAGGTTGCCGAGCGCCAATGGCGGACCCTGGGTTATGTGTTCATCGGCGCCCTGCTCTGCCTGCGGCTGGGCTACGTCGCCTCGAACACCATCCAGCTCAGCGAAGACGAGGCCTATCAATGGCTCTGGGCGAAACACCCGGCGCTGTCCTACTACAGCAAGCCGCCGCTCATCGCCTACACGCAGTGGGTCGGCACGCATCTCTTCGGTGACACGCAGCTCGGCGTGCGCTGCTTCGCTCCCGTCATTGCCGCGACGCTCGGGGTGATGCTGCTGCGCTTCGTCGCCGGCCACCTGGGAGGCCGCGCCGCGTTCCTGTTCCTGGTCAGCCTGAGCGCCATTCCGCTGCTCTCCGTCGGCAGCATCATCATGACGATCGATCCGCTGACCGTGCTGTTCTGGACGGGCGCAATGCTGGCCGGATGGCGGGCCATCCAGCAGGGACGAACCCGGGACTGGCTGATTGTCGGCGTCTGTTTCGCGGGAGGATTCCTGAGCAAATACATCTCGCCGCTCCAGTGGCTGTCCTTTGCCCTGTTCTTTGTGGTTTGGCCCGAGGCTCGCGGCCGCCTGAGAACTCCAGGCCCTTGGCTCGCGGTCGGAATCAACCTGCTGGCCACCATTCCGGTCATCGTGTGGAACCGGCAAAATGGTTGGATCACGGCCACCCATCTGAAGGAACGCGGCGGACTGGACCAGGTGTGGAAGCCGACGCTGAAGTTCCTGGGCGAATTTCTCGGGGCAGAATTTGGCCTGTTGAATCCGCTTTTCTTCATCGCACTGATCCTGGCGCTGGTGCGGTTCTGGCGTTGCGATTGGAAGCTGCGGTCAGCTTCGCCGCATTCAGTGGCACTGCGGCTGTATCTTTTCTGCCACGGCGGGATCGTGCTGGGTTTCTACCTGCTCTACACGTTGAAGACGCGGGTGCATCCGAACTGGATTGCAACCAGCCTGGTTCCCCTTCTGCTCTTCACGTTTTTCGTGGCGCACGACTGCTGGCGCGCCGGAGCCAGCTGGCCGCGACGGATGCTGGTGGCCGGCCTATCGCTCGGCCTGCCCTTAGTGGTGTTGCTGCATGACACCAACCTCATCGGCAAAGTCACCCAGCGGATGCTGCCGGCCAAACTCGACCCACTGATGCGCGTGCGCGGCTACGATGCCACGGCAAGATTGGTGTCCGAGCAGCGCGAGAAACTGGCCCCCGAAGGCAAGCCGGTCTTTGTGATCACCGATCACTACGGGCTCTGCGGGCAGCTCAACTTCTACTGGCCGGAAGCCAAGGCACGCGTGACGACCGATCCGCTGGTCACCGTGATCAGCACGGAACGGCCGCTCAACCAGATCTGGTTCTGGCCGCATTTCCGCTACGACCAGCGCAAGGGGCAGACCGCGCTCTATGTGCAAAATGCCAAGCGCCCTTTTCCCGCACCGGAACAGTTGAGCAAGGAATTCGGTTCTGTGACGGATCTCGGCATTTTTGAAGTGGAATACCGGGGGCGCGTGGCCCACCGCTACCAACTCTTCGTCTGCCGTGACAAACGCTGACGCCAGCCGGGGCGCGGACGCGCCCGTCCTCGCCCCGGTCCCCTGCTCCACCCGCTTCCCGCTGCGCGACTACGACTTGGATTCGACGCTCGGCTGCGGGCAGGCATTCCGCTGGCGGCGACGGAGCGGCGGATGGGAAGGCGTGGTGGCTGGGCGCTGGGTTCGCCTCACCGCCGACTCGACAGCGCTCCACGCCCAGACGGCGGAGTTTTCACCCGACTGGAACTGGCTCACGGAACACCTGCGATTGGACGAGGATCTCACGGCGATCATCGGCTCGTTTCCGGACGACGAGCCGATGCGAAATGCCGTCGCCGTATGTCGCGGCCTGCGCCTGTTGCGCCAGGAACCTTGGGAATGCCTCGCGAGCTTCATCCTCAGTTCCACCAAGCAGATCGTCCAGATCCAGGAATGCGTCCGGCTCCTGTGCGCGCGCTTCGGTGATCCGGTTGCCGCCCCCAGCGAAGCCGGGGCGCAATTCGCCTTTCCGTCCGCCGCACGCATCGCGACGGCCGGTGAACCCGAGTTGCGGGCGTGCAAGCTGGGATTCCGTGCGAAGTATCTTCGCGGAACGGCCCAGCGGGTGACGGCCGGCGATCTGAATCTGCAAGCGTTGCGCGACCGGCCCACCCAAGAAGCCCGGGAAGCGCTCATGGAGTGTCCCGGAGTCGGGCGCAAGATTGCGGACTGCGCGCTCCTGTTTGGCTATGGCCGACAGGATGCGTTTCCGGTGGATGTCTGGGTGCTGCGGGCACTGCGGCAGCTTTACTTTCCCCGTCGGAGTCCCAAGCCCGCCCGGCTGCTGCGGTTCACTGAAACCTACTTTGGAGCCAACGCCGGCTACGCGCAGCAGTATCTGTTTCACTACATGCGGTCACAGGCCAGACGTCCCTAGTATTCGGCTACTGGGCCGTCATGATGAAAGTGCCCGAAATGGAAAACGGGTTCGCCGTGTAGGCAGTGCCGGTGAGGGTGCCGCCGTTGGAATTGTCGAAGTTTAACCGCAGTGTCATCGTGGCCAGATTCGAATACTTTACGGGCCAGAGCCGGCCGACGTAGGCCTCTTGGGTCCATTCGTAATCGGTAAGGGTGCCCTGGTTCGGCGGGTTCCCGCTGGTGTAGGTGTAGGTTCCGCCCTTTGCGGCATCGAACTTGACCGTGATTGCACCGAGGTTGTTGTTGAACTGAATCGTGAGCGTTCGCCCGGCAACGCTGGGCGGAGCGAGGGTTGGTTCAGCATATTGAACCTGGGCCACCCGGAAGAATTCTGCCTGATTGGTCGCCGTGGTCATGATGCCCCCGACTAGCGGCTGCTCCAGGGTGATCCCCAGGTTTTGGGCCGTCCAAGTTGTCAGGTTGGTCGAGGCGAAAAGGCGGGTGTCCACCCGCGGACCACGGCCGATCAGGAGGTTGGCGGCGTTGTTTTCCACCCGGGCGCTGAACGCGGGATTGCTCAGCGTCGGCAACCCCTGGGCATTGATGTCAAACGCCTGCGCCGCGGTGCCGACACGTCGAATTCCGACCGTTTCCAAGACGACGTTGGTCTTGGGCCGGTCGCTCGTCGTGGCCACACCGTTGATGGCCATCACGACGTCAAGGCCACCGACCACGCGGCCGAAGACGGTGTGCACGTCGTTCAACCAGGGCGTTGCCGCCGCGGTGACGAAGAACTGGGCGCCGTTCGAGTCCGTCCCGGAATTCGCCATCGAAAGCACTCCCGCCCCGTCATGGCGCGCCGTTGGACTGAACTCGTCCGTGAACACGTAGCCGGGGCCGTCGGTCCCCTGCCCGTTCGGTGAGCCACCCTGGTTCATGAAGCCCTTGATGACGCGGTGGAAGATCAGCCCGTTGTAGAACGGGTTTGTGCGGACCAGTCCGGTGTTCAGGTCGAGCCAGCCGTGCTGCCCGGTGGCCAGCCCGACGAAGTTGGCGACCGCCTTGGGGGCGACCGCAAAGTCGAGCCGGCAGGTGAAGCTGCCCATGCTCGTCTTGAAATCGGCAAAGATGCCGTCGGTCTGGGCTGCCAGCCGGGTGGCGCAACAGAGGATCAGCCCGAACAGGCCAAGCAGTCGATTCATCGAGGGGAGGAAATACGGTTCAGGCGGCCGACTCAAGCTGTCGTCGGAGCTTGCCGTTCGAGGCGCAGAGCCCGAACACATGTTCGCCGGGCAACTGCTCCTTCCAGAACTCACCGCCCGCGCATTCGATGATCAGGGCGCCGGCCGCGACATCCCACAGGCGGATGCCACGTTCGATGTAGGCGTCGAACCGACCGTCGGCGACGTAGGCCAGTGCCAGCGCGGCCGAACCCATGATGCGGAGCTTGCGAACGCGGTGCGTGAGCTGCTGGGCGTGTTGCCGGAACATCTCCAAACTTTCCAGGCTCTTGGCGAAGCCGACACACACCATCGCTTCGTTGAGGCGCCGCCGTGGGCTCACGTGAATAGTCCGCCCGTTGAGTTTTGCGGGTTGCCCGAGAACGGCGGAAAACAGCTCGCCGACGAAGGGGTCCAGAACGATCCCGACGACCGTCCGGTAACCGTCGGGATAGTCCGTGGCCCTTGCTCTGGGCGCCTTGATCTGCAAGGCGATGCTGACCGCGGCGTGGGGAATGCCGTAAGCGAAGTTTACCGTGCCATCAATCGGGTCCACGACCCAGCGGGCGGGCGCCCGCGCCACGGTTGCGGCCTGTCCTTCCTCGCCCAGCACGGGGATTCCTGGAAACGCCTCGGCGAGCACCCGCGTGATCAGTTTCTGGCAGCGAACGTCCAGTTCCAGCTTGATGTCGTGCTGATGGGACTCATTGACCTTTTTCGTTCGGCGCAGGTTGGTTCTCATCAAAGCACCGGCCGCATTGGCGGCTTTGCTGGCGGCGTTCTGGGCTTGGCGAAGTTCTCGCAAATTCATCGGCGCGAGCATGCCGGGAGCGGGTGCCCCACTTCAAAGCGCAAAGCGGCCGAATCGGCCCACGCGAAATGAACTCCCCCTCCCCTCTTTGGGAAGCCGAAGGGGAAAGGCGCCGCCTCTGCCCGTTTCCTTGGGCGAGCCGCGTTAGCCGTGGTTGACGCCCGCCCGGTTCATCACGGGTCGATCTTGGACGCCGTCGTCCGGTTGAAGTTCCATTTGGCGGACAGGCCGCCGTCATTGTTCCAGCGGCGGTGCCAGACATCATTGTTCGGGTCGATTACATCAACGCGCCGGGCGGCTTCCGCATGGCCATCACAAAACATCAGGACAGTTCTACCGTTGTGCCGGTTGGACGGCCATTCGGTTTCGGTGGTCGGGTCAATGTTTCCGTCGAAACTGCCGCGGCTGGTAGCGGTGATCTTGCCGCCCGTCCCCGGCTTGCTGTCGCCCAGCATGATCATCTGGGATGGGCTCTGGACCGCGGCTTCCTTCACTTCTCCGAAGATATCGACGTCGCCGCCGAGTCCGCGGGCGCCGCCGGCCGGGGCGGCCCCCCAGTCATTGTAACCCATGGAGAAGAGGCTGGTCTCGCTGATGCCCCAAGGATCGCGACCGCCACCAGTCAGATTTGGAGCCCCAAGGGTTTTGTTCACGTTCGTGTCCCACCAACTCAGCGGAGTTGCGGTGGGGCAGGAAAACACGGCCCGGTTGGTGCCGATCTGCGAAAACAGGCGCGGTGCCCAGACATACCGGAAGCCGCCATTGGCGAACAGGCAGCCCGGATAAGCCTTGAAGTCCTGCACATACATGATCGTGCCCAGGCCGGCCTGCCGGTTGTTGTTGATGCACTTTGTTTGCTGGGCTTTGGCCTTGGCCTTGCCAAGGGCGGGCAGAAGCATGCCGGCAAGGATCGCGATGATCGCAATGACCACCAGGAGTTCGATGAGGGTGAAGGCGCGCCGGAGGCGATGGGGTGTCTGCTGGAGTGGAAACGACGGTTGCATAGGTCAGTGGAAGTGTCTTGTGGCCGTGGAGGGACCGACCCGGACCCGAGTCCGCCCTGCGAATGCCCACCGCCTATTGGCGCCAATCTGGGGTGCGAGATGATCTTGCATCGGAACGGTTCGGTGAGATGTCGAAGTCTGCCCAGTCATCAGGGCGTCAGCCATGCCACTCCGGCACGAAGCCCTATCGGGAATGCACCTTCAACGACCAATCAGCTTCGCGGCGATCACATCGGCGAGGCCGGCGAGCGCGAAATCCTTGCGCGTGAGCCCGCCCGCATCGTGGGTCGTCAGCACGAGGGCCACGCGGTTCCAGCGGATCTCGATGTCGGGATGGTGTTGGGCCTTTTCCGCCGCCCGAGCGATGGCGTTCACGAACTTCATCGCGGTGACGAAGTTGGGAAATTCAAACGTGCGCCGGATAACCCTTTTGCGCGCGCTCCAGGCCGGAGTTGTCGTCAAGGCCGCCTTGGTTTCACTGGGCGAAAGCGATTTCATGCCTCCACCGTCCGCCCCAATCGCCACGCACGCAAACTTAGTCGCGGGCTATCCAGCGATGCCGGGGCGCACCGGCACGGACCTAGCTGACCATGATCATCGACACCTTTTCGCCCCGTTCGTTGCGGGCGAGCCCTTGGGCACGGGGATCGTTCACCGCCTTGCCATCCACGAGGAACTGGTAGTGGTGTCCGCCGTGCCCCAGCGTGATGGCGAGATGCCACGAACCGTCGAAACTCTTCTTCATCGGCTGGCTTGCGGCATCCCAGTCATTGAAATCGCCCACGAGGAAAACACTCTGGGCCTGGGGCGCGCTGCAGATGAAATTGACCGGCTTCTGGGTCGCCTTCAACTGAAGGCGCTGGAGCGGCGAACTGGCGGGACGCAGGTGATGCATGGTGTCGAATCCGCGAAACCCCGGAGCGAACGCGCCGGGAAGCGCGCGTTAAAAACTCGATCTGGCAGGCAAGTGCAAGGCCAAGTTGCCCGCGGGCGGAGGATTATTTTCCGGGTGCGCCGCCGGACTGCCGGAGCACGAGTTGCGTGCGGAGATATCCGTCCAGTGGCGCCGTCTGCCAGGCCGTGAGCCAGATGTCTCCGAGCATCTTGCCACCGCGCAGGAACTGCCGTTCCAGCAGGGCACGACCTTCGAGTCCGCGCTCTCCATTGCCCGAAAGCCGGCCCTCCTTGTCCATCTGGTAGAGCGTCTCGACGTGCGGGGCCTGCTGGGCGACGAATCCGAGCGCCACCGGAAACAGGTTGTCACGGTTGGCTCCGGGCGGGCCTTCCCAGACCGAACTCGCCGGGCCGACGCGGGCGAAGAGCGCCGGCCGATCTATTCCCACCTTGCGCAGATAGCCGCCATCGATCCACGCGTGAAAAGTGCGGTTGGTGGTGTAGCGGTTCGGATTGTCCATGACCCAGCCGTTGTAATTCCGGGTCACGTGCAGGGGTTGCACGGTGTCGCCGATGAAATGGCCCATCAGTCCCATCAGGTAGACGACGTTGGCGCGGGCGTTGGCGATCTCGTCGTCGGTGCCGGCAAACTGTTCGAAGGTCCGCAGATAGCTGAAGGCCGATTTCAGCCGGGCGTAGTCCTCGGTGATCCGCCAGGGCAAGAAGCCCGGCAGCCACTTGGTGCGGTCCTGATCCACGAGCGGGTCAGTGGGCGGGAACTTGGCCGGATCCTTTGCCCGGGCGAGCACGACCTGAGCGACAAACTCGTGGCGAAAAGCGCTGACGTTGCTCGCGTTCAATCCGAGTGCCGGCAGGTCTTCGAGATCGAAGAAGTGGTCGGGATTGTTGACGTGCCTGAGGCCGAGCTCGGCCGTGTTGCGCCAGCGGTCCGCCTCGCCTGCAAGGAAGGCGAGGCGTTCGGCATTGGCTGGCTCCCGGACAAACGCGGGGAAATTGGTCGGCAGGCTCGCCAGGGCCAGCTCGTTGATGAGGCGATGGCCTTCGTAATCCCAGGCCAATACCCGGAAGGTCAACGTCAGGATCGCACTTCCCCAAAGCAGCAAACGATTCATTGCCGCGAGAGCAAACGCGGGGCGGCGGGGTTCAGGCAAGGAACGAAGCGGAAAATCCGGCCGGTCGTGATGTCTGATCTGGGCCGCAGGCGCTCACGCGCGCCGCACCTGGCCGCCGACTCCTTCCCTTTGGCCTACCATCCGAAACGAGGACTCCACAACGGCACCCCGCCTTGGACCCGTTACTTGCCCTTCTTGGTCTCCGCCCCAAGCGAAGTGCCGATGGTCGCCGGCACGGAGTTGGTGCCGGGCGGCATGAGGC
Source organism: Verrucomicrobiota bacterium (assembly GCA_043755815.1). Lineage (GTDB taxonomy): Bacteria > Verrucomicrobiota > Verrucomicrobiia > Limisphaerales > UBA9464 > CAIWAH01. The sequence continues at coordinate 8,690 of JAYUSF010000318.1, forward strand.
GTTCAATCTCGGCGGTAAAGAACTTGATCTGTTCCTCCCGGTTAAGTTGACGCGCCAGCTTGAGTTGCTCGCGCCGGACCGGCAGCAAGTCGGGGTGGCCGGGAAACTCCAAGGCAAACTGGGTCAGCGAATTAAGCGCATCATTGGGTTGGTCAAAGGTTCGCTGCCACTCCGCCAGGTTCCGCAGCACGCGCACACGCTGTTGGGGGGTGCCCCCGGCCCTGAGGGCCTTTCCCTCCCACTGGATGGCGAGTGGGTAGTTGCCATCATCCGCAAACATGTCGGCCACTTTTTCGCAGATCACCGGACTCTTTGCCGAATAGGGGAGCTGGATCAGATACTCGCGCAGCACCGCGGGCTCACGACCCTGGCGCAGATGCAGATTCACCCTTCGCAGCTCGGCCCAGTCTTGGAGCGGACTGCCTCGCTGGGCCAATTCGTCAGCCCATTCGATGGGATTCTTTGCGCCGGGCCGGTAGAGCGGATCGCCGACAACCACGGTGTGCCAAGACAGGTGTGGTTGGGAGTTCAATGCGGCCTCGCCGGCGGTGAAACCCGCTTTCAGGAGGCATTCAAGGAACACATCCACCTGCGGAGTCCCACTGAGATAGGGTTCGTCGGTGCTGCCCATGGTGAACGTCGCCCCTTTCGAAATGAATGGGCCGACCCAGTTGTAGGTGTGGCTGCGGATTGAACCGGCGCTGAAGGAATGGAGATGGTAGGCCACCGACCCGGGCGCGAATTCCACCGAAGAAAGCCCGAAGGGTCCCGTCGCCGTGCCTTCATACCAGCCGAAGTAAAGCGCGATTTGGCTTAGCGCGAACGCGTTGTTGAACACCGCCGGCAGGTTGTCCACGACCGTTTCGAAGCCGACATCCCGGGCAACCGTGGAGCAGTTGGTGATCCACCGGTCGCCCGAGGCATAGGCACCGGACGTGATGTTCCGCAGGTCGAAATAGGCCCGGCCCCACAGACCTTCCCGTTCGGCGACCAAAGCCTTGTCCACCAGCCCCATCGCCAGTTCGGGACTCGGCCCGTCCAAGCGCGAGACCATGAAAACGCCGTTGGTCGGATTCAAAAAGGCCGAGTTCGTCGAGGAGAAGCGGGGATTCCGATAGGGGCCGTTCAGGGCGTAGCCCCCGTGGTTTGGAAGCATGGCCAGCTCGTTGTCAAAGCAAGCGCCATTCACCTTTACCGCCGCCGGCACCTTGTCGCTGCCGTCCTCCACCCAGTTCGGCGCGTTGGAAATCCGTATCGGCACTCCGAAGGTCGGGACGATGTAGCGAAAACTCGCCGAGGTAAGGCGGTATCTTATCCGGCCCGGTCGGTCCATCGCAGCGGGGACAATGTCGCGGCGAAACTTGGCGAGGTCGCGCCGTTCAAGTTCTTTGATCAGGAAATCCTCGACGAACTTGAGATAGCCATCACGGGTCATCGCGTCGGGGTTTTCAAAGGGGAAGCCGATGACCTGATTTGTCGGAACACCCCGCTTTGCCGCGTAGTGGAGGGCAACCGCAGCCGACTCCTTCAGCTGCAGGTTATACAGCACCACCACTTCGGTGCCGTCGGCAAGGAGTCGGCCCAGGCCCAGGCAAAAAGAGAGGAGCAGAAACAGCAGCGGGCTTCCCGCACGGGGGCCAAGTGGGTTGGAAATCATCGTTATCCCGAAGGTCGGACCTCTGAAGGGGCTTTTAGTTCAACTTGAGCCGATTCCGCACGTGGGTCATGAGCACCGCGAAGGTCTCGTCAACGGACTGGCCCGTGTTGTCGATCCGGATGGCGTCGATGGCGGGGATCAGGGCGCCCTGCTTCCGCTTCTCGTCGTATTCGTCCCGCCTGGTGTCAGCGATGTTCCCCCGTCCCTCCAAGCGGGCGGCCCGGGTGGCCGGACTGGCATCGAGGAAGAACTTCAACGGCGCGAGCGGGAACACTTCCGTGCCGATGTCCCGTCCCTCCATCACCAGCGGACCCAGCGTGGAGCATTCACGCTGCTTCGCGACCATCCAGTTC
>JAYUSF010000319.1:0-10697 GCA_043755815.1 Verrucomicrobiota bacterium
GGATTGGGAAACCGGGAAAATCTACCTCAGCCTCGTCCCCAAAACCCCACTCACCAACTGATGCTCACCGAATTTACAGAAAGAGCATTGCGCGGCCGGCTAATAGCATGGATGGCCGATGGAATCTCCTCTAAAACTCAAGCGTCTGGCGATCCGTTAATATCCAAATGAAACAAGTGAAACAAATGCGCATATTTGCCCTGCTTGGTTTGCTCTTCGCGTTTGGATTGAGCGCCGGGACATTCACGAACCTTAATTTTGAAAATGCTCGTCGGCCGCTTCAATTTCTTGACCAACTCAACGGGCAAATTGTTGCTGCCAGCAATGCATTCCCAGGTTGGTCGGTCTCACTAGGAGGACTGCTCCAGACTGAAGTTTACTACAATAGCATCACCTTGGGCGCTGGAAGTGTCGACTTGTTTGGCACGTTGCCTCCGCGGCCAGATTTCTTCGAGCAGGTGATCTCAGGCCGCTTTTCCGCCGGTTTACAGAATGGTAACGGGTTCGCGTCGTTGTCCCAGACCGGCACTATTCCGACCGACAGCCTCAGCCTCTTGGTAGATTTAAGGAGAGACGCCTTACAAATCGAACCCAATGGCTTAAGTGTCAATCTCAACGGCTTACCTGCCCCGATGGTTCATCTGAGCCAAACCACTACTGTGGCGGGATTAACCTATGACACTTACGGCGTGAATGTCGCCGCGTTGGCGGGTTTGGAAACCGAACTGAGGTTTTCTGCCGCGCCGCTCACCTTTGTGGTAACGCTCGACAACATCCGTTTCTCGCCAATCGCGCTGCCGATCGTTCCCGAACCCTCCACCTGGGCTCTCTTCGGTGTTGGTTTGGGCGCCGTGCTCTGGTTCGGCCGGCGGCGCTAAACATTACGTTGGGCCGGGCCTACTTCGCCTTGTTCGGATACGGCGGCGGGTTGGGAACCTTCACCGGGTTCTGCCCCAACGCCTTCTTGATCTCGGCCAGGGCGCGGTTGAGCTGGTCGTCCATGCCGTCGAATTCCCGCGCCGGATCGTTGTCCACCACGATGTCGGGATCCACGCCGTGGCCTTCCATGATCCACTCCTTCGCCTCCAGATCGAACCGGCTGAACTCCGGACGCATCAGGGTGCCGCCATCGAGCAGCGGCAGCGAACCGCGGATGCCCACGACGCCGCCCCAGGAGCGCTGGCCGATCACGGGCCCCAGTTTGTGCTTCTTGAAGCGGTAGGCCACGATGTCGCCGTCGCTCGCGCTGTGCTGGTCTAGCAGCAGCACCTTGGGCCCGAGCACCTGCCCGGCCGGATCAAGGTTCACGGCGCCGTTGCGCGCGACGGTCCACATGGCCGGCTCGCGGCGCAGGCGTTCGATGATCATGGGCGAGACGTTGCCGCCGCCGTTGCCGCGGCAGTCCACGATGAGAGCCTCCTTGTGGAGCTGCGGGTAATAGAACTTCGCGAACTCGTTGAGCCCCGGCACGCCCATGTCGGGCACATGCACGTAACCGATCTTGCCGCCGCTGGCCTGCTCCACGGCCTCGATGTTGCCCAGCACCCAGTTGAGGTAATACAGCGGCTGTTCGTCGGCGGTCGGGATCACCGTTTCCTCGCGGGCCCCTTCTTCCTTTGCCACCCCGTTGACCTTCAGCCTCACCTGCTTGCCGGCAGTGCCCACCAGGGCGGCGTAGAGGTCGATCATGTCCTTCGTGGACTTGCCGTTCACCGCGACAATGAAGTCACCGGCCTTCACGTTGACGCCGATCTCGGTGAGCGGACTGCGGTATTTGGCGTCCCAGTTCTGCCCGCGGAGAATCTGATCAACCCGGTAGAAGCCGCTCGCGTCGCGGCTGAGCTTGGCGCCGAGCAAACCGAGCGGAATCCGCTCGGGCTTTGGGTAGTCACCGCCGCCCACGTAGGCGTGGCCGATGTTCAATTCGCCGATCAGCTCGCCGATGATGTAGGTGAGGTCGGCCCGGTGCTGGACGTGCGCGAGCAACGGCTGGTAACGCTTCCGCATCCCCGGCCAGTTCACACCGTGCAGGTTCGGGTCGAAGAGGAAGTCGCGCATCTGCCGCCAGCATTCGGCGTAGATCTGGTTCCACTCGGCGTGCCGGTCGAACGTCACCTTGAGATCGGCCAGGCTGAGCTTCTTGTCGGTGAGATCGAGCTTGGCCGACGGCAAATCGACGATGGCAAAGTCGCTGCCGACCTTCACGAGCATCTTCTTCTGGTCGGCCGTCACCCGGTAGCCGGCCACCTCGCCGATCTCGGTTTCCTTGTCCTTCTCCAGCTCGAAGACGTTCAGCTTGCCCTTCTTGAGGTAGAAGAGTTTGTCGCCCACCGAGGTCAGGCCGCCGTAACCCGAGGCGCCCGGCGACAGCACCGTGATGCGCTGCTGCAAGCCGTCGGCATCCACCTTCACCACGACCTTGTTGGTCTTGGCCGCGTCGCCCGCCGGGGTGTTGGTCGAACCCGCCGGAACCGCGTTGGTGGGCGTTTCCCCCTTGGCCAGGGCCGCGACAACTTGGCGAAACTGCGGGTCGCTCAGCAGGCTGCTGATCGTGGTCACCGGTTTGTCCGCCGCGGCCGCCTCGGGCTTCGCCTTCACGTCGGGCGGGGTGTCCTTGGGTTTTTCGTCCTTCTTCTCGGCCTTGAGCTTCACCTCGTCGGACTTCGGCGCGAACGGCGACTTGGTGTCCTTCGCCAGCGTGACGAGGTAGATGCGCTCCATGTCGTTGTAGACGTGGTTCCACTCGGTCTGGCTATAGGTCGGGCTGAACGAGCGTTCGGAAACAAAGAAGAGGTATTTGCCGTCGCTGCTGAACTCCGGCCCGCCGACGTCGAACCAGCCGTCGGTGACCGTCACGGTGTTCTTCGCTTCGAGGCCGTAGAGGTAGATGTTCGCAAAGCGGCGAACCTCCGGCTTCGTGAAGGCCAGCCACTGGCTGTCGGGCGCCCACGCGAAGTCGCGGATTTCCGAGGCATCGGACTGGGCCGCCAGCGTGACCGCCTGGGACTCGACGTCCACAAACTGAAGCCGGTTCTTCTTGTCGCTCCAGGCGATGCGCTTCGAGTCGGGCGACCACGCAAGTTCGTATTTGTAGGTGTCGGCGCCGGTGGTGAGCTGTTTCGGCTCGCCGCTGCCGTCCTGTGGGCGCACCCAGATTTCATCCTCGCCGCTCTGGTCGCTCACGTAGGCGATGGACTTGCCGTCGGGCGACCACACGGCGTTGCGCTCGTGGACGCCGGGGCTCTGGGTCAGGTTCCGCGTCGGACCATTCTTGGCGGGCACGCTGAAGATGTCACCGCGGGCGCCGATCACCACGCGCGAACCGTCCGGCGCCACCTCGTAGCCCGTGGTTTCCTTGCTCACGTCCTTCACGCCACCGCGTCCGCTGGCCAGATCCTCGTGGATCTCGACGGGAATCTTCTCCGCCTTCTCCGTGTCGAAATCGAAGCGGTAAAGGAAACCCCCGTTCTCAAAGACGATGCCCGTGTCGCCCAGCGACGGGAATTTCACCGCGAACTCGGTGAACTTCGTGAGCTGCCGCGTCTGCTTCGTCTTTACGTCCAGCACGAAGAGGTTGGCCTGACGGTTCTCGTCCCGCTCCGACACGAAGTAAATCCGGTCGCCCCGCCACATCGGGAAGAGGTCTTGGGCGCCGTCGCTCGTGAGCTTCGTGGTCAGCTTGGTCGTGAAGTCGAAGAGCCAGAGGTCGTCGGCCTGGCCGCCGCGGTAGCGCTTCCAGGTGCGGAACTCGCGGAACACGCGGTTGTAGGCCATCTGCTTGCCGTCGGGCGAAAAGCTGCACCAGCCGCCGCGGGGCAAGGGCAGCGTTTCCGGCACGCCGCCGCCGATCTTCGCGAGCGTGAGTTCGCCCTTGAACGGATTCCACTGCGTGCGGCGCGACCGGTAAACCACCGTCTCGTTGTCGCGCCAGGTCATGACGATGTTGTTCGGCCCCATGCGGTCCGAAACGTCGTCGCGTTCCAGCGTGGCCGTGTAGGTCAGGCGCTTGGGCACCCCGCCGTCGGCCGGCATCACGTAAACCTCGGTGTTGCCGTCATACTGGCCGGTGAAGGCGATCGTTTTGCCGTCGGGCGAAAAGCGCGGAAAAATCTCCTGTCCGGCGGCATCACTGGTCAGCCGGCGCGCCACTCCGCCCTTGGCACCCACGGTGTAGAGATCGCCGGCGTAGGTGAAGACGACCTGTTCGCCACGGAGCGCCGGGAAACGGAGCAGCCGGGCCTCCTCGCCGTGGGCGAACCACGCCACGGCGAACAGGGGAAGCAGCGGACGCAGCAGGCTTCGAAAACTAAGCATGCACCCGACCGTAGCGGCGTCCCCCGGGCGCGGCCAGCGAGGAGTCGGGCACGGCCTCAGCGCCAACCACGGATGCTTGGACCGGCCAGCGAGTAGCAGCGGAGTTCGCGATCATTCCTCACGAAGATGTTCCGGTTGGCAAAGGCGGGAGCAGCCCAGGCGAACTTTTTTTCAAACAGGGGCGAGGTTGGATCGATCAGATGAGTCCGGCTGAGTTCGGCATATCCGGCCGGCGAAAGCCGCGCCTGAACCAGGTCGCCCTGATCGGTAAAAAGCAACAGCCCGGCGCCGTGGGCGGTCACGTGAACAGAGGCCCCCCGCGCCAGTCCCGTGACGGAGTTGGTTTGCCACCGTTCGTTCCCCGTGGCGGCCTCGAGGCAGGCGAACCTCCCACCGGATCGCGGGCTGTAGATGAAATCGTCCCGGAACAGGGGCGTGGAAGTGTCGCTCAGGATGCGGGCGGTGCCCGACGGCGTATCCGGCCAGAGCACCTTGGCCGCCGGCCGGGTCCCGTCGAGTTGGAACATGAGGCCGCTGACGAGCAGCCGATCCCGCTGTATGACCGGGGTCGAAACGGCGGAGAAACCGGCGCTGCCGCCGGACACCGTGGGCTCACGCCAGTAAACGGCCCCGTTCGTGGGGTTCAACGAAGTGACCGACTGCCGCATCCAGACGATGAGCTGGCGCGTGCCCCCGGCGGAAACGATCACGGGCGAACTCCACGTGGCGGATTCGGCCAGCGCCCTCCAGACTTCACGGCCGGTGAACCGATCCAAGGCGACCACCCCCGCGTTGGGCCGGCCACCGAGCGGGACGATCAGGAGGTTCCCCTCGATTAGCGGTGAGGCGTCGAGGGAGCTCGGCGGGAGCTGATAGTCGGTGCCGAGGTCCCGCTTCCAGATCACCGTCCCCGTGCGAGCATCGCAGCAGGTGAGTGCGAAAAACATGCCGAGGGCATACACCCGGCCGTCATGAAAAATGGGTGTGGAGCCGGGACCGCGCGTCTGTTCCGGACTGAAGAACCAGTCCGGCGGGATGGCCTCGTGTTGCGCGGTCCAAAGCGGCTTGCCGGAACGGGCGTCGAAACAGAGGACGCGTTCGTAAACGAGCCGCTTTTCGACGACGAGATCGGACAGGTAAAGCCTGCCGTCCGCGATGATCGGGCTGGAATAGCCGAAGCCGACCGGAGCCTTCCATCGGGGAACCAGCCCGGCCGCGGGCAAGGTGGAACGGATGCCGGACTCGTTCCAGACGCCGTCGCGATTCGGGCCGCGCCACTGCGGCCAGTCCGCGGCGCCCACCATCCCGTGAATCAGCAGGAGCAGGATCCAAGGAAGCTGTTTCATGAAGTGCCGGTGTGGCGGGAGGATGACCCCACCTGACCCAGGGTAGCGCGGGCCGCGCAAACCCGGGCTGAAGGATGGAATCCCGTTAGGATTCGGGAAGTGCTGCAGCCAGCAATGCATGCCCCCCTTCTGGAGGAGTTGGATTTCGGCGGGGTGAGGCCGCAGGCCTGGTGCATGAGGTCGCCGGGGAGGCCAAGATGCGGGCGAATTCAGAGGCTGGTTTCGGCGGTTGATCACGCGGCGATCTCGGCGCGCAGGGTCTCGTAGAGCTGCGCATGGTTGAGCAGGATGTCTTTCATCCCGTTCCGGACCGCCGCCGAATTCAGGGCCTGCGTGCTCATCAGCGTGTGTGCATCCAGGGCACCCATGATTGCGTTCAGCAGTTCGGTCCTCAGGTCCGGTGAGTTGGCGAACTGCTCCTTGGTGTTGTTCGCCGCCTGCTGCCGCAGCGTCTCCGACTCCAGCAGCTTCCCTTTGATCACGCGGTTCACATAGACCAGCTTGTCCTGATCGCTCAGCTCGCCCTGGAAGAGGTCGTTCACCTTCTCAATGATCTCGGCGAGGTAGGCCTTCTCCTTCTCGTGCAGCGTCCCGCTGCCGGCTTCGATGATCGGCTCCAGCTTGGGCACTGGCCCGGCATAGAGCGGCATCGGCCGGCGGCCGGCATTTTTCAGGTTGTGATGTGTGAGCATGACCTTCGAGAGATCAATGCCTTCACGCTCACGGCCAAACTCCAGCAGCGGCAGCAGGCGGCGGAAGAAGATGGCACGCTTCTCGATGGCGGTGTTGCCGTAGTCGAAGATCTGCGAGAGGAACGTGTAGAGCCGGATGAACGCACCGAGGTCGCTCCGGAAGAGGATCAGCGCATTCAACTCGTCCTGCGCGGCCTTGGCCGCGGCTTCGTCGTCCTGCTCCCGGGCGGTCTTGAGCGCCACCTGGGCGGCCTGGTAACGCTTCATCAACCGGTCTTCCACCGGCGCAATGGCGGCGACCAGTTCGCCCTGCTGCGCGCCCTTCAGCTCCGCCTCAACGACCCGGTCCACCTCGAAGTCATCGTAGTGCCCGGCCGCATCGAGCTTCGCGCGGAGGTCGAAGACGAGGTTGGGATCGGTGGTAGCCGAGAGTTCCGCCGTGGTGTGGTAAGTCTTGAACGCCGCCAGCACTTCCGCCGGGTCGTTGACGAAATCCACGACGTAGGTCGTGTCCTTGCCCGGATGGGCACGGTTGAGGCGCGAGAGCGTCTGCACGGCTTGAATGCCGGCAAGCCGCTTGTCCACATACATGCCACAGAGCAACGGTTGATCGAACCCGGTTTGGAATTTGTTGGCGACGAGCAGGATTTGATACTCATCGCCCTTGAAGGCTTCGCGGATGTCGCGGCTCTTCAGGTTGGGGTTGAGCACCTGGCTGGACTCCGTGAAGCCGTCCGGTCCGGACTCCTGGTCGTTCACCTCGCCGGAGAAGGCGACCACGGTGCCGATCTTGTAGCCGCGTTCCGTGATGTATTTCTCGATGGCGAGCTTCCAGCGCACGGCCTCAACGCGGCTGGCAACGACCACCATGGCCTTGGCCCGGCCCTTGAGCAGCGGCGCGACATATTCGCGGAAGTGCTCCACCACGACCTGAACCTTCTGCGCGATGTTGTAAGGATGCAGACGCACCCAACCCATGATGCCCTTCGTCGCGGCGGCGCGCTCGACGGTCTTCTCGTCGTAGTCCTTCCCGTTGTGCGCCAGTTTGAACGCCAACCTGTAGGGCGTGTAGTTCTTCAGCACGTCCAGGATGAACTCCTCCTCGATGGCCTGGCGCATGGAATACACATGGAACGGCGCGGGCAGGTTGCCCGGCCCGGCGGGCTTCGTCGGATCGGGCCGCGTGCCGAACAGCTCCATCGTCTTGTTCTTGGGCGTGGCGGTGAAGGCGACGAACGTGAGGCCGGCATCGCTGGCCCGGGCGGCCATCTGCGCGGCGAGGATGTCCTCGGTGCTCACCTCGCCGCCGTCGTTCAGTTCCTTCAACTCGTCGGCGCTCAGCACGGCCTTCAACTTGGACGCGGCCTCGCCCGTCTGCGAGCTGTGCGCCTCATCGGCGATCACGGCGAAGCGTTTGCCCTGCGTGGCCGCGAGCGTGCGCACGGCTTCCAAGGCGAAAGGGAAAGTCTGAATCGTGCAGACCACGATCTTCTTGTCGCCGGACAAGGCTGCGGCCAGTTCGGCGCTCTTGCTGCCGTCGTTGCCGGTAATGGTGGCCACCACGCCGGTCTGGCGCTGGAAATCGAACAGCGCCTCCTGCAACTGTGAATCGATCACCGTGCGGTCGGACACCACCAGCACCGTGTCGAAGACCTTCCGGGCAAGCGCGTCGTGCAGCTCGGCGAGAAAGTGCGCGGTCCACGCGATGGAGTTCGTCTTGCCCGAGCCGGCGGAGTGCTGGACGAGGTATTTGCCGCCGGGGCCGTCACGGAGCACGGCGGCCTGCAGGTCGCGTGTGACGGCGAGCTGATGGAAGCGCGGGAAGATGATCTCCGTGACCTGCTTCTTCCGGTCGCGCCGGCCGATGAGGTAACGACCGAGAATCTCCAACCAGCTCTCCCAGGCCCAAACCTGTTCCCACAGGTAGGCGGTGCGGTGGCCGCCCAACGGGTTCACCGGATTGCCCTTCCCACCGTTGTCGCCCTGGTTGAACGGCAGAAAACGCGTGGCCGGTCCTTTCAGCTCCGTGACCATCGCCACCTCGCGGTTGCTCACCGCGAAATGCACCAGCGCACCGCCCGGAAAGGCCAGCAACGGCTCCGGCTCCTGGCCTTTGGGCTTGGGGACGCGGTCGAAGCGATACTGATCAACCGCATCGCTGAGGCTCTGCGTGAAATCCGTCTTCAGCTCCGCGGTGGCGACGGGGATTCCGTTGAGGAACAGGACCAGGTCCAGACAGTTCTCGTTGTGCCGGGAATACTTCACCTGCCGCACCACCCGCAGCCGGTTGGCGGCGTAGCGGGCGAGGATGTCCGGGTTGATCGCAAGGGCGGGCTTGAACTGCGCCAGCAGCAACGGCTGCTTGAGGCCCAGCAGTTCGATGCCGTGGCGCAGCACGTCCAGCGTGCCGCGCTGGTCGAGCTGATCCCGCAGCCGGGCCAGCAGCGTTTCCCCGGCGGCGGGGCCGTGGTTCTTCACGAGGGTTTCCCACGCTTGCGGCTGTGTCGCCTGCACCCACGTCAGCACGTCGGCGGGGAAGAGGGCACGAGCGCGGTCGTAGGCCACGGCATCACCTTCGGCGTAGAGCCAGCCGTGAGCGGCGAGATGCGCGCAGATCTCCGTCTCGAAGCTGATCTCTTTGTGGAGGCTCATGCCTCGCGGGGGCTGGCGACGCTCATGACGAAAACCTAGCCAGCGGCCGGCAGCCGGCTCAAGGGGCAACTTTCAGCGGGCGCGCGCTTGCCATGACCTTGGGCCGCGCCACAGTTCGCCGCATGAGCACGCTGACGACCAAGCCCGCAGCCAGGCGAGTCCACCGCCGCCCCGCCGGCAAGAAGCCCACGCTGGAGCAGGAGATTCTGTCCCTGGTGGGCACCTGCACGCCGCCGCCGGCCAAAGGGAGCGCCGCCGACCTGTTGCGGGATCTGCACGACGGGACGTTCGATGCCGCCGCCGCGAAGATTGATTGGGCGCGTGTGGAACTGGCCTACAAGAGCCGGGCCTCCTCCTCTCTCTTGCGGTCCACCAAATCGTGATGCTGTTCGATACGGAGTTCGTGATTTCACTCTCGCGGGGCGCGCAATCGGTGTCCCGGCAGCGCGCCGACGCATTTCTGGCGCAACAGCAGCCCCCGCGTCTCTATGCCTCGCGGATCAGTTGGGCGGAGGTCGCCGAAGGCTGCGCTACGGCCAGCGAAAACGAACACTTTTTCACCCGGTTTGCCATCGTGGAGGTCGATGCCAGGGTCGCGTGGATTGCCTCGCGGATTGCGCGCTTGGTCAAACGCACCGGCCAGCACATCGGTGATAACGACGTGTGGATCGCCGCCACTGCCCTGGTTTTTGGCCTGCCGCTGGTTTCCAATAACACCCGCCACTTCGGCCGGGTGCCGGGGTTGAAGCTGCTGGCCTACTGACCGCAGGGCACTTGGTCTTTGGCGACCAGGCGCAGGGCTTCGCCGGTGAGGGTGTCGAGCCAAGGCAGGTGGACGAATGCCGCGAGGTTTTGGACTGCGGCAGTCCTCTGCCGCTTTCGTCCACGGCGCGGCACCCAAAGCGCCAGAGGGCTGGCGCAGTCCAAGACGCTGGCGCGCGGGTTCATGCGGTCACGTTCCTTATGTCGATCTGGCCGGTGACGGCGGCGGAGATCAGCGCGGTCCGGCGTTCTTGCAGCAGGTCGATGGCGCGCTGGGCTTCGGCGGTGAGGGTGGCGAACTTGGCAGGTTCGGTGGCGAGAAAAGCAACGATGGCTTTCTGTTCGTCGAGCGGGGGAACCATGCAGAAGAATCCCTTCATCGCCGATTGAGGCAGATTATTGGCGAGCCCATCTGCGCCGCTGATAGCACGCTCGATTTGAGACCGCATTACGCGAGAATTGAACAGCGCCACGTAGAACTCGCGATCAACATTCGGTTCCAAATGAATGCGGAATATCTTGTCCGACAGCATCAACTTTGGGCGGGTCGCCGAGATATAGGCCGTCGATCCAACCAGCTCCGGGGAACCACTCGCTCGTGACGTGAGCACATCGCCGACATGAATCTCGTATTCAGGAACTGGCTGGAGCGTGTCTGGAAGCGCCTTGTTTTCTTGCTCGTCGAAAACGCCGCGATTCACGCACCCAGACTTAACGACTCCCCACTCCTCCGCCTCCGCAGGGCGACCGAAACAATCGGGACTCCAGCCCTGCTCGATCCGGTCAACGATTCGTCGAACGGTCGCGACGGTCCAATGCGCGGGCACGTCGCCCAGCCATTCGATGCCGGAGGGTTTGAGGGGGGCGGCGGGGTTCAGGCCGCGGGTGACGGCGTGGGAGATGACGGCCTGGCGTTTCTCTTTCAGCAGCT
>JAYUSF010000320.1:0-33772 GCA_043755815.1 Verrucomicrobiota bacterium
TGGCTCTTCTGGGGCGTGGTGCTCGCCGTCGATGTGCTCGCCGTCGTGATGGCGCTGGCGGCCGGGGCCCTGCTGGGGCTGTTGGCGGTGCTGGTGTTCACCGTCGCCGCGACCGCCGTCTGGCTGTCCCACTCGGTCGCCCAGGCCGTGGAGCTCTCGGAAAGCGTCGTGGTGATCGGCGGCTTCGCGGTGTTCTTCTTCGTCGCCAGCGCGTTTGTGTGGCGCAAGCTGCTGCCCGCGGGGGTCACGCGTGGCCTCGGGCTCGTTCCGGCCGGGCCGGCGGGCGGGCCGGCACTTCCCTTCGACGTGCGGCCGCTCATCCCGGCGCTGTCGGCGGCGCTGCCGTTTCTGCTGCTCATCATGGTCGTCGCGCAGTTCAAGCCGGCGAACCCGTCGTCCGTCTTCGGCCTGGCGGCGCTGCTCCTGGCTTTGCTGCTCGGCCTGGCGAAGGTGACGCGCCTCGACTCGCTGCTGGCCGTCGGTCTCGCGAGCGTGGGACTGCTGCAACTCGCCTGGCTCACCACGTCGCTCGACCCGCAGCACGCAGCGGTGCCGCTGGCCTGGTTTGTCGGTTTCTTCGCGGTCCAGTTGGCGTTCCCGTTCGTGTTCCAGCGGGATTGCCAGCCGCGTCAACTGCCGTGGGCGGTCGCGGCGCTCGCCGGGCCGGTGCAGTTTGGCCTGGTGTTCTGGCTCGTGCGGACGGCCTACCCGAACTCCGTGATGGGCCTGCTCCCGGCGGCCTTCGCCGTGCCGGCGCTGTTCGGCCTCTTCCGCCTCCTGAAGACGCTGCCGGCGGATGCACCCCAGCGCTTGGCGCAACTCGCGTGGTTTGGCGGCGTGGCGCTGTTCTTCATCACGCTCATCTTCCCGATCCAGTTCGACAAGCAGTGGATCACCGTCGCGTGGGCGCTCGAAGGCGCGGCCCTGTGCTGGCTCTTCCACCGGGTGCCGCATCCGGGACTGCGGGTGGTCGGGCTGGGCCTGCTCATCGTGGCGTTCGCCCGGCTGACGCTGAACCCGTCCGTGCTCGGCTACCATCCGCGCGCGGCGACTCCGATCCTGAACTGGTTTCTCTACACCTATGGCCTCGTCGCCGCCGCCCAGTTCGCCGCCGCGCGGCTGCTCGCGCCGCCGCGGAACGAGGTGTTCGGCTCCAACATTCCCCCCTTGCTGCAGGGCCTCGGCACCGTGCTGCTGTTCCTGCTGCTCAACATCGAGATTGCCGACTACTTCAGCGCGGGCCCCACGCTCACGTTCGAATTCTCGGGCAGCTTCGCCCGCGACATGACCTATACGATCGCCTGGGCGCTGTTTGCGTTCGGGCTGCTGGTCATCGGGATTCTCCGGCGGGCCCCGTTCGTGCGCTACGCGGCCCTGGGTCTCCTCGGCATCGCCCTGATCAAACTGTTCCTCCACGACCTCGCGAGCCTGAACCAACTCTACCGCATCGGTGCGTTCGCCGCGGTGGCGGTGATCGCGATCGTGGCCTCGTTCCTCTACCAGCGCTTCCTCGCCACCGATGCCCCCCCGGCCAAACCCGCCTCGCCCCATGAAAACCGCTGAACTCTGCTTCACGCTCGCCCGCGCCGGGTTCGTCGCGGTGCTGTTCACCACCGTTGCGGCGCACGCCGCCGTCAACCCGTCCGAATGGCGCCAGCGCCAGCCACTCGAAGTCGCCACGCCCGGTCTGATCAAGGTGCCGCTGCCGGCGGAACTGCTCGGAGCGCTGCGGCCGGAAGCGGCGGACCTGCGGCTGCTGGACCCGACGGGCGGCGAGGTCGGCTGGTTTCTGGAGCGCCCGCTGCGTTTCGCGCCGGAGACGCCGGTGCGGAGCGTGAAATCGTTTCAGGTCACCCTCCGGCCGCGCGCCACGGTGTTGCTGCTCGAAACCGGGGTGACGCTTCCCGTGGCCGGCTTCGCGCTGGAAACCGGCAGCGGCTCGTTTCTCAAATCGCTGCGGGTGGAAGGTTCGGCCGATGGACGGACCTGGCTCCCGGTGGCCGAAGGGGTTCCCGTCTATCAACGCTACCAGGGCGAGACCCGGCTCTGGGCCACCTTCCCGCCGCGTGCCTGGACCTGGCTGCGGATGACGCTCGACGATGCGCGGACGGAACGGGTGCCCTTCACCGGCGCGCGGCTTCAGGTCGTCACTGCGGGCGCCCAGCCCGGACTTGAACGGAAACCGGTCAACATCACTGCCCGCGAGGAGCGTCCCGGTGAGACCCGCCTCACGTTGGACCTGGGGTCGGCCAACCTGGACCTCGGCGCGCTGCTCATGACGAGCGACGAAGGGGTGTTCACCCGCGCCGCTTCTCTCCGGGTGCGCGCGCTCGAACGCGGCGCCTGGGCCGAGCGTTCCGTCGCCCGCGGCCTCCTGTATCGGGATCTGCCTGCCGACGGCACCGGCGGGCGCAAACCGACCCGGCTGGAGGTGGGTGAATCGGTCCCGGCGCGCGAAGCGGTGCTGGTCATCCAAAACGGCGACAGCCCACCACTGCCGATCACCGGCATGGAAATGGAGCTGCCGCCGGTTCAGCTCGTCTTCTGGGCGCGCCAGGGTGGGCGCTTCGAATTGCTCGCCGGCAACCCCGAATGCGCCGTTCCCCGCTATGACCTCGCCGCGTTCGCGGAACAGTTCAAGGCGGCCGCACCCCAGTCCGCGACGTTCGGCCCGCTGGCCCAGAATCCCGGCTACCAGCCGCCTGCGGTCGTGCCTGACCCTTTCGCGCTGGGCGCCACGCTGGACGTCTCCGAGTGGCGTCATCGCAAGCCCGTGCCCATCGCCCGCGACGGCGCGCAACGGTTGGAACTCGAGCTTGCGGTGCTCGCCGGCGCGCAGCCGTCCCTCGCCGACCTGCGGTTGGTGAGCGGAGGCCGGCAGCGCCCGTTCGTCCGCGAGGACGGCGCCGGCTGGCGCAGTGTGCCCGTGGAGCTTGCCCCCGCGGACGATCCCAAGCAGCCGACGGTAAGCCGCTGGAAACTGAAGCTGCCGCATCCCGGCCTGCCCTTTGCCGCGTTGAGCATCGAATCCGCCGGCACCCTGTTTGAGCGCGACGTGACGCTTTCCGAACGGGTCACCGATTCAAGGGGCGAGACGTCACGCCATTCGCTCGGCGATGCCCGCTGGCGCCGCACTCCCGGCGAGCCGGCGCGCCCTTTGACGCTGAACCTGACGTCGCGCCCCGTGACCGACGTGCTCTTCCTGGAGATCCGGAACGGCGACAATGCGCCGATCCCCCTGGGCAAGACCACGCTGTCCTACCTGGCCACCCGGCTGCACTTCCTGGCTCCGGTTTCGCCCGGGACGTGGCTTTACTATGGAAACCCCAAGGCGAGCGCCCCCGACTACGATCTGCAGATGGTGGCGTCCCGGCTCCTGGTTGCGGAGGCCGCCACCGTCGCGGCAGGCGCAGCTGAAACGGCGAAACCGGGTGCCTGGAGCGGGCTGACCCTCGCCGGCCGCGGCGTCTGGCTCTTCTGGGCGGCGCTCGGGGTGGTCGTGGTGGCGTTGCTGCTCGTGCTGCGCCGCCTGTTGCCGGCCCCACCGGCTGCGGAATAGCCACCGCAGGGAACGCCGGATTCTCCGCGGTTTTCCGACGCCAACGGGACAAACCCGGCCGCCTCGCCGGCTTCGCCCGGCAAGGGCCTCGGCGGCCGGGCGGCCAAGGCCGGTGACCCGGTCTGCTTGCAGACAATGCGAAGCGACTTCCGGCGCTGGCGGCTGGCGTTTGACTGCGTTCGGGTTCAGCCTTTCCGCATGAAAGTTGCCTGGTTACCGCTCGTGAGTCTGGTCGCCCTGCTGGCTCCGGTTGGCTGCTCCATTACCCGGACCTTTCGGCCCGTGCCGGACGGGATGGAGATCCCGCCCACGTTTGCCTCCGCAGATGAATTGCAGGGACGGATACAGGCCGCCAACAGCATCACGTCGGTGAACCTTCGGGACAACACGCTGGCGGCCCTGGCCACCGAGGGCGCGACCGCCAAACAGCCGGAGTTCGCGAAGCAGGCGCTCAATGGCATTGTATCGATGAACCTGCGCGACACCACGGCCGCGGACTGCGCGCTGCGCCTCGCCAACGCCGGCCGGACCGACCTCGGCATTGAATTCGCCGGATTGATCGTCTCGCAGAATCTCCGGGACCAAACGCTCGGCCGGCTCGCGAAGGGCAGGTAGCACCCGCGCTCGACCAGCCGCGCCGTCGGCAATTCCGGCATCCCCTTGAAGACGATGTCCGCCGCCTTTCAACAACTGCTGTCGGACGTCCGCTCCTGCCGGCTGTGCGAGGCGCACCTGCCGCTCGGGCCCCGTCCCATCCTCCGCGGGCTGCCGGGCGCGGGACTGCTGATCATCGGGCAGGCTCCGGGGCGGAAGGTCCACGAAACCGGCATTCCCTGGAACGACCCCAGCGGCGACCGCTTGCGCGGTTGGCTGGAACTGACGCGGGAACAGTTCTACGACGAGTCGCAGATCGCGATCATTCCGACTGGCCTGTGTTATCCCGGCAAACTTCCGGGCAAAGGCGGCGACCTTCCGCCCCGGCCCGAGTGCGCCCCGAAGTGGCATCCCCCGCTGCTGGCCGCGCTGCCGGAGATCCGGCTCACGCTGCTGATCGGCAGCCATGCCCAGGCCCGTTACCTCGGTGACCGGGCGCGCGCTTCCCTCACAGAAACCGTTGCGGCATGGCGGGAATTCCAGCCGCAGTTCGTGCCGTTGCCCCATCCGAGTCCGCGCAACCTGAACTGGTTCCGGCGGCATCCGTGGTTCGAGACGGAAGTCGTGCCCGAACTGCGGCGGCGGGTGCGGGAAATCCTCACGGGCTAGTCCGGACACCGGTTTCCCCCGCCGCGAGTTTCGGCTTTGGACTTTGCCTCCGCCTGCTCACCTTCCCGGCATGTCTTCGCAACCCCGCGTGGCGGTGCTCGGCACCGGCTCGCTCGGACAGCATCACGTCCGCCTTTACGCCGACCTCGCCAAGGCCGGCGCCTGTGACTTCGTCGGCGTGTTCGACGTGAACGCCGAGGCGGCGCGCAAGTTCGCCCAGCAGCACGGCGTGCGCGCCTTCGCTTCCGTGGACGAGGCGGCGGCCACCTGCGACGCCTTCAGCATCGTGACGCCGACGGTCACGCATCACGCCCTTGCGAAGCAGTTGCTCACCGCCGGCCGGCATGTGCTTGTCGAAAAGCCGATGACCGACAATGCCGCCCAGGCGGCGGAACTGGTCCAGCTCGCCCAGGCAAAGTCGCTCGTGCTGCAGGTCGGCCATGTGGAGCGGTTCAATCCCGTGTTCGCCTACCTGGAACAGGTCGCCACCGAACCGCGCTTCATCGAGTGCCATCGGCTTTCGCCCTACCCGGCGCGCAGCACCGACATCGGCGTAGTCCTCGACCTGATGATCCATGATCTCGACGTGGTGCTCGCCTTCGTGAAGTCGCCGGTGGTCAGCGTCGATGCCGTGGGCATTCCCGTGCTGAGCACCAGTGAAGACATCGCGAACGCCCGGCTGCGCTTCGCGAATGGATGCGTGGCCAACCTGACCGCCAGCCGCATCAGCCCCGAGCGCATGCGCAAGATCCGCGTGTTCAGCGGCGGCGCGCAGACCAGCTACATCTCGCTCGATTACCGGGCCCAGGAGGGCTTCATCTACCGCGTGGCCCGCGACGGCGAGGAGGAAAGCTCCCTGCTAAAAAAACTCATGGTGGCGAAGTTCGGCGTCGGCAAGGACTCGACCATCGTCAGCGAATTCGCCGGCAAGAAGATCGTGCGCGAACCCGTGCCCATCGCGAAGGACGAGCCGCTGCGGCTGGAGTTGGCGCACTTCATCAACTGCGTCCGCGAACGGCAGATACCGAAGGTGACCGGCGCCCAGGCCAAGGTGGCGTTGGAGGTGGCCTTCGAGATCACGCGGCAGATTGCGGCGGCTAAGTAGGCACCATGGCGCGGAGCATCCATACGACCCGAAGTTCGGCGCGCCGGTTGCGGCGCACCGAGTTCAGCGATGCCGAAGCCAAGGAAAAGCTCCTGACGAAGGCGGAGGAAGAACTCGACCGCAAACGACTGATCAAACGCCAAGTTCGGCGCGAACGGAAACAGCCCGTCCCGCCGGCCGCGGGCACGCCTCCTGAAACCATACCGATCGAGATTCGGGATGTGGGTCCCTACGTCCATCACGGACTGACCGAGGAGGATGTCCGGGCGATGCTGGCGCAGCTTCCGCCGCAGGCGACGGAAGGGATCTCGCGGATTCAGCTTAGTCTGCGTCGCGAATACCTGCTCCAGCGGAGGTTGGCCGGTGACCTCGGCTCCGGGGAAACCGACCCGTTTATCGGCCGAATCGGCGAAAAGCTGTTTCCCGGGGTTTATTGTGCTCCGATCTTGGGTGGCTATGCGCCGCGGACCGGACGCATCTACGTCCATGCCTATGTCTGTGACCCGACCGCTGTGCCGATGCCGTGGCCAGCGGTGGAGGCGTATTTGAAGCTGCAAAGCCTCTCCACCCTGCTGCATGAAATTGCGCATCACTGCGACCGTCGTAACCGCGTGCGCCGGGGTCGCTGGTTGGCGGACCGCAAAGCAGCGAAGGAGCACTACGCGGAAGCGATCGAATACGTCTGGGTCCGGGAACTGGCGATTCCCCATTTGGAACGACACTACGCGGACGAGGTAAGCGAGCTCAGGAGGTGGATCGCACAGCACGGTGGCGTCGAGCCGTCCTTGGAATTCTTCGCGGGCGATCAGCGGATCACCGCGAAGAACGGATTCATCCGGATCAGCCGCCTGACTCATGGAGCCTTTGAAAACTGGGTAGGTGAGAACGATCTCAGCGCGCCACTGAGCCAGCAGCGGCTCGCCTTCGCGGAACAGGTTCACTACGCCGACGAATACGAACTGTGCCTGACCATCGTAGAACGGGTGCTGGCCGAGGAACCGGGCAACCCCGTCGCCTTGACCTGGAAGGCGGACACGTTGACGCACTTGGAACGACACGAAGAGGCCCGCGCGCTCGCCCAAGAGCTGATCAGGCAGGACCGGCTGAATTCGGAAGCATGGTGGAGCTGTGTCCGTGCGGCGGAGCATGAGGCGGATTGGCTCAACATGCTTGGCCTGAGCCTGGAATGGTCAGACGCGATTGGCTTGGAGCATGGAGATTTTCGTCACTCGTTGTTTGCCCGGGCCGTCGCCTTGTCGGCCCTGGGACGATTGGACGAAGTTGAAGCGGTCGTCGCCGCCAGCATTGAACACTTGGCCCAGCGACGCGCACTTTCACCGGCCGAGCTGACAAAGCGGGAGGAAGTTCTTCGCAGGAACCTCTGCCGCCGGCTGGAATCTGACCGCCGGCCCGGCGCCCCAGCGGGCCAAATTCCGGGCTAGCACTCGCCAAATTCCGAAGTGGTCTTCAGCCGGCCAGCGGCGAGCATCACGCCATGCTTCGAAGCCAGACTGACCGGGGACTTTCCGCGGTGGGCGAACCGCCGCAGCCACGTGGGGCCCAACTGCTCAACGACCCGCTGCTCAACAAAGGGACGACCTTTACCGAGCTGGAACGGGACGCGCTCGGCCTGCGGGGATTGCTGCCGCCGCGCGTGTTCACCATCGAGGAGGAGGTGCAGCGGGCCCTCGGCAGCCTGCGGCGCAAGCCGGACGCCATCGAGAAATACATCTTCCTCACCGCGCTCCAGAACCGCAACGAGACGCTGTTCTACCGGCTCGTCGTGGATCACCTCGAGGAAATGGTGCCGCTCATCTACACCCCCACGGTCGGGCAGGCATGCCTGGATTACGGTTCCATCTTTCGACGGCCGCGCGGGCTGTTCATCAGCATCCGGGACCGCGGGCACGTCGCGGAGATCCTGCGCCATTGGCCGCATGAGGGTGCCCGCCTGATCGTCGTCACGGACGGCGAACGCATTCTTGGGTTGGGTGATCTCGGCGCGCTGGGCATGGGCATTCCCGTGGGCAAACTGTCGCTCTACACCGCCTGCGCGGGCGTGCATCCCTACTACACGCTGCCCATCACGCTCGACGTCGGCACCGACAACGAGAAGCTGCACGCGGATCCCTTCTACATCGGTCTCCGCCAGAAGCGGGTGCGCGGCGCCGACTACGACACCTTCATCGCCGAGTTCGTCGACGCGGTGCGCGCCGTCTTTCCGAAGGCGCTGCTCCAGTGGGAGGATTTTGGCAACACCAACGCCTTCCGCCTGCTGCACGATTACCGGTCGCGCCTGCCCAGCTTCAACGATGACATCCAGGGCACCGCGGCCGTGGCGCTCGCCGGCATCATCGCCGGCCTCCGCCTCACCGGCGGCAAGCTGGCCGAACAGAAGCTGCTGTTCCTCGGCGCGGGCGAAGCCGGCACGGGCATCGCCGACCTGTTCGTGGCGGCGGCGCGTGAAGAGGGGCTCAGCGAAGCGGAAGCCCAAGAACGTTGCTGGTTTGTGGATTCCAAGGGCCTCGTCGTGCAGGACCGCGGCGACACGCTGGCGGAACACAAGCTACCCTTCGCTCATCGACATGCCGTGGTCCCGACCCTGGCCGAAGCCGTGAAGGCGCTTCGACCGACCGCGCTGATCGGGGTTTCCGGAACCGCCGGCGGCTTCACGCAAGAAGTCGTCGCGGACATGGCCGCGTTCAATCCGCGCCCCATCGTGTTCGCCCTGTCGAATCCCACCTCGAAGGCGGAGTGCACCGCCGAGCAGGCCTATTCGTGGTCGGGCGGACGCGCGATCTTCGCCAGCGGCAGCCCGTTCGCCCCGGTGGAATTTAACGGCGTGCGGCACGTCCCCGGCCAGGGCAACAACATCTACATCTTTCCGGGCGTCGGCCTTGGCGCGCTCGCCAGCGAAGCCCGCGAGGTCACGGACGACATGTTCCTTGCCGCGGCACGCACCCTCGCGCAACTGGTGCAACCGGAGGATCTGGCGTTGGGCCGGGTGTATCCTTCGCTCACCAAGATCCGCTCCGTGTCGCTCGGCCTCGCGGTGGCGGTGGCCGAAAAGGCCTTCACCCTCGGACTCGCCGTGCGAACCCGGCCGGATGACCTTGTCGCCGACATCCGCGGCCGGATGTTTGAGCCGATATATCCATCCTACGTCTGAGCGGCCGGCCATCCCACGGTTCCGCCTTGTCCCATGACGTTCCCTCCGCTGCGATGGCCCCATGCGTTTTCTGTGGGCCATCCTTACCCTGCTCTCCCTGCCGTCGGTAGTGTTCGCCGGCCGCCAAGCAACCGCGGTGGCCACGCTGATGGCGGGCAGGATCAGCGCCGTGACGCTGACCGATGCCGGTGACGGCTACACCAACCCGCCAGTCGTGACCTTCTCCGGCGGAGGCGGCACCGGGGCTTCGGCCACCTCAACCCTGACCGGCAACCGGCTCGCGCAAATCGCGGTGACGGCAGGCGGCGCCGGCTACACCAATGCTCCCGTGGTCACCATTGGGGCGCCGCCCAACTCGGCCATTCTGGCGGTCGAAATGGTGCCCAAACTCAGTCTGACCGGCGAAGCGGGGACGACGCAGATGATCCAATGGACGGAATCGCTGGCCACCAACGCAACGTGGACCACCCTGACCAATGTGGTCCTTGGAACCGCCGCCAGCGTAACCGTGGACTTGGCCGCAGGTTCCGCCCAACGCTACTACCGGGCGATCGAGGGAACCAACGCGGCGGCGACCCGCGGCTTCGTCTGGATCGCTCCGGGAACGTTCATCATGGGCAGTCCCGCCACTGCGGCCGGCCGTGACAAAGACGAAGTTCAGCATTCCGTGACGCTTTCGGGCGGGTTCTGGATGCAAGCCGAAGAAACGTCCCAGGCGAGCTTTCAGGACGTCATGGGCCGCAATCCGAGCGGCACAACCGGCCCCGCACTTCCGGTCCAAGGCGTCAGTTGGGACGAGGCCGTCGAGTATTGCACCCAATTGACGGCCCGGGAACGTGAGGCGGGGCGACTGTCCTCAGGGCAAGAGTATCGCCTGCCCACTGAGGCGGAATGGGAATACGCGGCCCGCGCGGGATCGACCAACGCGTTTTCGTTCGGTGACGAGAGCTCGCTGTTGGGCGGCTTCGCTTGGACCGCCAGCAATGCCTCCGGTCAAATCCATGCCAGTGGCGCCAAGCAACCCAACGCCTTTGGCCTCTTCGACATGCACGGAAACGTCTTTGAGTGGTGCTCCGATTGGTATGACCTGTATCCGACCGCGGCGATGACGAATCCCACGGGCGCGACTTCGGGCACGCTCCGCGTCATCCGTGGTGGCAGCTATGACTTGGGATCCGCCTTTGCGCGTTCAGCAAGCCGGGTCGCGCTCGACCCCGATCGCAACCACCAGAACATCGGATTTCGAGTGGTGCTGGCCAACGTGCGGTAACCCCGGCACCGGGTCCTGCGGAATTGGGCGGCGGTATTGGCGCTATGCTGGCGTGCCACTTTCAGGTTGGGTCCCTGGCACATGAATCCTCAGAGACTTTTTCACACGCCGTGGCCATTCCACCGGTGGGTCGGCCTCGTTGTTTCAGCCGTCCTCGTGGCCGCCGGGCTGTTGGCGGCGGAGTCGAGTCCGACCAACGGGGTGGCGGGATCCCTTCCGGCACCGCTCTACGAGACCCGGCCCGGCTCCTTCGACGGGGTCGGCAAGTGGTTTCTCGGGCGGGAGATCGCCCACTACATGGGCCACCAGGGGGCAATGTGGTTGGAGCGCGAGGAGCGCGAGGAGGAGGAACAGCCGACGCGCCTGCTCGAAGCGCTGGACCTCCGGTCGGGCCAGACGGTGGCCGACGTCGGTGCCGGCAGCGGCTATTTTTCCTGGCGCATGGGCCGACGCGTCAGCCCGGGCGGAAGGGTTTTCGCCAACGACATCCAGCCGGAGATGCTGGCGATCCTGCGGACCAACGCGACACATCACGGCGTCACCAACGTCGTGCCCGTCTTGGGCAGCGTGACCAACGTGAATCTGCCGACCAACTCCCTCGACCTGGCCCTGCTGGTCGACGTTTACCACGAGTGTGATCACCCGTTTGAGATCATCCAGTCCCTCTGCCAAGCGCTGAAACCGGACGGCCGGCTCGTGTTCGTGGAGTATCGGGGCGAGGAGAAATGGATCCCGATCAAACCCCTGCACAAGATGACCGAGGCCCAGGTGCGTAAGGAGATGGGGCTGCATCCGCTCGACTTCGTGGAAACAATCCGGACCCTGCCAAGGCAGCATCTGATTGTATTTCGGAGACAAAGATAGCGGGCTGTCACCCGGTTCGCAGGTGGCCGAAACGGAGAAGGCCCGCCAAACGGCGGGCCCTCGAAATCTACCGGAACGCGAAGGGGAGTATTTCCATCGCGTCGCCTTTGGGGACACCCAACCAAAATCGCAGGCCATCCAGTCACGGCCCCAAGCCGCTGGGGTCAGCTATGACCCCCACCGTCTTTCTTCACGGCCTTCCGGATGCCCGTCAGCCGGAGATTAGTCTACAGTCGTTGCTGAGGTCATTGGCCGATGTTCCGCCCGCCCGAGGCAGAGGCAAAACTTCGCCCAGTCAACTTCTTGGAAGTTTAGACCTTTCACGCTCAGCCCACCGGCAGGGAATACCCCGAATTTCTGACAGACCACCATCGCTTGGCTGCAGTTGCGACCTCACGATCTTTTTCAGAAGGTTGTGGTCCGCTCGTATAACCACGTGGCGTCCTGCGTATCAAGCACCCTATTTTGGGATGCGGCCTTGCCGTAAGTTAGGATGATCGGCGACCTCCATTTTTTAATCTCAGAGTGGCCATCGGCGAAAGAGAGGCCGCCCGCGTTGTTGTGGTAGGAAGCCGGATAGTCTACATACGAGTTCTTGGCTGCATGAACAAACCATCCGTCGTTGATCGAGACCGGATTCTCATCAATCGTCACCCAAGTCATTGAAGGGCCAAGAATGAAGTCACCCTGCTTTCGATACGCTCTCCCGGAACCCCATTCCTGCCCCTTGATGGGGTTCATGAAGGCACTCATCGCAAGACTCCGGACTTTCGGGACCCCCCCGCCACGGCCAAACGGACTCTTGGTCGTTGCCCGGTCAGCGGGGCATTTGTAAACCGCCAACGAGCCCACGTACTTAAACATCAGGGAGTCCATGATCAGGATTCCATTGGTCCAACTCGGCGCCTGATGCATCGTCCCCATGCACCACTGATTCAGGGGATAGTTCTTGGTTGGGCTATGCGTCGACACCAAACCGCCCAACCCTGATGAGAGGCAAATCTCGTCTCGGTTATCACCTGAATAAAGGGTCCATCCCAACATGAGCTGCTTGCCGTTGCTCATGCACAGGATGCCCTGAGCCTTGGTTTTGGCCTTTCCCAGGGCCGGCAACAACATGCCGGCAAGGATGGCGATGATGGCGATGACGACGAGCAGCTCAATGAGGGTGAAACCCCGCGGGCCCGTCCGACGCTGAAGGATGTTCATTTGCATAGGAGACAATGGTTCAGACCAATCGTGTGGTGTGTGGGAAGACCATAACACACGATTTCCGAGGTGCGCAAGGCCGGTGTAAGGATCAGTTGGTGGAAGAAGCGAGTCTGGAAAACGACCCGCGAGAGGCAGCCCAGCGGCTAGAAATGCCGGCCAACCCAAGGCCTGACCGGCGGACGAATCTCCGCTCAAGAATCCGGCGACCATCCGTTCGAAATCATTCAGCCCCTTTGGTTGGGGCCGAAACCGGGCGGCTGGCCGGTGCTCGTGGAGTATCGGGGCGAAGGGAAAACGGATCCCCATCAAACCGCTCGTCAGAATTACCGGAGCGCAGATGCGGTGGGAAAAGGCCCTGCCCTGGCACGACTTCCGACGGCAGCCTTCAGCTTCACGGCCTTTTGCGCGTGTCGAAAAACAAGAAGGCCCGCCGTTCGGCGGGCCTTGCTGCATTGGAATTCTTGAAATGGTCAGCGCGTGCGTTTGTCGTTATAGGAGGTGCGATCCAACAGCCAACCCCAGTCATGATCGTTGGCGGGAACCGAAGGTGCCGAATAGGTAAAATTGGGCTTTTCCTTGAGGACGGTCGTTTTCCACTTCTTGATCTCGCTGTGGCCATCCACAAATGAAAGTCCACCGGCGCCGTTGTGGTAATTGGCAGGCATGTCAATCCAGCGGCGATCCTGCTGGGCGTTAAAAAATGCTCCGTCGTTGATGGAGTCGGGGTTTTCATCGAGGAACATCCACAGTTCGGACGGCGCCGGACGGGTTACGTCCGTTGTGCGGATGAACAGTTTTTCGCACTGGAGCAAACCGTCGCCGGCGGTCTTGTTGCCGCGACCGATGGCCCCATTGCCCGAGATGCTGCGAACCCGCTCAGTCCATCGCCTCGCCCGCTGGGTCGGATGGACCAAGATGTCGGCCGGGCACTTATAGAGCTTGGCTGTCGCTCCGGAATACCGGGCTAGCACGGCGTAGCGGGAGTCGGTGAGGAAGAGCTTGTTGGTATTGTGGGAACTGGTGCCCCAATCAAGCCACCCCGTCACCCAAGGACGTTCGCCAGTGGCGCTGTTCTCATTGATCACCGCGCCGGATTGAGCCGAACCCCCGTGCGTGATCATGGGGAATTCCTCCCGGTTGTCCCCCGTGTAGAGGTGCACCGCCAGCATGATCTGCTTGGTGTTGCTCATGCACAGGATGCCCTGCGCCTTGGTTTTGGCCTTTCCCAGGGCCGGCAACAACATGCCGGCAAGAATGGCGATGATGGCGATGACGACGAGCAGCTCAATGAGGGTGAAACCCGGCCGACCGGTCCGACGTGGTAGGATGTTCATGTGCATAGGGAAAATGGTTTAGCCAACTGCGTGCTGTGTGGGAAGACCATAACACTCAATTTCCCCGGTGCGCAAGCGGGACTTGGGGACACTGGAAGCGGGAAACCACGCGTCGGGTTTCGCTCACCTGAATGGCGCCAAATCCGCGCACACTTTGACTTGTCCCGCCGAGGGTCCTTACTGTGCCCGCCGATGCGAACAGTCCGCCATTCCGATCCCGATTTCGCCGCCCAACTGGCCGCCTTGCAGGCGCCTTCGAGCCTGTTTGACCCCCAGATTGAGGCCCGCACCCAGGCCATCATCCAAGCCGTCCGGGAACGCGGCGACGCAGCCCTGCTCGAATTCACCGAGCGGTTCGACGGGGCCAAGGTGACGGCGGAGCAACTGCCGGTGACCGCCGCCGAGCTGATGGAAGCCTCCCTGCGGGCCGATGAACCGCTCCGGACGGCGGTGAAGGAAGCCCATCGGAACATCGCCGCCTTTGCCCGGCGCTCGCTCCGGCGCGGCTGGCAGATGCGCAATTCCCACGGCGCCACCGTCGGCGAGAAGTTCGATCCGTTTCCACGGGTCGGCATCTACATTCCCGGGGGCACCGCCCCGCTGGTGTCCACCGCCCTGATGACCATCACGCTGGCCAAGGCCGCCGGCTGTCAGGAGATCGTCGTTTGCACGCCGCCCGACAAGGACGGCCGGATCAACCCGGCCCTGCTCTTCGCGGCCCGGACGGCCGGCGCGACGGAAATCTACCGGGCGGGCGGTTCCCAAGCGATTGCGGCCCTCGCCTTGGGAACGGCCACGATCCGGCGCGTGCAGAAGGTTTTCGGGCCAGGCAATGCCTACGTGGTCGCCGCCAAGCGCCTGCTTTTCGGCCACGTCGCGGTGGACCTGCTGCCGGGACCGAGCGAAGTCTGCGTGCTGGCGGACGACACGGCGGATCCCGCCTACATCGCCGCCGACCTGCTGGCCCAGGCGGAACACGGATCAGGCCACGAACGGGTCTGGCTGGTGACCACTTCGGCCAAGCTGCTCAAGTCGGTTGGGCGTGAGCTCACCCGGCAGACCGCGAGACTTTCCCGCCACGAGTTCATCGCAAAAGCGCTCGCCCACAACGGCTGGATGATCCTCGTCAAGGATCTCGCGGCCGCCACCCGGCTGGTCAACCAGCTAGCGCCCGAACACTGCGAGGTCATGGTCCGAAACGCCCGGCGGGTGTCGGCCGACATCGTGACCGCGGGGGCGATCTTCCTTGGGAATGACTCGCCGACGGTCCTGGGCGACTACGTGGCCGGACCCAGTCACACGCTGCCGACGGGAGGCGCCGGAGCGTCGTTCGCCGGCCTTACGGTGGACCAGTTCCAGCGCCGGACGAGCGTGGTGGAATATGGAAAGCCGGCTGTCCGCAAGGCCCTCAAGGCCGTGCAGAAATTCGCCGCCCTCGAAGGCTTGGACGCCCACGGCCGATCCGCGGAAGTTCGGCTCAAGAAACGATAAGCCCATACGCCGGACGCCGCTTCAGCGCACGCGGATCAGCACCACGGTCAGGTCGTCATTCTGGGGGTCCGGCGCGGTGAAATCGCGGGCCGCCTGACAGAGCAGGCTGACCAGTTCCACCAGCGGCCGGTCCAAGTTCTCGCGGACGATGGCCAAGGCCCGTTCGATCCCGAAACATTCACCGTCGGCTCGCATGGCTTCGTCGATGCCGTCGGTGAGCAGCAGCACCAAATCGCCCGGTTCCAGGGTCAACCCCGGACCTGCGGCAAACGGGGCCTCGCCTTGTCGTCCCAGCGCCCGGCCGGTCCGCTTGAGCACCGCCTTGAGGTTGCCGGAGCGGTCAAGGATCTGGGCCGCGGGATGTCCGGCATTGGCAAACGTCAGCCGCCGGGTCGCGGGCTCGAGGCGGACAAGGCAAAGCGTGATGTAACGCTCGCTGCCCAGGTCCTCGGTCAGGAGCCGCTGGGCTTCGTCGAGAATTTCCGCCGGCGTCGGATATCGGCGCGAAAGCGGCCTCAGATAGGCCCGGGCTTCCGCCATCAGCAGCGCCGGCCCGAGCCCGTGGCCGCTGACGTCCGCCACGACGATCCCCAGCGCCCCGTCACTCATCGGCAGATAGTCGAAATAATCGCCACCCGTCGCCACCGCCGGCTGCGAAATGCCGGCGATCTCATAGCCGGGCAGTTCAGGCGCGGACTTCGGGAAGAGCCGCTGTTGGATCTCCCGGGCGGCGGCGAATTCCTCGCGCGTATGCTGCAGTTCCCGTTCGACGCGCCTTCGTTCGGTCACGTCGCGGCAAAAGAACACGACCCATAGCTGGTCACCCATCCTCAGTTCGGTTCCCGCAACATCGATTTCGACGGCCGAACCGTCGCGACGGCGACCGACGGTCGCGTCCGACTTGGTGGCCCCGGCCGCCCGCAGATTTGCCCACCAATGCCCGGGGCCGAATTCCGCCGGTTGGAGCGCGTCGAGGGGGTGCCCGACCAGTTCTCCCGGGGCCCAGCCGAACACGGTCTGAACCGCCGGATTGGCAAAGCGGATGATGCCGGCGAGGTCGAGCAGCAGCACGGCATCCGTCGAGTTTTCCCAGACGGAGCGGTAGCGCAGCTCACTGTCGCGCAGGGTTTCCTCCGCGTCGCGCCGGGCCCGGCGCACGGCGGCATCGCGCAGTTCGCGCTGCACGGCCGGAATCAACCGGCCGGTGTCACCCTTCTTGAGAAAATCCTGCGCGCCGGCCTTCATGGCATCGATCGCGACGCCTTCTTCGATCCCGCCGGAAATGATGATGAACGGGATGTCGAGGTCGGTTTCCTGGAGGAGCTTGAGGGCCTCGGGCGCGCTGAAACCGGGCATCGAATGATCGCAAAGGATCAGGTCCCACGCTTCCGCCCGCAGGATTGCCAGCAGCGAGGCGGCGGAGTCGACCCGCTTGAAAGCGACCTGCCAGCCCCCCGTGCGGAGCTGGGCCACCAGAATGCGGGCGTCGAACTCCGAGTCCTCGACCACCAACACCCGGAGCGGAGGCGGCGGATTCGCCGGTGCAGGAACGGGGACATCCATGGCCGGCGAGGGCGGGTTGGGAGCCCTTTTAGCGGGACTGACGCCGGTGGATCAGGAACAGAAACCCGCCGGCCACCGAGAACAGTGCGACGGTGCCCGGTTCCGGCACGGCGCCGATCTTGGCGTAGAAGTTTGCTTTGCCCGGGTCGATGTTCTCCAACGCCCAAGAATCCGCCGTGGCCGCGGTCCTGAACCAATAGTCGCTGTAGCTGCCCACCACCGTCCTGCCGCCGCTGGACGGCAGGATTGCACCGACCGAGACCGGATCCGAAATCGACAACCCAGCCTGATTGCCAGCCGTTCCGGCCAACCCATTGAACTCAACACTCCAAGTGATCCGGTCCGGCACCAGCACGTTGGGGACGGAAAGCGACACCCCCCGAAAGCCGTCCAGCACCTGAAACGGCGCGCTTTCCCACAGGAGACTGCCCGGCTTGGGAATCGAGGTGCCTGCCAGAAGCCCGCCGTCATTCTTGTAGAAACGGACGAGGGCGGTGGCGCTCGCATTGGCGCCCGGCGCGAAATCGCCGAAGTATTCGAAGACGAACGAGGTCACCGCCCGGGCGCTTCCAGCGAGCGTGATCTCGTCCCCGATCTCTTTCTTGCCCGTCGCGGAGATCCACTTGTCCAACGGATTCGTGGAGTTGTCGAAGACGACCGTCTCACCCGCGGCCCCGATTGCCGGCGTGCAGGCTAAAATCGCACTGACCAATCCGGCCAACAGGACGGCGTGGCGGGAGATGAAATTGTTGTTCACAAAATTGTGGGCGGACGGATGAACCCGGACCGGCTTCATGCCAGCAAATCAACTCGCAAACCGATCGGGCACATCCATTAAACGCGGGGAGAACTGCCGGAATCTTCCCGTCAGGTCAAGCTCCGCGTAGGGCGTGCTCCCCGGCCACCGCCAAGAACCGTTCAACGTTCCGGCGCGGCGACCCACTTGGGTTTGATTACAGGTTTGAACGCGTGCATCCGCCGCAGCAAAGGCTCCGGGTGTGCTTCATCCAGAATCAGCTCGCGATGTTCGGGCCGCATCAGCCCGGCGCGGACCGCCGACGCGACCTGGGCAAGGAATCCATTGAAGTAACCTTCCACATTCAGCAGACCGCACGGCTTGGCATGAATTCCGAGCTGAGCCCAGGTCAGCACTTCGCAGAACTCGTCCAGCGTTCCAAAACCGCCGGGCAGCGCGATGAAACCGTCCGCCAGGTCGGCCATCAGGGCCTTGCGTTCGTGCATCGAATCCACCAAGCGTAACTCGGTGAGGCCAGGATGAGCCAGTTCACGGTCCCGCAGTGCCCGCGGCAAAACCCCGATCACCTCGCCACCCGCGGCCAACGCCGCATCGGCCACCACGCCCATCATCCCGCACCGGGCGCCGCCATAAACCAGCCCGTAGCCGGCGTGCACCAGCCGGCCGGCGAGTTCGCGGGCGGCGGCGGCAAGAGGCGGCGCATTCCCGAGACTGGAACCGCAAAACAAGGCGAGGCGGCGCATGGCTGGCTTCGCGTTAAGGAACCTTCCCCTCGGGAACCGCCGGCGCGGGATTCGGTGCCGCTTCGGGCGGTTGATTGGTCCGCCCCGCTGGCGAGACCAGTTTGCGCAGCTCAGGTGCACCGAATTCCTCGGGGAGCACAACCACGGCAATCCGCCGGTTTTTGGCCCGGCCGTCCACGCTGCCGTTATCGGCAATCGCCTGGTATTCGCCGCCCCCGGCCGCGGTCAGCCGGTGGGGATCCACGCCGCATTCGCCGACCAAAAAGCGCACCGCTGCCAAGGCACGCCCCGCAGACAGGGCCCAGTTGTCCGTGAACCCATCCGCCGTCCGCGCCCGGATTGGAACGTTATCGGTGTGACCGACGATCTGGAACGTGCGCTGGGGGAACTTCGCCAACACTCCGGCCACCTTGCGGAGAACCGTCTGCCCCTCGGGCTTCAAGGCGGCCAGGCCCGAGTCAAAAAGCACCCGGTCCACGATGTCCACGGTCAGCTTGCCCTGAAGTTCGGAGATCGTGACGTCGCGCGATTCCAAAGCCGCCCGCATTTGCTGCTCCAGCCCCTCCTGGGCCTTCGCGGCCTGTTGAACTTCCTGTTCCAACTCGACGGCGCGCCCGCGCAACGCCTCCAGTTCCGCCGCCAACGCCGCATTCGTAATGGCAGCCAGTTCCGCGGCCCGGCGCGCCTCGGCGGCGGCGGTTTCGGCCGCTTCGCGCCGCTGGCCGTGCTCACGGACCTGAAGTCCGCCCAAGACCAGCAGCAAAACGACAGAAATGACTCCCGCAAACAGCCAGGTGCTCTTCGGCATGGCCGGAATCCAAACCTCCCGGAGGCGACAAGCAACCGCGAATGCAGCCGACGGTTTCCAGCCCGCCGGTTTCCGCATTCGCGGCTTGCGCGACCCTTCCGCCGATGGGCAAGGTTCGCCCGTTTTTCAACGGCAACTCATTATGGCTGAACTCAACGGAAATCTCTTGGTCGCCCAATCCGGCGGCCCCACTTGCGTCATCAACGCGTCCGTCGCGGGCGTGGTCACGGAAGCTGGCCGCCACGAGTGCATCGAGAACATCTACGGCGGCCTCAACGGCATCCTCGGCATCCTCAACGAAGAAATCGTCGATCTCGGCGATGAGAAGCGCAGCGCCATCGAAGGCCTTAAATACACGCCCGCCGCCGCCCTCGGCACCTGCCGCTACAAGATCAATTTTCAGAAGCAGCCCGAACAGGCCGCCAAGGACATGGATCGCCTCTTCGCGGTCTTCAACGCCCACAACATCCGCTATTTCTTTTACGCCGGTGGCAATGATTCCCAGGACACCGCCCACAAGATCCATCTTGAGGCGGTCAAGCGCGGCTACGACATGCGCGTGCTGGGTGTGCCGAAGACGATCGACAACGATCTGCCCAAGACCGACCACTGCCCCGGCTACGGTTCGGTGGTCAAATACAACGCAACCACGGTCACCGAAGTGGGCTTCGACGTCGGCTCCATGGCCACGGACGACGGCTCGTGCTGCATCATCGAAGTGATGGGACGCGCCGCCGGCTGGATCGCCGCCGGCACCGTCCTCGCCAAGCAGGGCAACCCGGCGAACCCGCCGCACATCATTCTGCTGCCCGAAATTCCGTTCGAGGAAGCTGCCTTCCTCGCCAAGGTCAAGGAAACCGTCGCCGCCTACAAATACTGCATCGTGGTCTGCGGCGAGGGGCTCAAGGACAAGCAGGGTGAGGAGATCGGCGCCGACAAGACCCGCTTGGATGCCTTCGGTCATGCCGTGCTCGCCGGCGCCAGCGAGAAGCTGAAGGAAATCGTCCAGGGCCGCCTGAACCTCAAGACCCGGACCGTCCTGCTCGGCTATGCCCAACGGGCCGCGGCCCACATCGCCAGCCAGACAGATGCCGATGAGGCCTTTGCCTGCGGCGGTGCCGCCGTGCGGGCCGCCGTCGAAGGGAAGTCGGGCTTCATGCCCAAGATCGTCCGGTTGAGCTCGAATCCCTATCGTTGGACCATCGAACTCGAAGACTTGGCCAACATCGCGAACGTCGAGCATTTCATCCCGCGCGACTGGATCAGCGAAGACGGCTTCCTGCCGAACGAGAAGTTCGTCGAGTATGCCGCGCCCCTGATTGTCGGCGAAGTGAAGGTTCCTTACGTCAACGGCCTGCCCCACTACGTGACGCTTGAGAAGAGCAAGGTGGACAAGCTCCTCCCGGCGCGGGCCTGAACGCCGTTTTGACCGTTATCCCGAGGCGCCGGACCAAATCAGGTCCGGCGTTTTGCTTTCCCCGGCGCCATTCACGGATTGAAAGTCGCGAGGTCCGGGCGTTGAGTAGCCCCGCGCCGAACCCGGCGCCCGTCAAAATGATCCGAACCTTACTTGGCAGTTTCGTCGCCGCGGCCGTGCTCTTCGGTTTCGGCGCCGCCTTCTGGACCTGCCCGACTCCCTATGCCTACGTCGAGAAACCCAGTCAGGGGGCCGAGGCGTTGGGCAAAGCCCTTCGGGAACATCTGCCCAACGACGGCCTCTACTTGGTCCCCGGCAGAAACGCCGATGCGGCCGAAGAACTGAAAGCTTACCGGCGCGGACCGGTGGCCACGATTCACTACCGCAAGGACGGCGCGGAACCGATGACCCCGGAACTCCTGGTCACCGGCTTCCTTCATGGCTGGGTCACCACCCTGCTCCTCGCCATCACGCTCCGACTTTGCTCTCTGCCCCGTTTTGGCCAAAGGCTCCTCGTCGTCACGCTCGCCGGTTTGGCCGTGGTCAACTACGCCACGCTGGGCGACGGGATCTATTGGTTCCAGCCGTGGCCCTGGCTGCTGCTCAATGCGGCCTACAACTCCGTCGCCATGCTGCTCGTCGGCGCGATCCTCGGCGCGATAGTGCGGCCCGGCCGTCCAAAGCCAGCGGAGCCCGCCGCGCTTTAAGCCGATTGGAGGTCACCGGTCCGTCCCCTACGCTGTCGCCATGCTGATTTCGCGCCTGTTGTCCGCCGTCCTGCTGCTTGCCTTTGGCGGCGGGTTGCACGCCACGACCGCCAAGCCGTCGCGAAGAACCACGCTTCCGGGCATCATCCTGATCGTCGCTGACGACCTCGGTTACGGCGACCTTGGCTGCTACGGCCAGGAGAAGATCAAGACCCCGAACCTTGACCGACTGGCCGCGGAAGGCATGAGGTTCACCCAGGCCTACGCCGGCAACACGGTGTGCGCACCCAGCCGTTGCGCCCTGATGACCGGCAAACATTCCGGTCACGGCCGGGTGCGCTCCAACGTCCAGGTCCCCCTGGAACCGGATGACGTCACGATCGCCGAGGCCTTGCGCACCGCGGGTTACCGCAGCGGTGCCGTCGGCAAGTGGGCGCTTGGCTGGGAAGGCACCACCGGCCATCCCAACGGCCAGGGTTTCGAGGAATTCTTCGGCTGGCTCGACCAATCGCACGCTCACGACTATTACCCGACCTTTCTCTGGCGTAACAACCAACAGTTCGGCTTGGACGGCAACCAAAACGGGCGGCGCACCGAGTATTCGCATCAGTGGCTGACGAAGTTCTCGACGAATTTTGTGAAGATCTTCGAGGACCAACCGTTCTTCCTCTATCTCGCGCCCACCATCCCGCACGCCAACAACGAGCGCGGCACCAATGGAATGGAAGTTCCGTCGTTCGGCGCCTACGCGAAGGAATCCTGGCCGGTCCCTGAAAAGGGCAAGGCGGCGATGATCACCTACCTCGACGCAATGGTGGGCTCGATCTTGGACGACCTGAAGAGGCGGAAACTCGACGACGACACCCTGGTCATCTTC
This sequence comes from Verrucomicrobiota bacterium, assembly GCA_043755815.1. GTDB lineage: Bacteria > Verrucomicrobiota > Verrucomicrobiia > Limisphaerales > UBA9464 > CAIWAH01. The sequence goes on from JAYUSF010000320.1 coordinate 22,140, forward strand.
ACGAGCGACAATGGTCCCCACAAAGAAGGCGGGGTGAACCCCAGTTTTTTCAAAAGCTCCGGCCCGCTGCGCGGCATCAAGCGTGACCTCACGGAAGGCGGCATCCGGGTTCCCTTCATCGCCCGCTGGCCCGGTCACATTCAGGCCGGCGTGACCAACACGAGGCCCATCGCGTTCTGGGACATTTTGCCGACCTTGGCCGAAGTTGCCGGCGCCTCGCGTCCCCGCAAACTGGATGGCATCTCCTTCGCCCCCTCCCTTTTCGGCCGCAAGCAGACCAACCGGCACGAGTTTTTCTACTGGGAATTCCACGAACGCGGTTACCAGCAGGCGGCGCGCATGGGCGACTGGAAGGGGCTCAGTTTGGCGCCGGAAAAGCCGCTCGAACTCTACGACCTCGCAACTGACCTCGGCGAGACCAACAACGTCGCTGCCTTCCATCCCGACATCGTGAAGAAAATCCAAGACTACTTCGCCAAGGCGGCCGACAAGTTCGTCACCGTCACCAACCAGGCCGGAGGGAAGTTCTGAGCATGCTCGCCCTCCTGGATTACGGCGCCGGCAACATCCGGAGCGTTGAAAAGGCCCTGCGGGCCGCCGGTGCGGAAGTCGAACGGGTCGCCGCGCCCGACGGCATGAAGCACGCCCACGGAGTCGTGATGCCCGGCGTCGGTGCCTTCGACGACTGCCTCAACGCCATCCACCGCCAGGAACTAGGGGGCGCCGTGAAGGCCTGGATCGCGGCCGGAAAACCGTTCCTCGGCATTTGCGTCGGCTATCAGGCCCTGTTCGAACGCAGCGCGGAATTCAACTCCTGCGCCCTGGGACTCGGCGTGTTCAAGGGTCCGGTTGTGCGGTTCCGGCCGACCGACGCCGAACCGCACCTCAAGATCCCCCAGATCGGCTGGAACGAGGTGGACATCACCCAGTCGTCCTGCCCGCTCTTCGCCGGCATCCCCAGCGGAAGCCACTTCTATTTCGTCCACAGCTTCTACCCGGAGCCGGCCGACGAATCCGTCGTGGCCGGGCGCACCGACTACGGCCAACGCTTTGCCGCCGCCGTGTGCCGGGACAACGTGTGGGGCACGCAGTTCCATCCGGAGAAAAGCCAGCAGGTCGGCCTGAAACTGCTGAAGAACTTCGTCGAGTTCGCGGCGAAGAACTGAGGCGGCCATTCCGCCATTCGTTTGCCACCGCTCACGCCACGGGCAATCTTGCGGCCTGTGAAGCCGCCCGTGTCCCTGCTGCCCTTGGTCCTCGCTGTCGCCGTGTCTTTGCTGGCCACAACCCTCCGCGCCGCATCCGACTGGCCGATGTTCCGCGGCAACCCGCAGCTTACCGGCGTGAGTGAGGCCAAGGTGCCCGGGAAGCCGGTGCTGAAGTGGTCCTTCAAGACTGGCGCTGAGGTGAAGTCCTCACCCGCCATCGTCGGCGGAAAAGTGTTCTTCGGTTCCGGTGACTCGAACCTGCACTGCCTCAACCTCGCCGACGGCAAGCCCGTGTGGGCCTTCAAGTCCGACGGTGGCATCGAGTCCTCACCGCTCGTGCTCGACGGCCGGGTGTATTTCGGCACCGACAACACCAACGTCTATGCCCTCGACGCCGCGACCGGCCAGAAGGTCTGGAGCTACGGACTCGAGGATAAAATCCTCTCCAGCCCCAACTGGGTTCAGGCTGGCGACCAGAAGGCCATCCTCGTCGGCGGCTACGACTTCAAGCTCTACAGCCTCGGCGCCACAACGGGGAAGACGAACTGGGTCTTCGAAACCGGCAACTACATCAACGGCTCGCCGGCCATCGGCGACGGCCTGACCGCGTTTGGCGGCTGCGACGCCATCATCCACGTCGTGGACGTGCTGAAGGGCTCCAAGCAGAAGGAGATCGAGGCCGGCGCTTACATCGCCGCGTCCGGCGCGCTCGTGGATGGCAAGCTCTACGTCGGCCACTACGAAAACGCCTTTCTCTGCGTGGACCTCAAGGAGGGCAGAATCGCCTGGACCTACAAGGACCGCGCTTTCCCCTACATGTCGTCACCGGCCGTCACGAAGGACCGCGTCATCGTCGGCGGCCGCGACAAGCGCCTTCACTGCCTCAAGCGCGATACCGGCGAGCAGGTCTGGGTCTTCGCCACGCGCGGCAAGGTGGACAGCTCGCCCGTGGTCGCCGACGGCAAGGTGATCGTGGGCTCTGACGACGGCCGCCTCTACATGGTGTCGCTCGCCGACGGCAAGGAGCTGTGGCAATACGAGATCGGCCAGCCGGTGCAGAGTTCCCCCGCCGTCGTGGACGGCCACATCGTCGTGGGCGCCAGCGACGGCTCCGTGTATTGCTTCGGAGAAAAGAAGTGACCACTGCCAGCGGGATTTTATGGCCTACCGACGCAAAACTTGGCGCGAGAAGCTCGCCGACGACAAAGGCTTGCCCAAGGTCGCCAAGATCGAAGGCAAGCTGTCGAAACGATGGGGCTCCGGCACGATGGTGATCCCTGATCCGCGCGAGGTGGATGCGATGATCCGCACCATCCGCAAGGGCCGCACCGCAACCATCAACAACCTCCGCGCCATGCTGGCGAAGAAGCACGGCGTGGACATCTGCTGCCCCATCACCACCGGCATCTTCACCTGGATCGCCGCCCACGCCGCCGCCGAGGACGAAGCCGAGGGCAAGAAGCGCATCACTCCCTGGTGGCGCGTGCTGAAGTCCGACGGGAAGTTGAACCCGAAGTATCCCGGCGGAGTGGAGGCGCAGGCCCGACGACTTGTGGTCGAGGGGCACGTCATTAACGGCGGCCAACTGACGGCCCCGATTGCTGACTAAAGGAACCATGGCCGCATCAGTTGAGACTCGATGGATCTGGGGATGTGGGGCAGCAATGGTGCTGCTGGCGTGGCCAATGTGGCGTTTGACCAGCCGCGTGAAAACTTTCGAGATGCGTCAGTTTTGGCGGGCAATGTTCTTCGGAGTGCTGACACCGATAATGCCCATCGGCGAAGGGCATGGGACGATCTGGTTCACGCCAATCTACTCCGTGATGGTTGGCATTCGCGAAGTCAACCTAGCTGCGCTATTCCTCTTGGGAGTCTTGCCGATTCGAGTCGCCACGTTGGTTTTCTGGCTTTTGCTCGCCCTTGGGCCAAGGCTCTTCCGCCGTTTTTGAAACCCTGCTGAAGCCGCTTTTTGACGACCGGTGACTTGAAACCTTGAACACGAAACTTTCCCGATGAGCAACATCACCATCGCCCCGCCGCCGAAGACCGCCGGTTCGCCGACATTGGTTCCCTTTTGCTGACATGAACCCGACCGACGCACTCCAGCGGCAAATCGCCCGCTACCGCCAGATGACCGGCGAACAGCGGGTCGCGCTCGCGTGCGAGTTGCACGAATTGTCCTGCGACATTGCCCGCCAGAGCATCCGCGACCGCTGGCCGGAAGCGGACCACGACGAAGTCGAACACCGCCTCCGCCAGCGACTGAGCCTTGCCCACGCCCCATGACCGAGCGCGAACTCCTCATTGACTGTCTTGGGCGTCTCAACGGCCTAGGCGTCGCCTACATGGTGACCGGTTCGATGGCGAGCAACTACTGGGGCATCCCGCGCACAACACATGACCTCGATTTCGTCATGCAACTGCCACCCTCGGCCGTGGAGGCCGTCGTGCGCGCGTTCTCGCCCGAGTTCTACATCGACGAGCCGGCGGTCCGCAGCGCCTTCCGTCCGCCGCACCAGTTCAACGCCATTGATACGCGCTCCGCGCTCAAGGTGGATTTCTGGCTGCCGACGGGCTCGGAGTTCGAGCGAGAGATGTTCCGGCGCCGATTGCAGAAGAAGCTGTTTCAGACGTCCGCCTGGATTGCGACGGCCGAGGATGTCATCCTGCACAAGCTGCACTGGGACCGCCTGACGCCCTCCGAACGCCAGCGCCACGATGCGGCCGGCGTGGTCGCCGTGCAGCAGGGCGACTTGGATTTGAACTACCTGCGCCGCTGGGCCGTCGAGTTGGGCGTGCAGGACACCTTGCAGCAGATTCTCGACGGGAAACTGAAACCGAAGACGACATGAACACCATCACCATCGCCCCGCCCCCGAAGACCGCTGGTCCGCCGATGCAGAAAGAAACGACCGCCGGCAATTACTTCGTCGCGAACTACCCGCCGTTCGCCTTCTGGAAGCAGGAGCACATCGCCGACTTCCTCGCCGCGCTGGAGCGCCCGCCGCAGGCCGGCACGTCGCTCGGTCTTTACACGCACATCCCGTTTTGCCGGAAGCGCTGCCACTTCTGCTACTTCCGCGTCTACACCGACAAGGACGCCGAGGACATCCGCGGCTACCTCGACGCGCTGCTTGCGGAGCTGACCGTCTATGCCGCCAAGCCCGTCATCGGCGGGCGCAAGCCGAAGTTCATCTACTTCGGCGGTGGCACGCCCAGCTACCTGTCGCCCGACCAGTTGAAGTTCCTCACCGACGGCATGAAGGCGCTGCTGCCGTGGGACGAGGCGGAGGAGGTCACCTTCGAGGCCGAGCCCGGCACGCTCACCGACCATAAGCTCCGCGCCATCCGCGAGCTCGGTGTCACGCGCCTCTCGCTGGGTATCGAGCACTTCGACGACCACATTCTGGAGATCAACGGCCGCGCGCACCGCTCGAAGGAGATCCAGCGCGCCTACGCCTACGCCCGTGAGATCGGCTTCCCGCAGATCAACATCGACCTCATCGCCGGCATGGTCGAGGAGACCGAGGAGACGTGGGTTGAGACCGTCGCCAAGGCCGTCGCGCTCCATCCTGATTCGGTGACCATCTACCAGATGGAGGTGCCCTACAACACGGGCATCTACCGGCAGATGAAGGCCGACGGAAAACTCGTCGCACCCGTCGCCGACTGGGAGACGAAGCGCCGCTGGGTGAACTACGCTTACGGCGAATTCGAGAAGGTCGGCTACACCGTCACGAGCACGACGACGGTCGTGAAGGATCCGGCGAAGGTGAAGTTCCAGTATCGCCAGGGTTTGTTCAGCGGCGCGGACCTGCTGTCCATCGGCGTGGCGAGCTTCGGGCACCTGCAAGGCGTGCATTACCAGAACCACCACGACTTCCAGCCCTACGTGGACGCCGTGAACGCCGGCCAGTTGCCGCTCTACCGCGCCTACGTCGTGCCGCCGGACGAACGCTACCTGCGCGAGTTCATGCTCCAGCTCAAGCTCGGCAGCGTGAGCGCCAACGCCTTCACGCAGAAGTTCGGGCGGGACCCGCGCGAACAGTTCGCCGCCCCGCTGGCTTGGATCCAGGAGCAGGGCTTCCTCACCAACGGCGGCGACGGCATCGGCCTGACGCGCGACGGCCTGCTCCAGGTGGACCGCCTGTTGCAGGAATTCTTCAAGCCGGAGCACCGCACCGGACGCTATGCGTGATCGGTTGAAGCCGCGGCCAGGCTTGGCCAAAAAACGCCCGCGACGCGGGCTTTTCAAATTCGGGCCGGCGCGGTAAATCTCCTGAGCACCCCACGAGACGCTTTATGGACATCGCCTTCAAATGCCCCGCTTGCCACCAAGACCTAGAGGTTGACGCCGGCGCCGCCGGCCAGAAGATCAACTGCCCGGCCTGCGCCAAACACCTCACGATCCCGCAGTTGGATGCGAACAACATGAAGGTGGGCATCGCGGCGCACACCTCGGCCGCTTCAAAGGAGGAAAAGCATTTCGCCGTGCCGGTCACCGAAAAGCCGGTCGAGGTGCTCATCAAAAAGGCGCTGCCCCCGCTGGATGCCGCGGCCAAAGACGGAACCAAGAAGCTGCGGATCAAAACCATCCGCCACATCGACTGCAAGGAAGTCGGGCACGACAACTTCGATTCGGTGGTGACGGACGTCCTCAGCAAAATCGGCGAAGACAACATCGTGAGCATCACAACGATCAGCTACAGCTACGTGGAGATGGGCACCCAAAAATTGCTGGTCGACTTCGGCGTGCTGATCGTTTTCCGGGGCTGAGCTTTAGACTTGGGCGGTCGAGGCCGGCAAGACTCCCGTCGGCAATGTCACCCGGTAGGGAATTTCGGCGGTATCCGCCGGCAGGCGCCAGTGGTCTGGGTTTTCGTAATCGTAGGCCCGATCGACGAGATTCAGCAGCATGCTCGGAGTCGCGGTGAGATTCTGGACCAAATGCCAGACGCCGGGAGGCACGACTACCAGCGCCGGCCGGACGAGGCCGATGCGGAATTCGTTGATCAGGTCGAAGGTCGGCGAACCGCGCCGTCCATCGTAAAGGACAAGTTTCATCAACCCGTGGTTGACGAAGATTCGGTCGGTCGTCACCCGGTGGACGTGCCAGGACGTGACCGCGTTCCCCTCGATGAGGTTTTGAAATACTTGGCTCAAAGCCACTGAGTCCAACCCCCAGTCCTGCCGCCAAATCTCCGTGAGCATGCCGTTGTTCTTCGGCACGTTGCGCACCTCTTTGACCGCGACGCCGTGGATGAGCGGCTGAAGCGGTTGCCAGTCCCGCGTGACGCTCTGGGCGTCACATCGGGCACCTGGGAGGTAACCGGCTTCCGGGGTCAACTCCGGCGGCGCCGGCGATTTCGATTCGTTCATAAAGTCAGCAACGCGCAAGGGGCAGATTCACGGATCGCTCGTCGGGAGCTTACCGAGGCCCCGATCCCGGCGCAGTTTGTTGATTGCTCCGGTGGCGGAACCGCCGCCAAGCCGGACTTCCCATTCGGTCGGATGACCGTGCGTCCAACGCGCAATCTTGAGGGCCAGCGCGCGGCGCCATTTCCATGGATAGTGAACCCGCGCCCGTCGCAACCGGTCCGCAATGGAAAGTCGGCCGGATTCGACGGGACCTTTAGCCGTCACCGGTTGGGGAAAAGCCGCCTGAAGGGTGAGCGCAGATCGCAGGTTTGGCGTTCGGCGCACCCGTTCCAGCCAGGCTTCCTGCTCGGCCCCTGGGTTTCCGACGTAGCAATTGTCGCGGCCCCGGCTCGGCAAAAAGATGGCCGTCACCAAGGGCAGCAGCCGCAGATCCGCGCCGCTTTTCCAGGCGCGGAACAGCCAATCCTGCGAGGGAAAGTTGCGGATCGCCTGGACCGGGTTCCACCCTCCGATGCGGTCGAACAGACTTTTCCGGAAGACCCAACTGGACGCCGGAATGAACAGTTCCGGCGAATAGCGCAGTTCCGGCGCCCAATTGTGAAGGACCACGCCTCCGCCGGCTTCCACCTGGTGCGCGAGCGAGAAAACCAGATCCGCGCCCGAACTCTCCAACGCGCGCACGGCCAATTCCAGGTGGTCCGGAAGCCAGAGATCGTCGTGATTTAACATCGCGACATAGGGTCCATGCGCTCGCCTGAGCCCCTCATTGTTCGGTCCGGATTGTTCGCCCACGTTCCGAGGGAGGTTAAAGAACCGCACGCGCGGATCCTGCAAGCCTGCAAGCATTGCCGGCGTATCGTCGGTGCAGGCATCCCCGATCACCCAATGCTCCCAATCCGTGAACGTCTGGTCCCGAACGGACTCCACGGCACACCGCAATGCACGGCTCCGGTTATAGGTCGCCGTCACAACCGTGAGCCGCGGGCCCGGTGCAGGTTCGAAAGAGGTCAGGCCGGGCATGGGCGGCTTCCCCGATCACGCCGATTCATGGCAACTCTTCGAGCGTGATTTCCTTGTAGCTGATCTCGGTCTTGCCGCCGCCGTGGACTTGGAGTCCGATGCGGCCGAACTGCGGAATCGCGGCCTCTGGCTCGGTGTAGTCCACCATCTGGACCCCATTGATCTTGAGCACCACGCGCCGGCCTTCGGCCCGGATTTCGTAGTCGTTCCAGTCGCCGAGCTTTACCGCCTTCTTCACGTCGGCTTCGGCCGGTTTCGCCAGCACCTTGTTACGGCGCGACTCGTCGTAGATGGCGCCGAACCAGCCTTCGCCAATGTCCGCCTGATAGCCGATCATTTCGCTGTCGTTCGGCACGCGTTGACTGCGGATTTGCACGCCGCCGTTTACGAAGCCTTCGGTGCCGACGATCTTGAATTTCAGCCGCAACACGAAGTTGGTGTAGGAGCGGGTCGTCGCGAGGAACTCGTTTCGCGGCACTTTCTCCTTCAGTGAACCGCCCACGAATGCCTTCTCCCGCACCTGCCAGATCTTGTTCGTGTCGCCGTCCCAGCCGGTGAAGGTCTTGCCATCGAAGAGGCTGGCCGGCCCGGTCGCACCAGTCAGAAACGACAGGGCCAATCCGGCGAGTAGAAGCAATGGAGAGCGCATATCCAAAGCGTGAAACCGTGGCCAAGCCAAGTCGAGCCAAGAGGTGGAGTCGCACTACCACCAAAAGCATGCTTTCCGGCGCAGCCACCCGCCAGACTACTTCGCGCTCGGGGGCCGACTGCCGACCAGTTCCAGAGCCGCACGGAGATAGATCTCGCCCGTTTGCTCACCGAGGCTGGTCCGCGAGACGTATTCGTAGCGTTTGAAGCTACCCCAATCGACGGCCGTGAGGATGTAACCGAACGCGTCGTTGGTCAGACCAAACAGCAGGTTGTGTTCGCCGCGCATCTTGCGCTTCAGGTAGTAACCGATGTTCGGCAGGGCCTCTCCGGGAATGGTCAGGATCTGCGCGCTGCCCAGTTCAACCAGGTGAACGCGAGTCGTCACGCGTCCCTCAGCGTCGGTCTTGTAACCGAGCGGCGACGCCTTCAGCACCGCGAGCATGACCGGAGATTCGACCGGAAACTTCACCTCGCGCATCACCACCTTTAGCGACGGATCCGCCTGGATCGGCGCCGCTTTGACCAGTCGAAGGCATTCGTCGGCCAGCAGATTGCCAATGCGGATGCATTCCTCCCATGAATTGGCTTCGCCGCCGGGTTGCCGGTTGTCGGCCGTCACCATGCCCCCCTGGGCGCCATTCATGAAGATGCCCGTGCCACCGCCCGCCGCTGCGATCCGTTCGTAGAGCGGCCCCACCAGGTCGGGACTGCAAATCCCGCGGCCGCTCCCGAGGACTTCAGGGTGCACGGCGTAGTTCACCAGGGTCGCAAACGGCAAGCCGTCCACGCCAATCGCCTGGATGACACTGGCTCGTGGATCGTAGAGGTCGGGCGCGTAGTAGTTGTAGGCAATTCGGCCCTTGGCTTCCCCGGTGGCGATCTTCAGCGAAGCGGGTTGAAGCCGTTCGACCGCCTCGTTCACCGCCTCAGCGGCCCTGACGACCACGGACTCCAGGTATTTCAGGTCGGCCGTGCTTCCGCCTTTCCCATCGGGAAAGGCATACGGATCCGGGGCGCTGTGCGTGTGCGTCGCCCCGATGAGCAGGTTGTCACCGGGAATGCCTTTCACCCGGGCCCGCACCCGGTCCCCCAACACCGCCGGGAATCCGAGGAAATCGGCGCTGACAAAACCGACCCGCACCCCGTTGTTTTCCAGCACGAAGGCCCGGACGGTCAGCTCACCGCGTTTTTCGGTCGCCGGACTGGTCGGCCCCATGCCGCCCGAGACCGGCAACAACGGCTCCGGGGTGACGACCCGCACCGCGATGCCGGCGCGAAACGCCGCCTCGACCGGCAGGAAACCGATCCAGACGGAGACGAGCAGGACGAAAAATCGGGCGCACATGCCCGGACGGTGAACCGGAATGCATCAACCCGTCCACTCACTGTTTCCGGGAAACCGCGGTGACGCGGCGGCTGCCGCCATTGGCAATCCTAGGGGCAACCGCTATCTCTGCCGCGTGTTGCTGTTTCGCGAAAAGGTTCCCGCCGGCTGGCTGCCCCGGATGAGGGCGCAACTCCCGGCCGTGCTGGTCGACCACGCCCATCTCGAACGCAAGGCCGCCACGACGGCGCTGAACCTCGAAAAATACCGGCAGCTGTTCGACCGCGTTCACGAACTGAACGCCATCGCCATCGAGGAACTGCAGCATTTCGAACTCGTGCTCCGGTTGCTGCGGGCCCGCGGAATTCCCTTCTCCGAGCCCCAGCCCAGCCCGTGGATCAAGGGACTGATGCGCGCCGTGCGCAATGGCATCCAAGGGCAGGTGATCGACCATCTGGTCGTGTGCGCGCTGATCGAGGGACGCAGTTGCGAAAAATTTCAGCTCTTGGCGGAAGCCCTGCGTTCGGACGACCCGGAACTGGCGGCTTTCTATGCGAGCCTTGTGGAATCGGAAGGCAACCACTACGCCAGTTATCTGATCATGGCCCGACACATTGACCTCGGGGAAACAGAGCGCCGGCTGGATTGGTTCCTCGAGCTCGAAGCCCAACTGATCCGGCAGCCCCACGACGAGCCGATCCTGCACTGACCACGTTTGCATCTTCGGACTTGCTGGCCAGATGGAGGGTTATAACGCTGGCGCACACCACACCCCGCCTCCGCATCTGTCTGTCTGCGCAGGATGTAAAAGCCGCGTCCGAATGCCACTCAGGAACGGATCGCGCTTGCCACGTATATCGGCATTCGTAGCGTGCGGCTCGATGCACCGGAACCCGGTCAATTTCTGGCTTCATTTTCTGAGAGAGGGTGTTACGAAAGTTTTTGCAACCTGCTCTCAAACAGGTTCATGCGCATGAAATTGGGGGGTTTGGCATTGTCACTGACGAGGTAGGTTTCCAGCGGCAGGCTGACGGGCATGAATTCCGACCTTCCGGCCACCGGCACCGTGGCGCTGCTTGATCTCTTGGATCCGCTGGTCCCCGACGATTTCATCAATCGGGTCTGGCCTCACGGTCGCACCGGCGGTCGGCACCGCGAACACACCGCCGCCCAACTCTTTCGTGTTCACTTGTTGAGTCTGCTCTCGCCGGTTCATTCCTTGAACCTGCTGGTCAAAATGCTGCCGGAGCAACGGGCGTGGCGGAGCTTCGCGGACCTGCGCCGCCAAAACCGGGTGCCCGATGTGCGGAGGCTGCACGAGTTTCGGGCGCGGCTGGGCGTGGCCGGATTGCGGCGGATCAACCAGCATCTGCTCCAGCCACTGGTGGAGGCGTATGCCTGGCGGGAAGGCTCGGTCGGATTGATCGACGCCACGGATTTGCCCGCCGCCTGCGGGGGGTTCAAAAAAAAGCACCGGCCAATACTCGGCGCACCGCGCCACGCTGGGCGGGCGCACGCTCAAGACCGGTCAGAGCCGGTGCTTTGTCGGCTACAAGAAACACACGCTGCGCCTGTGGCTGCACGACTACGTGCTGGGCGTGCAGTTGGTCCCCTTGGTCAGTTGGGTCACCCCGGCCAATGTGTCCGAAGGCGGACTGCTGGCACCCAGCCTGCACTACTGCCAGCGGCAATGGGCTTGGTGCCCGCCGCTGGTCGTGGCCGACATGGGATATTTGGCGGCCGCAGCCAAGCGACAGTGCCGTGAGCGCTGGCAGGTGGCCGTGGTGACCAAACTCCGCAGCGACATGAAATTGGTGGCTCCGTATGTGGCTTGGAATCAGGCCGCCTGCCCGCAAGGAGAACCGCTGAGGTGGTTGGGCTACGATGGCCGGGCTGGGGAACACTGGTTTGGAGCCGCAGCGCAGCCGCAACTCTGCGGGCAATGCTGGGAAGCCACGCGTTGTCCGCGACAGTTTGCGTATCGGCCTGAACAGCACGAGACGTTGCTGGGACTGTTGCCGCTGGCCAGTCCGACGGCGCAGCGCGTGTTG
>JAYUSF010000321.1:0-10650 GCA_043755815.1 Verrucomicrobiota bacterium
TCGAACTTGCGGCGCGTTTTGACAGGGGAGTCTTTGATGATGGATTCCATGGTAATCGATTCCCCTTCCTCTCTGTTCGAGAAATCGAAGCAACCTCAGCCTATTATTTACGAGACAAAGCAACGGATATAGTAGGCGAGGTCCTAATTGGATATTAATCTGACACGAAAAAATCGTTTAGTTGTGCTAGAGCTATACGCCCCAGCAGTTGCCGTGGTCCAAGTAATTAAATCGACAGAGGATTCAAGCGTCACTTGAAATGTCCCTGCTTGGTTTTCTGGGATCACTACGGCATTAATAGGAACAGAGGGAAAGCCGGTAGATTTATCGAAGATGGCAATCGATGCTGAGCCTGAGTTTACTGTCGATACAGTGGTTCCACTCGCCAAATAGAGCGGTAGTCCAATTGAGGCGTCTCCAGATTTAGCGACAACCTTTCCATCTATTAAAACTTGATTTACTAGGAATGATCCGCTTGCGGCCGGATATCCTATGCGCTGTAGAATGCCAACTCGGTTGGTCGGTATTGAATAGGAGTCGGTCCCACTTACAGTTATCGTGCTTAGGACTTTGGTTACGTCTTGTGCTGGGGCCAAATATAGTAAGGCCACGAAAAGCGGAATTAGTCGAATTTTAGCTGAATTCTTGATTTTCATTTTGTTTGGTGGACGGGAACTGGTTTTTATGTCGAACGACCCCAAGCTCAGCGACGGCGGAGCGTGGCGCGGTAGCTGCGAAGGTGGAGCGCAGAAAGAGGCCGCGGACGTAGGACAACGCCCCGATCGGACGAGACGGGCACAAGCCAGAAATAGCAGCTACCGTGACACGCGGAGCCGTTAGATGCCATGAAGGGTTGCGTGGCGCGGGGCGGACAGGCACCCGGGCCGGGCTATGAACAACGAAGCAACCCTGCATGACACCCCGACTGCAACCGCAACCCCGGCCGCTGGCAAGCCCGCCGAGCGCCGCCGCTACGTCCTGGGCCTGGACGTGGACCTGAACCACTGCGTCACCGCGGTGCAGAGCGGGCCCGGACCGATCCCGCCGGCGCAGAAGTGGACGCGGCCGCAGCTCCTCCGGTGGGTGCGGGAACAGGTGGCCGCCGGCCACGCGGTGCACACGGTGTATGAGGCCTGCGGCTTCGGCTACACCGTGCACGAGGAACTCACGGCGGCGGGCGCGCGATGGGCGAACGCCTATTTCCAACGCACGTCCTTCAGGAAGCGGAGCAAGTCGGCGAGTTCCTGGCGGGTGAGCTGTTCGTCGAGGCCGCCGGGCATCACGCTGATGACGCCGGGTTGGGTCGCCTCGATTTCGCTGCGGCGGAGGTGCTGCTCGGCGCCCGGGCCGGTGACCACGGTGAGTTCGTCCGCGGTTTCGCGCTTCACCAGGCCGTTGATCTGTTCGCCGCCCTTGAGGGTGAGCAGCGTCGGTTCGTAGCTGCGCACGAAGCTGGCGCTGGGATACACGATGGCTTCCAGCAGGTCGCGCTCGGTCCGGGCCTTGCCGATCTCGGTCAGCGACGGGCCCACGTTGCCGCCGAGGTAGCCGATCTGGTGGCAGGCGGAGCAGGCGGCCTTGGAACCGTTGAACACAGCCTGGCCGCGCCGCAGGTCGCCGCCGAGTTTCGTTAGTTCGGCCAGCAACGCGTCGAGGCGGGTGGCCTGCTTGGCGGCGTCGGCATCCAAGGTGGCGAGGAAGGCGTCGGCCGCCGTCTGCACCGCCGCGGGGAACTTGGCGAAGTGCGGTTTGAGCTGGGACGGATGCAGGGCCTTGGCGCTCTTGGCCTGCCCGAGCACGCTCACGAGCTTGAGCCCGACCGTTTCTTCGCCGCCGCCGTCGAAGGCGCCCAGTAGCCGGTTCAGTTCCAGCGGGCCGGCGGTTTCCGCCGCCACCACGAGGCTGGCCAGTTGGTTCGCATCGAGTTTGGCGCGGCCCAACACGCTCGCGGCGGTGGCGCGGAGCGTGGGTGCCACCGTGGGTTCAAGCTGGCTGCGGGCGAAGGCGAAATCGGGGGCGGTGAGGGAAAGTCCGCCGGGGAGCGCGGCGAGGGCTTCCAGCCGGGCGTCGGCCGGTTGTTTTTCGGCCCTCGCCAGGGCCAGCAGTGCCGATTGAATGGCGCCGTCGTCATTCAGGCTCTGCGCGGCGCGCACCGCCGCCGCCCGGAGCGCCGGCTGGGTGAGGGCGGTGAGGGTGGCCGCCTTCCAGGTGGCCGGAGCGTCCTTGAGCCGGGCGTCGGCGATGGCGCCAAGGGCGGCATTGCGGGTGGAATCGGCGAAGCCGGGCAGGGTCACCGCGTCCGCGAGGAGGGCCTGGCCGGCCCCGGCCCGGGTGAGGATGTGAAGCTGGGATTCCAACGCGCCGAGCTGGGGCGGGGAGTTGGTGGGGAGCTGCGCGCGGAACCAGCCGGCGAGTTCGCCACCCCACTGGGGATGCCGCCCGAGAATCCAGTTGGCCGCGCTCCGCAGGCGGGCATCGGCCGACCCGAGGTAGCGGACGACCTCGGCCGGGGTCAGGTCGCCGCCATTCATCTGGTCGAGGGCGATCAGCCCGGCGCGTTGGTTGAAGGGCGACCGCTGGCTGAAACCGAGGCGGGTGCTCGGGGCATCGGCGAGTTCGATGAACGCGTAGATCAGGGAATGTTCCAGCACGACATCCACGCCGTTCGTGGCGGGCAGATCCTGCTGAAACGGCGCGAAGAGCATCATCGCCATGCCCTCGGAAGCGGTGCGCCCAAACGCCTCGATGGCCGCCCGCAGCACGTGCGGATCCTTCTCGTTCAGGGCGCTCGCGACCGCCCCGATCATGGAACGGTTGCGCAGGTTGGCGACCGACTTGAGGGCGGCGTGCATGACGGTCGGCTCGGGGTCGATGATCGCCGGCTTCACGGCGCGGAGGGCGGCGCGGTCATTGATCTGGGCGAGCGCCCACACGGCATTTCGCCGGACATCCACCGAGGCGGCCTTGAGCTGGACGCCCAGCAGGGGCACCGCGTTGGTGCCGAAGCCCGCGAGCGTGCGGATGGCGCGGTTGCGCACGGCGGGCCGTTTGTCATCGAGCCTCGTGGCGACCTGGGCGATGGCGCCTTCGCCCCAGTTGGCCTTGAGCCCGCGCGGATCTTCGAGCCGGGGTGCCCCGGTCTTGCGCACCCGGTAGAGGGCGCCGAGGACGTCGGGTTTCACCAGTTGGGAGCTGGGGCAACAGAGCTTATACCAGCCGCCGGTATCGACCACGAGCAGGCTGCCGTCGGCGTCTTCCAGCACGTCGGTGGGGTGGAAGTCCACGTCGTCGCAGACGAGGAAGTCGGAGTCGGTGCTGGCGAACGAGGCGCCGTTGGGCCGGAGAATGTGCCGCGTGACCTTCCGGAGGTTGAAGGCGGTGGCGAAGAGGTTGTCCCGGTAGTCGGCGCCAAAGACATCGCTTTCGTAGCGGGTGAGCCCGCATTCCGCCGCCGGACCCGCCTGGTAAAACGGGTGCAGCAGGTCCGGTCCCGTGCGCTTTACCCGGCCGTCGTCGAGCACGTCGTTCACCTTGCCGAAGACACCGCCATAAACCGCGTGGGCGATTCCGTCCCGGAAGCCGGGCTGGGTGAAGTCGATGAACGTGCTCGAAAAGAGGACTTCCCCTTCCGGCGTGAAGGCCACCTCCACCGGATTGTCCATGCCGCCCGACATGACGACGTCGAGGCCCGAGCCGTCGGGGCGCATGCGGTAGATGTGGGCGGCCTTGTCGGTGAGCGTGCGCCCGTTGGCGAGCGGGTGGGTCTGCTCGGAAAAGGCGCCCTTGGTCCAGTAGATGAACCCGTCGGGACCAAGGTAGGGACCGTGAATGTCGTTCGCACAGCCGGTCAGCGTGCCGCCCTTGAACCACTCCTCGCGCTTGTCGGCGACGCCGTCGCCGTCCGAGTCGGCAAACCGCCAGATGCTCGGCGGGGCCGCGACGTAGACCCAGCCGTCGTGCCAGAGACAGCCTTGGGGGAACATGACCTTGTCGGCGAAGACCGAGGACGTGTCGAAGACGCCGTCGCCATTGGTGTCCTCCAGCCGGAGCACCCGGGAGCCGGGATGTTTCAACTGCTCGCTTGGGGCCTCGTTGGAGCCGTCGGAGTCCGTGACGTAAAGCCGGCCGAGGTCGTCGAACCCGGCGCTGACCGGGCGCTGGACGAGGTTGGTGGTGGTGACGCGCTCGACCGTGAACCCAGCGGGGACGGTGAACTTGCGGCTGTCCAGACTGACCTCGGCGGCAAACATCGGACTGGTCGTCAGCGAGACCAGCAAGACAGCACGGGAAAGTTTCACGGCGGCGATTAAACCGCGAAGACGCGCACGGAGCGCAAAGAAAAAGTGCGTCCTTTGTGGGGCTGTCGGACGGGCCTACTTGGAAATCCCGCGCTCGCTGGTGCGGACGAACTCGGCGAGGTGTTTCATCTCGGGCAACGCGGGCAGCTCGGCCTCGATCCGCGCCAGCGCGTTCGCGTTGGTCAGGCCCTCGCGGAACAGGAGCTTGTAGGCGGCGGTCAGCGCCTTGACGGCCTCGGGGCTGAAGCCGTTGCGTTCGAGCCCGACCTTGTTGATGAAGCGCATTTCCACCGGGTTGCCGTCGCCCATCATGAAGGGCGGGATGTCCTGCACCACCTTGGAGCAGCCTCCCAGCATCGCGTAGCGGCCGATGCGGCAGAACTGGTGGACCGCCGCCAAACCGCCGATGATGGCGTGATCATCCACCGTCACGTGGCCGGCCAGCGTGGCGACGTTCGACATGATGACATGGCTGCCGACCTGCACGTCGTGCGCGAGGTGGACGTAGGCGAGGAAGTTGTTGTCGGAGCCGACCCGGGTGAAGCCGCCCGCGGCGGTGGCACTGTGGACCGTGACGTATTCGCGGAACACGTTGCGGTCACCGATCTCGACGTGCGTGACGCCGCCCCTGAACTTCAGGTCCTGCGATCGCAGCCCGAGGCAGGCAAACGGATAGACCTGGTTGTCCGCCCCCAGCGAGGTGTGGCCGTCGATGACGACGTGCGAATGCAGCCGGCACCGGGCGCCCAAGCGGACGTGTTCGCCCACGATACAGTAGGGCCCGACTTCGCAGTTTTCGCCGAGCACCGCGCCCGCATGGACGACCGCCGTGGGATGGATCTGGGCAGCCATGTTCAGCGATCCATCAGCATGAAGGTGACCTCGGCCTCGCTGACGACTTCGCCGTCCACGATGCACTGGCCCTTCGCCTTGCCGATCTTGCCGCGCATCTTGGTGAGCGTGACGTCGATGAGCAGCACGTCGCCCGGGCGGACCGGCTTCCGCCATTTGACGTCCTCGGCGGACATGAAGTAGGCGATCTTGCCGGTGCTCTCGAGCATCCGCAGCATGAGGACGCCGGCCACCTGCGCGATGGCCTCCAGTTGCAGGACGCCGGGCATGACGGGATGGCCGGGGAAATGGCCGGCGAAGAAGGGTTCGCCCAGGGTGATGTTCTTCTGCCCGACGATGCGGTTGCCCTCGATCAGCGTGATCTTGTCCACCATGAGGAACGGCGGCCGGTGCGGGATCACGTCCATCAGCTGCATGATGTCGAGCACGGGCGCGCCCGGGGCGGGTGCCGGAGGGGTGGAAGCGGATTTGGTCACGGGGCGGGATTCGGATTTGGCGGGACGGGTTTCGGGCTTGGCGACGGCCTTTTCCAACGCCGCGGCCGGCGGCGGGCCAAAGGCTTGGGCCTGCTCCAAGGGCCTCCGCATCTGGGCGAGCAGCGCTTTGGCGAGTTCGGTGTTGGCGAAATGGCTCGGTTTGATGGCGATGACGTGCCCATGAATCGGTCGGCCCGCCAGCGCGAGGTCGCCGACGATGTCGAGCATCTTGTGCCGGACAAACTCCTCCGGGTAACGGAGCGGTTCGTTGGTCAGGACCGCGTCCTCCCGGATGACGATGGCGTTCTCCAGACTGCCACCCTTGATGAGGCCGTTTTTGATCAGGAACTCGATCTCCTCGTAAAAGCAGAACGTGCGGGCGTGGCTGAGCTCCTTTTCCCAGGTCTCCGGGGTCACCTCGACGGAGAAGACCTGAGTGAAGCGCCCGCCTTTGTCCGCGCTGGTGCAGGTGATCTTGAAGCCCGGATGGGGAAACACG
Organism: Verrucomicrobiota bacterium; assembly: GCA_043755815.1. Classification (GTDB taxonomy): domain Bacteria; phylum Verrucomicrobiota; class Verrucomicrobiia; order Limisphaerales; family UBA9464; genus CAIWAH01. Next base: position 6,126 of record JAYUSF010000321.1, read on the forward strand.
GCCATCTGGGTTTCGCCCTGGGTGAACTCAATGGGCGTCGTGACCCGGAACGGTTCGAACGTCTCCGCCTGCTGGACGATGCCGGCCTCGCGGATCATGCGGGCAAATTCCCGCGAGCTGCCGTCGGCGATGGGCGGTTCATTGGCGTCGAGCTCCACCACGGCATTGGTCACGCCGGCGCCGACGAGGGCCGCCAGGACGTGCTCGACCGTGTGGAGTTTGACCGGCCCCTTGGAAAGGCTGGTGGACCGCTGGGTGTCACCGACGAGATCGGCGCTGGCTTCCAGTTCGGGCTTTCCCTCGAGGTCCACCCGACGGAAGCGTAGGCCGGTTCCCGGCCCGGCCGGCTGGAAGGTCATGTTCACGCGGTTACCCGAGTGAAGACCGATTCCGGCGAACGAAACTGGCTGTTTCAGCGTTTGCTGCTGCTGTGGCACCCGCGTTTTGTAACGAATTCAACGCCCCCGGGGCAACGGCGGCGTTGGTTCACCGGCAGAAAATTGACCGGACCCGAATCCCGGCGACTTCACCCGACCGTCAAATCCGGTGGCGGAAGCTCCGCCGCTGGGGAGGGGCGGCTCCCCGGCGGCTGTCGCCGTTCGGCGGCGGCTTCAGTGCGTGTAGCCCTCTTCGCCATGCTCGGCGAGGTCCAGTCCCTGCTGTTCGATATCCTCGGACACCCGGCAGCCGATCGTGCGGTCGAGGATGAAATACAGGACGACCGTCCCCACCACGGACAGAAGCAAGACCACTCCGCCCGCCTTGACCTGTTCCAGCCAGAGCGTCTGGCCGACCAATCCCTTGATCCGGGCGGCGTCGAGGTTGGGATTCGCCTCTGCGGTGGCCAGCAGGCCGGCCATCAAGGTTCCGATGGTGCCGCCCACGGCATGAATGCCGAACGTGTCGAGCGAATCATCGTAGCGAAACGCCGCCTTGAGTTTGCTGCACGCGACAAAGGTCGCGACGCCGGCCACCAGACCGATCAGAACGGCCCCGGTGGGGGTCACGAAGCCCGAGGCGGGGGTGATCGTGGCCAACCCGGCGACGGCGCCGGAGCACATGCCGAGAATGGACGGTTTGCCGCGCAGGACGAGCTCCATCACGGCCCACACGCACAGACCGACGCCGGCGCTCAGTGTGGTCGCCACGAACGCATTGGCGGAGACGCCATCGGCGGCGACGGCGCTGCCGGCGTTGAAGCCATACCACCCGAACCAGAGCATCCCCGTTCCCACCATGCAGAGCACCATGCTGTGCGGCACGATGGGATCGCGGCCGTAGCCCCGGCGCGGTCCCAGCAACAGGCACAGGACGAGGGCGCTCCAGCCGGAGGTCATGTGGACCACGATGCCGCCGGCGAAGTCGATGGCCTTGATCTTCGCGGCGTCGTTCCAGAGCCCGTTCATCCAGCCATCGGCACCCCAGAGCATGTGGGCCGTCGGAAAGTAAACGACCAACATCCACAACGTGCAGAAGATCATCAGCGCCTTGAAGCGCATGCGTTCCGCGATGGCACCGACGATCAGCCCGGGCGTGATGATCGCGAACATGAGCTGATACATCGCGTAGACATTGTGCGACACCCACGCCCCGTAATCGGGGTTTGGCGCGGCGGTGACGCCCTGCAGCAGTTTCCAGGACAGGCCGCCGAGAAACGGCGAACCCTTGCTGAAGCTCAGCGAATAGCCGCACAGCCACCACAGGACCGTCACGATGCCGGCGAGGCCCAGGCATTGAGCGAGCACGGAGAGCACATTTTTTCGCCGGACCAGGCCGCCGTAGAAGAGCGCGAGACCCGGGAGGGTCATGAACAGGACCAGCCCGGCGCTGACCATCATCCAGCCGTTGTGTCCCGGACCGGGACTGCCGACGAGGGTGGTCGCCGGAGCGGAGTTCTTGAAGTAGGCCTCGAGGTCCGCCAGCCGCTGCTCCGTGGTGGGTTCTGCGGCCGTCAGGGTGCCCAACAGGAAGCCGCAGAGAAAAACGAGGAAACCGAACCGGATGAGTCTTTTCATCGCGTTGCAGGGTTGTCGTTCAGGGTTGATTCAGACCGCCGCCTCGCCGCGTTCGTCGGTGCGGATCCGGATGGCTTCCTCGACGTGCGAGACGAAGATCTTGCCGTCACCGATCTTGCCCGTCTTAGCCGACTTGATGATGGCGTCCACGGCGGCCGCGACCTGGGCATCGGCCACCACCAGTTCGAGCTTCAGTTTGGGCAGGAAATCCACGGTATACTCGGCGCCCCGGTAGATTTCGGTGTGCCCTTTCTGGCGACCGAAGCCCTTCACCTCGGTCACCGTCATGCCGACGATGCCGGCCTCGTGGAGGCCGTCTTTTACTTCTTCGAGGCGGAACGGCTTGATGATGGCTTCAATCTTTTTCATCGCAGGAGTGGGGAATCGCGGCGCGGAAAGTGCCAAACAGCCGCCGAGCCGTGCAACGTCATTCATGAACGACGTTCATCGTCGGGTCCGCAAGAATGAGCTGGCGGCGGGCTCCGGGTGCGGGTCCGCCCCCGTGAAACGCGACGGCCCGCCCGCCCCGGAGGTGGGACCGCTTCGGCCGGTTCAGCGCGTGATGAAGCGCCGGTGGGCCGTAAACGCCGGCCGCAGTGAACGGCTGAGTTCGTCCTGGAGGGCCTGCAGTTCCGCGTAAACCGCCACGGACTTTGGATTCGGCACGGCCGTTTCGGCGGCGTTCAGCCGGACGAAAGCGTCGGTCAGTTCGGCGATGCCGACCTTTTCGCCCTTGGAAAGTCGCCAAGCCCAGAGCGCCTGCAACGCCGCGCCGTAGGCGGCGCCTTCGGCGACCTTCAGCGTGACCACCTCGGCGTTGAACACATCGGCCATGAGCTGACGCCACAGGCGGGACTTCGCGCCGCCGCCGGTTGCCCGGACCTGCGTGGCCTTCACCCCCAGTTCGGCGAGCCGGCGCAGGCCGTAGTTCATGCCCAGGGTGACGCCCTCCATCGTCGCGCGGGCGTAGTGCGCAGCGCTGAAGGATTTCTGCCGCACCCCGAAGAAGACACCGGTTCCGTCCGGCACGTTGGGGGTGCGTTCGCCTTCAAGGTAAGGCACGAGCACCAAGCCGTCCGAACCTGCGGGTGCCTTGGCCGCCGTCTTCTCAAACTCCGCGTGATCGATCCCGAAATCGCGGCGCACCATTTCGGTCGCGACCGTGACATTCATCGTGCAGAGGAGGGGCAGCCAGCGGTTGGTGGAATCGCAGAACGCCGCAATTTCGCCCCGCGGATCGACGACCGGCTTCTCGGCGCAGGCATAGATGGTTCCGCTGGTGCCGAAGCTCGCCGTCACGACGCCTTCGCGGGTGTTTCCGGTGCCGATGGCGCCCATCATGTTGTCGCCGCCGCCGGCGCTGACGACGACACCCGGATTCAATCCGAGCTTCCTGGCGGTCGTCGCGGTCAACCGGCCCGCCGGACGATCGCTGGGGGAAACGGCCGGCAGTTTGCCGAGCAGATCGGCGTCAATGGCCTTCACGGCGGCCTCGCACCAGCGCCGCTTCCTGACATCCAGCAAGGCAGTGCCCGAGGCGTCGCCATACTCCATGAACTTCTCGCCGGTGAGCCAATAGTTCAGGTAGTCGTGCGGCAACAGCACCGTCGTCAGGCGGGCGAAATTCTCCGGCTCGTGTTTCTTCAGCCAGAGGATCTTCCCGGCGGTAAAGCCGGGCAGCACCGAATTGCCGAGCGCCTTGAGCGTGGCCTTGTTTCCGCCCAGCGACGCGGTGATCTCGGCGCACTCGGCCGCCGTCGAGGTGTCGCACCAGAGCTTCGCGGCGCGGATCACCTGGCCGGCCGAATCCAAGGGCACAAACCCATGCTGCTGGCCGCTGACTCCGAGGGCCACGACCTCGCCTGCATCCGCTTTGGCCGCCGCCAAGGCAGCTTTCACCGCCTTGGTCGTCGCCGCGATCCAAGTCGCCGGGTTCTGTTCCTTGGCGCCAGGCGGGAGGTTGGGCAGCAGGCCATACTGGGCGGACCCTTCGCCCAGGACCTTCCCCGATTTTGCGTCTACGACGAGGGCCTTGGTGGATTGCGTGCCGGAGTCAATGCCGATGAGGAGAGAACGGAGGGCCATACGGTAACTGGGTGGGGAAGGTGGAGTCCTGCCGCCAAATTGTCCAACGGGCAGTGCCTTGCCACTTTCTCGTCGCGAAGGCGCCAGCAACAAAAAAGGCTGGCCCGCAGGTGCGGACCAGCCTGAATGAGGAAACTCCGGTTAGAATTTCTTGCTCACTTGAACATACCAGAACCGGCCGCGGAGATCGGCGAACTGCCGGTCCACATTGCTTTCAAACGCGGTGAAAACGGCCGGAGGGGCGGTATCGATGACGTTGTTGACGCCGACGGTGATGTCCGCCTCGAGCTTGGGCACCGTATAGCGCACGCGGAGATCCACCGTGGAATAGGAGCTCACGTCGCGCAGGTCGGTTGGGCCCGCACTGGTATCGTAGTTCTGAAGGCTCTGGTCTTCCTCATAGCCCGAGGTGAAGTTCCAAGCGG
>JAYUSF010000322.1:0-10633 GCA_043755815.1 Verrucomicrobiota bacterium
TCGATTCCATCCTGCTCCAGGCCGAACTGCTCGAGCTCAAGGCGAACCCCAACCGCAAGGCCAAGGGCAACGTCATCGAATCCGGTGTCGAGGCGGGCGGCCCGGTTGCCACCGTGCTGGTCCGAAAGGGCACGCTGCGCGTCGGCGATGTGATCATTTGCGGCGAATTCTATGGCCGCGTCCGGGCGATGATGGATGAAGAAGGTGATCGCCTCAAAGAAGCGATCCCGTCGGTCGCCGTCCGCGTCCTTGGCCTCAATGGCATCCCGGAAGCCGGCTCTGAGTTCAGCGCCGTGGACAACGAAAAGGCCGCTCGCTCGCTCGCGGAGGAACGCTTTGACGCCCGGAAGAAGGCGGAGCTCGATGGCGTTCGTCCCAAACGCATGTCGCTCGAAGACATCTTCGGCGGCATCCGCGACGCCAGCGCCAAGGTGCTCAAGCTCATCGTCAAGGCCGACACCCAAGGCTCCGTCGAAGCGATCTGCGAAGCCCTTCGCAAGATCCAGTCCGACAAGATCACGCTCGAGATCATCCGTGACAACGTCGGTGCCATTACCGTCGACGACGTCATGCTGGCTGCGTCAGCCGACGCGGTCGTGCTCGGTTTCCACACGCGGGTGGACAACAGTGCCGCCGAGGCCGCGAAGCGCGAGGGCAGCCAGATCAAGCTCTACGCGATCATCTACGAACTCATTGACCAGGTGAAGGAGGCCATGGCGGGTCTACTGGATCCGCTGCTCAAGGAAGTGGTCACCGGGCAGGCCGAAGTGCGGAAGGTGTTCGACCTGTCCAAGGGAGGGAAAGTCGCCGGCTGCTACGTCACCAGCGGCAAGCTGCTGCGGGGCAAGATGCGCATTCGCCGTAACGGCAACCTGATCTACGAAGGCGTGTCGCTCACGCTCAAACGTTTCCAGGATGAGGTCAACGAGGTGCGCTCGGGCATGGAGTGCGGTTTGCGGCTCGAAGGCTACGACGACTACGCCGAAGGCGACATCGTCGAATGCTATATGGTTGAAAAGATCGTCCAGAAACTCTGAGCGAAGCGACCGGCCTTCGCCCATCTATCGAACCGACTTATGCTGCCTGAAACGTCGCCCAACCGGCGAATCGCAAGGGTCAAGGAACTGCTCAAGCACGAGCTCTCCGAGATCATTCGCCGTGAATTTGACCTCGCCGAGACGGGCCTCTTGACCGTCAACGACGTCGGGGTTTCCCGCGACCTCCGCTCCGGCATCGTGTTCCTCGGCTTTGTGGGGACGGTGGCCCAGCGCAAACTGGCTCCAGCGCGGGTGGCGGAAAAGGCCAAGATGATCCAGTCCATGGTGGGCGGAGCGGTCCGGCTGAAATTCACCCCCGAGCTTCGCTTCCAAATCGACGACTCGATCGAACAGGGCAACCGCGTGATCGCGATCCTCGACGAACTGACGCCGCCACTAGTGCCGGCAATGCCCCCGCCGACGGCCTGATTCGGACCGCCTCCTCTGTGTGCGAATGAAGCCCGTTCCGAAGACCGTCGAACGAATCCTCGAACTCATCGACGCCGCCAAGACGATCTGCATCGTTGGCCACGTCCGGCCAGACGGAGACTGCATCGGTTCGCAGGTCGGGCTCGCACTCGCTCTGGAGGGCGCCAACAAGGAGGTCACGGTTTGGAACCAGGACCCGGTTCCCGACAAGCTGCGGTTTCTCGATCCGGAGCGCCGTTTGGGACGGCCCCGCAGCGGCCAGAAGTTCGACCTCGTCATCGCCACCGACTGCGCCAGCGCCGAACGGTTGGGCAAGGTCGCCGACCACATCGGCGAACGGGAACATCTCATCAACATCGATCACCACGCGAGCAACACGCGCTACGGCGATGTGAACTGGGTTTCGCCGCGCGAACCGAGCACGGGCGAGCTGATCTTCGACCTCTGTGCCTGGGCGGGTTGGAAGATCACGCAGCCCATCGCCGACTGCCTGTTTGCGGCGATCAGCACGGACACCGGCAGCTTCCAATATCCTTCGGTCGTGCCGGAGACGCTTCACACCGCGGCGGAACTCGTGGAACGGGGCGCCAATCTCGGCCACATCTGCCAGGAGATTTACCAGAGCTTCCCGCTCACGCGCGTCCGGCTTCTCCGGCACGTCTACAGCACGTTCCGCCTGACGCACGACGGCAAGACGGCGTATTTCTGGCTGAAGAAGACTGATTACACCCGCGCCGGCGCGTCCGTTGAGGAAAGCGAAGGGCTCATCGATCACATCCGCGCCATTGAAGGGGTCCAGGTCGCCGTGGTTTTCGAGGAGACCGAGCCGGAAATCACCCGCATCAGTCTCCGCAGCAAATCCGACGCCGTAAACGTCAACGAAGTCGCCGCCCTCTACGGAGGCGGCGGGCACAAGGCCGCCGCCGGCGCCCGCGTTCCGGGCAAACCCCTTTCCGCCCAACGCCGGGTGCTCGGGGCAATCAAGCGTGCGCTCTCCGGCAAACCCATCAAATGAAGGATCCGTTTGGCGTTCTGGACGGGGCCTTGCTCATCGACAAACCCGCGGCGTGGACGTCGCACGATGTCGTCGCCAAGGTCCGCGGCCATTTCCGCCTCGAAAAGGTGGGACACTGCGGCACCCTGGACCCGATGGCCACCGGGCTGTTAATCTTGGTGCTGGGCAAGGCGACCAAGCTCTCCGAGAAGCTCATGTCTGCGGACAAGGTGTATGAAGGCACCCTGCGGCTTGGCGAAACCACGGACAGTTATGATGCCGACGGTGAACTCGTCGAGGCCCGCTCGGTTCCGCCGCTGACGCTCGACGATCTAAATCAGGCCGCCGCTTCTTTTTCAGGCGACCAGTTGCAGGTGCCACCGATGGTGAGCGCCAAGAAAATCAACGGAGTGCCGCTCTACAAGCTCGCCCGCAAAGGCCAGGAAGTGCACCGCGAGGCCCGGCCGGTCCACATATACACGTATCGCTTCACCGAATACGAGGATCCCTTCGCCTACTTTCGGGTGAGCTGCACCAAGGGCACCTACGTCCGCAGCCTTGCCCATGACCTCGGTCAGAAGCTCGGTTGCGGTGCCCATCTTACCGCGCTGCGCCGGGTTGCCTCCGGCAAGTTCGACCTCAAGGATGCAACACCACTTGAGGACATCCTGCAGTTCAGCCGCGATGCGCTGACCGCCCAGGTCGTCCCGTTGCTGGCGCTCAAGCGCTACGAGTAGGCTGCGGCACCATCCCTTGGGGCCGGTAACTTCCATGCTCATCGCCAACCAGCTCGCAGACCTGCCCCCGCATCCGCGCGGCACCTGCGTCGCATTGGGAATGTTTGATGGGGTTCACCTAGGTCACCAGCACGTCATCCGCGCAGCCCTGCTGGATGCGGCGACATTTGGCGCCCGCGCCTTGGCCCTCACCTTTGATCCCCACCCGCTTCAGGTGGTTGCCCCGGACCGGGCGCCGCGTCTGCTTCAGACCGTGCCCCAACGCCTCCGCGCCATCGCCGCGGTTGGCTGCAATGCCGCGCTGGTGATTCCCTTCAGTCGGGAGTTTGCCCAGCGGTCCGGGGAGGAGTTCGTCCGCGAACTGGCGGCCCGAGTCGCACCGCTGCGTTCCATCAGCGTCGGCGAAGGCTTCAGTTTTGGACATGGCCGCAGCGGCAATGTTCCCCTGCTCCGTTCGCTCGGACAGGAACTCGGCTTCACCACTCACGCGGCCTCACCTATCAGCATCGGAGGGGAAATCGTCAGCAGCAGCCGTATCCGGGAAGTTCTCCGTGAAGGTCGGCTGCAGGAGGTCGCCGAGTTGCTGGGCCGCCCCTACGCCATTGCGGGCATCGTCCAACCGGGGCAACAGCTAGCCCGGCAGTTCGGCTTCCCGACGGCAAACCTGGCGGTCGATGGGCTCGAACTGCCGCCGGCCGGCGTTTACGCCGCCCATGTCCGGCTCGTGACTTCGGGCCTCGAATACGCCGCCGTCCTCAACCTTGGACTCCGTCCGACGGTGACCCCCGGGGCAACCTGCCCCCGCCTCGAAGTCCACCTGCTCGACTTCACCGGCGACCTCTACGGGCAGGAAATCGAGGTGGAGTTTGCCTGCCAGCTTCGCGCCGAACGGAAGTTCGCCGACGTCGCCGAACTTCGCCGCCAGATTGCCGCCGACGTGGCCCAAGCCAGCGCGTTCCACGGCACCTGACCAGGGGGCTTAGTTTACCCAAGCCGGCGGCGGAGCGGTGAATTCCAGCGGCCGCCGGTCGAGCGGATGAAGGAATTTCAGCCGCCACGCATGGAGGCAAAGCGGCGGCTCTCCAAGGCGCAATGTCTGCGTCCCGCCACGCAAACCTTCGGGCAGATAGACTGGATCGCCACAAACCGGCAGACCCAGATGCCAAAGATGGACCCGGATCTGATTGGTGCGCCCGGTAAGTGGGCGCGCCTCGATCAAAGTCGTCCCGTCCGATTCTCGGCGAAGCACCTTGAACTCAGTTCGCGCCGACCGGCCAAGGTCCGTGTCAACTTCGCGCGCCCCAGCCACACCCGGCTCGTCGCTGATCCGCGCGTCACAGGCAAACAACCCGGAAGCGGGTTGCCCGAGCACCCGCACCAGGTAAACCTTTTCAACCTCATCGCGCTCGAATTGGGGCTGAATGAGGCCGGCGAAATGGCGCGTCCGCGCCACCAGCACCAATCCGGTCGTGTTCGCGTCCAGCCGGTGGGCCGGGTGCGGTTTTTGCGGGTAATAGACTGCATTCAGCAGATACTGGAGCGTGTTGCGATTGTAACGCCCGCTGGGATGCATCGGCAGCGGCGCCGGTTTGTTCAGCACGATCAGGGCCTCATCCTCGTGCAAGATCTCAACCTTCCCGTTGACGTCCGGCTCGGTGAGGTCGGGAAACTTGTGCAGATACCGTTCCCCGGCCCGGACGATCCGGGTCGCGGGCACCGCCTCCTGCGCCTGGTTCAGCACGAGCCCGCGGTCACATTGGGCGGCCCACACAGCCGAAGGAATATGCCGCACGACCCGGCTAAGCGCCTCCAGCAGCGGAGCCCCATCGCATTCCTGCGGCACGTTGATCGGGCGGAAATTGTCGTAGGGCACGCTTCCCGGCAGCGGATTGCAGGCCTGTTCCATCGCCAATTGCCGGCGCCGGATGCGATCCGCCATCGCTTCGGCCGGAGTGCGAAAGCAAAAAGGGCAGGACGCGCCGGCCAGGTAGCGCGGATCGGCCTGGTCCGCCTTGCTGAGCGGCGACTGGCAGCCTAAGCAAACCGTCGAGTCGGTCTCGTTCAGGCGGGGATCCACTCCGACCCGCTGATCAAAGACGAAGCACTCGCCGTCGTAGTGGGCGCTGCCGCACTCCTCGAAGTATTTGAGGATGCCACCCTCAAGCTGGAATACGTGGCGAAACCCTTCGAGCTCCATAAAGGGGCCGGCCTTCTCGCAACGGATGCCTCCGGTGCAGAACATCACGATCGGTTGCTCCTTCAGTTCCGGCGGCAATTTTCGGACCGCGGCCGGGAAGTCGCGAAAATGGTCCACCCCGATGGGCCTCGCATTCCGAAACGTGCCCTGCTTCACCTCGTAGTCATTGCGCGTGTCGAGCAGCGTCAGCGGGCGACCTTCGTCCAGCCATTGCCGGAGTTCCTTCGGAGACAGCTTGGGGGAAGTCCGCTGGGCCGGATTGATGCCTTCCACCCCGAACGCGATGATCTCCTTCTTCAGCCGCACCAACATCCGGTTGAACGGTTGATGGTCCGTCTCGCTGAACTTGGGTTGCAGGTCGGCCAAGGCCGGTAGGCTTCGCAGTTCCGCCAAAAGGAGGTCGATCCCAGCGGACGTCCCGGCAACGAAGAGGTTGATGCCCTCGGGACTCAGCAGAATCGTTCCCTTGAGTTCCCAGCCTTTGCACAGCTCCAACAGGCGCGTGCGGAGCGGTCGAAGTTGCCCCAGCGTGGCGAACTTGTAGGCGGCGATATTGACGATGCGGTTCATGCCGTGGCGCAGAAGCTAACTGACCCGCGATCGAGTGCCACGGCCGAAGTCGTCCCACAGCCCAGTCGCGAAGCAAAAAGCCCGCGCCAGGCTTTGGCGCGGGCTGAAATTGCCCTGAGTGCCCCGCTCAGACCGTCTTCGTCTGGCCCGGAACGGCAATCTTATAGAAGCCGTTTTCGTCCGGGAGCGACTTGGGCATTGCGTCCCACGCCAACTTCTCCGGAAACAGGTTGATGTTGGAGTTGATGGCGTCGTCCCAGGTGATTTCCTGACCGGAGTAGGTCGCCATGCGGCCCAAGATTGAAGTCATCGTGGACTTCGCGCCGTTGAACGCCTCGTTGTATTCCTTGTTTCCACGAATTGCGGCGAACAGGTCGTCGTGCTCCTGCTGGTAAGGATCCACGTTCTTGGTCCCGCGGAAGCGCCACGCCTCGCCACCGGTCGCCTTGATGATGTGTCCGCTCACGTCGGCCGTGCCTTTCGAGCCCACGACGGCCTCGCTCACGCTGCTCCAGGCGCCGCGGATGTGGCGGCACTGGCTGAACGCGGTCGAACCGTCGGCGTAGAAGAACTCCACGGCGTGATGGTCATAGATTTCGCCGTATTCCTTGGCCGTGCGGACCTGCCGGCCGCCCATGCCGCGGGCCTTCACCGGGTAGCCGTTCTTCACCCAGTTGGCGACGTCAAGGTTGTGGATGTGCTGCTCGGTGATGTGGTCGCCGCAAAGCCAGTTGAAGTAATACCAGTTCCGCATCTGGAACTCCATTTCGGTCTGGCCCGGCTTGCGCGGATTAACCCACACGCCGCCGTCGTTCCAGTAAACCCGCAGCGTGTGAATGTCGCCAATTGCCCCGTCATGCAGGCGTTGCATCGTTTCGAGGTAACCCGGCTGGTGATGGCGCTGGAGGCCGATGCCGACCTTGAGGTTCTTCTTCTTGGCTTCCTCGGCGGCGGCCAGGAAGCGGCGCACGCCCGGAGCATCGGTCGCGACCGGTTTCTCCGCAAAGACGTGCTTGCCCTGCTTCACCGCCTCCTCGAACTGCATCGGGCGGAACCCGGGTGGCGTGGCGAGAATCACCACGTCCGCCAAGGAGATGGCGTTCTTGTAGGCATCAAGCCCGACGAACTGGCGGTCGGCCGGCACGTCCACGGAGTGGGGATGCGCCTGCTTGAGGTTGTTAAGCGAGCCTTCGAGGCGGTCTTTGAAGGCGTCGGCCATCGCGACCAGCTTGGTGCCGGGCACGTTCAGCGCCTGATTGGCGGCGCCGGAACCGCGACCGCCGCAGCCGATGAGGGCAACCTTCAGAGTATCGCTGCTCTGGGCGAAGGCGAAGCGGCTGGCGGAAAGTGCGGCGACCGCCGCAACACTGGTGGTGGAAATGAAATTTCGACGGTTGACGGGATGAATGATCGGGGACTGATTCATAACTTTGCTGTGTAGCTCGTCGGACGCCCTGAGGTTCGTGCCGATTCAAGCCGTAAGTGTTTCGCAGGGAACGGAACCAGTTTGGCTGCGAACCGAGACCGACGGCAAGGGCCGTTTCAAGTTCAGCGCGTCAACGGGCGCATCCACACACCGTGTGCGGGAGGGGCGGCCCAGAGTTCTTCCCATTGGAAACGCCGGTGCCCTGCCGGGTCGGTGGCCGGCCCGTGAAATTACCGGGCCGCCGGCCGCTCCGGGTGCGGCCGGTGGTCACGCCGTATCGGCCTGCCACGGGCAAGGCAGCCGTTCAGGGAGCGGTTCGATGCACTGGGGCGTGTCATTCTTCGGGCTACCCACGAGCGCGGCGACCGGATAACGCGTAAGGCTGCTTTCCGCGCATGGCCGCAGCAAGCCGCGGAGCTGTTCGGACGTCGAAGCTTCGGCCAGCCATTGGCGGACGCCATCGCCTTCCAGGATCACCGGGTTGGGTTCGGTCGTGATGATCGTGAAGGTTTCGAGCGGCTCGGCCTCGGGCGGCTGCGCCGGGTCGCGCCAGCTCTCCCACAGCCCGGCGAAGACGAACGCCCGGCGGTCAGGCCGCGCGAAGCGCCACGGCTGCTTGAGCTTTCCGAGCGCCTGCCATTCGTAGAAGCCGTCCGCCGGCACGAGGCAGCGGCGCTTCTTGAAGGCTGAGCGGAAGGCCGGCTTCTCGGCGGCCGTTTCGCTCCGGGCATTGATGCACTGGTAGCCGATTTTCACATCCTTGGCCCACGACGGCACCAGGCCCCAGCGGAGTTCAGCCACCACCGGCAGGCCGTGCTCCAGCCGGATGACCGGCGCGCGCTGCGAGGGGGCGATGTTGTAGCGGCGTGGTCCCTTCCACTCGATGCGGAGGTCGGCAAATTCCCAATCCGCCTGCCCTTCGGCCAAGGTATAGCGCCCACACATGGTTCAGGTGCCAAGGGGCGGAGTGCCGGCGTCGCTCATGGCGCGACCCTGGCACGGACCGGGCCGTCCCGGCAACTTTCGCCAGGCCACTGCGGGCGCTAAGGCGCTGGACGGTTCCTCCCCCAACACGCCGATGGCTCTGAGAAGTTGCGAAATCCCAACTCCCGCCCCTGCGCCCGTTTGAACCCGATTGCCTTCGCCGCGGCCGTCTCCACGCTCGGGGCATGTCGCACCTCATCACGGGACTGATCCGCCTCGGCATCGCGTTTGCCCTCACGGCCCCCGGACTCCTGTTCGCCGCCGACGTGCCCCGGCCCTTCAAGGTTTTCCTCTTCGCGGGTCAGTCGAACATGGAAGGTGCCGACGCGCGGGCCAAACGCATCGACGAGTTCCCCATGTTCTTGGGCGCCGGCACCGCGCAAGCGGACGTTCTTTTCGCCACCCTGCCCACCAAGGACCCGAACGCGACGGCCACCTGGGGCCCACTGGCGCCCGGCGATTCGTTCGGCCCGGAGCTCACCTTTGCCCGCCGGCTCAAGGCGCGGGACGATGCCCCCATCGCCATCATCAAGTCCGCCGTCGGCGGCACCACCGTCGCCTTCGACTGGAATCCGGACGCGCCGGACCAAGGGCAGAAGCTCTATCCGCGCACCCTCAGGCTCATCCAAGAGTCGCTGAAGGAACTCGACCGGCGCGGCCTGCGCTACCAGCTCGAGGCCGTCCTGTGGCATCAGGGCGAGAACGACATGCTCGACGGCAGGCTCAACACCAACTACGCCACCGGCCTCACCCGGCTCATCGCCCAACTCCGCAAGGATCTCAACGCGCCTCAGTTGCCGTGGTTCATCGCCGAAGTCAGCGAAAAGGGCATCTGGGACATGGATCACCGCCGCAACCTCGCCGTCTTCCGGCAGCAGCAGGATCAGGTCCTGCAAGCGGACCCCTGGCTCCGCTGGGTGCCCACGTCGCACCTCGCCTTCGAGGTCATGGGCAGCGGCCAGCCGCACTACCATTTCGGCACCCAGGGACAGCTCCAGCTGGGCGAAGCCTTCGCCGCCGCCTACCTCGGGGCCATCGGCAAACCGCCTGCGGCCAAGGATCGCGCCTCCAAGAACGGCCTGCCCGCGGATCGCAAGGCGCGGGTCCGGCTCTTCGTGCTCGCCGGCCAGCGCAACATGGAGGGGGAGGATTCCTTCGTCTCGCAGATTCCACAGGTGCCCGGATACGAGGCGCTCGCCCAGGCTCGGGACGACGTGGCATTCCGCCACTCCCTCGGCGGTGGCGTCCAGGTCTCGGGGGCTTGGGAACCGCTCGGGCCGGTGGATGACCTTGGCAACTTTGGGCCCGAACTCAGCTTCGGTGCCCGGCTCCGGGAATTCCTCGGAACCAAGGACGGGATCGCCCTCGTCAAGTTCACCCACAGCGGCGCGCAAGGCCCGGATTGGTTTCCCCAAGGTTCACCCGAAGCCCGCCGCAATCTCTATCCGAAGTTCACCGCCTTCATCCGCAACGCTGTGGAGGACCTGGCCCAGCAGGGTTACCACGTCACCCTCGAAGGCGTCTTCTGGCACACCGGGGAAAACGACACTTACTTCGCGCCTTACTTCCGAAACTACGCCGCGTGGATGCAGCAGCTGATCGCGCAGGTGCGGCTCGATTTCAAACGGCCCGCGCTCCCATGGTTCCTCTCCGAGCAACACCCCGGCGCGATCTGGCAGAACATGGAAGCCATCAACACCGCCCTCCGCGCCCTGGCGCAGGCCGAGCAGGCCGTCGTCATGGTGAAGACCGCGCACCTCCCCCACGGGCGCCTCCATTTCGGGACCAAGGGAACGCTCCTGCTCGGCGAGGAACTGGCCCAAGCGTATTTGAAAGGACGATAACGCCGGAGAATCCTCTCACCTCTCACACCCACTCCGCGCAAAGCAGCTCCGCCTGCGCGAGGACGGTCTTCACGGCTTCTTCCTGCAAGTCGGGCGGGTAGCCGTGTTTGTTCAGGATGCGTTTCACCATGACCTTGATCTTGGCCCGGGCGCTTTCGCGGAGGGTCCAGTCGATGGTCACACTTTTCTTCACTTGGGTGATTAGCTCCGCCGCGATGAGCTTGAGCTTGTCATCGCCCATCGCTTGGACGGCGCTTTCGTTGGCGGCAAGAGCGTCGTAGAACGCGACTTCATCATCGGTGAGGCCGAGGTCTTCGCCGCGCTTGGTGGCGGCGTCGAGGTCCTTGGCGAGTTTGATCAGCTCTTCGATGACCTGCATCGTGCTGATGGCGCGGTTGTGGTAGGCGTTGAGGGT
>JAYUSF010000323.1:0-10605 GCA_043755815.1 Verrucomicrobiota bacterium
GCCGATGAGCGAGGCGTCGAAGTATTCGAGCACCTGCCGCCAGAGATTGTAGATGGAGCGATGGCACTCGTCGGTGACGATGAAGTCGAACTTCTCGATCGGCACGGTGGCGTTGTAGGCGATGTCGCGGGTGCGGGTGACGCCGAGCGCGGCGGCGAGTTCCGCACCGGAGAGATCGTCGGCGCCTTCCGCGAGTTCCTCCCCGCGCAGGATGGAATAGAGCCGCTGAATCGTGCAGATGGTGACGCGGCAGACGTCATCAATGTGCGGCGAGGTGAGGTGCTGGACGTTGTAGAGTTCGGTGAAGAGACGGCCGGTGTCGGGCGTGCGGTAGCGGTGAAACTCGTCGCGCGCCTGCTCGCCGAGATTCGCGCGATCTACGAGGAAGAGGATGCGCCGGGCCTTGGCGAACTTGATGAGGCGATAGGTGAAGGCGCAGGCGGTGAATGTCTTCCCAGCGCCCGTGGCCATGTGGATGAGCGCGCGCGGGCGATCCTCGGCGAAGGATTGCTCCAAGCCGGTGATGGCCTCGACCTGGCAATCGCGCATGCCCAGCGTGGCGAGTGGGTGCGCTATGGGCATCGCCTTCAGGCGGGCGCGGAGGGTGTCGGGCTCGGCCGCCCAGGCGGCGAGTGTGTCAGGGCGATGGAAGGTGAAGACGCGGCGCGAGCGAGGCGCGGGATCGCGTTCGTCGCGGAAGAAGGTTTCGACGCCGGTGGATTCGTAGAGGAACGGGAGCGTGCCGGTGAGGCCGGCGGCGAGAAGGGCAGGCAGGCTGTTCGCGTAGCGTGCGGATTGATCGGCAACGGTCGAGAGCGTGGTGCCTTCCTTCTTGGCTTCGATCACGCCCAGCGCTTTGCGGTCCACGAGCAGGAGGTAATCGCAAGGACCGGAGGTGAGCGGGACTTCGCGCAGCGCGATGCCGCGACCGGCGGAGAAGTCCGCGGCCTGGTAATCCTGCACGACCCAGCCGGACGCGGTGAGTTGCGCGTCGATCTGCTGGCGGGCGCGTTTTTCGGGGGTTTCAGGCATGGGAAGACTGTGTGAATCAGGGGCGGGCGTAGTCTTTGGGGAGGACGCCTTTGAGGCGCGGGTTGTCGCGCTCGAGGGCGACCATGGCGTCGTCCACGGTCTTGCCGATGGTGGGCGCGGGGAAATGATGAATGTCGAATGTCGAATGGGCCAAGCATTTTGAGTTCGCACTTCGACATTCGACATTCGGCATTTTCCAGCGGTGTCGGAGATGTATTTGAGGAAGATGAGGCCGAGGAGTCCTTGCGGACGGCCACCATTATATTCCCCTTCTGCAAAATGCGATGCAGCCACTGCCTGCTCGGCGGGGAGCCAGAGCTTGGCCTCGAGGCCGATGGTGGCGGTGGAGGATTCCTTTGGGGAGGCGGCCTTGGAACCGGCGAGAGATTTTTCTTCGGCGACGCGGGGCATGGGCGGTGAGGCGGGGCGCAGCTAAGCAGGCACCCTCGCCGCCGCCAAGCGGGGAGCGCCCCCTCACCCGTTTCGGTGATCGGCGGGCACGAGCGCCAGCAGTTCGCCCAGAACGCGGCCGACGCTTTCGCAAAGCAGCGGGGCCTCGTCGGGACGAACCTCATTCCGCGCCCGGGTCAGCAGGTCGTCGAGCTGGCGCCGCAGCCATTGCCGGCCCTTGGCCGCCGCCTCGATCTCGCGGGCCTTCCGTTCCGCCTCCTGCCGCTCGCCCGTTCGCAGCGACCGCCAGCAATCACGTCCCTCCACTTTGATGCGGACCGTCCAGACTCCCCCGCGCTTCATCAAACACGCCATAACGTTGCACTCCGTCGTGGCCGACTCCGGCCTTTGTGGTGCAATCAGCGTGACTCGCCCGGGCGGGTCCAGTCTGCGTGGCTCCCGGTAGCAGCCGGGAGCCGTGACAGAGATTGCCCAAAATCGCAGAGCTGACCCTGTAGCAAAACCTGTAGCAAACGGCTGACCGGCGAGAGATTCAGGAAGCGTGAATCTGCGTAACTCCTTGCGAAGGAGTGGTGCACCGAGCAGGACTTGAACCTGCAACCTTCTGATCCGAAGTCAGAAGCTCTATCCAATTGAGCTATCGGTGCCCGTTTGTGACGCGCAGTTGAACCATGTCTGTCGGCGGTCGGCGAGCGGGAAGTTTCAGCTGCGCAGACTGCGCTGGCGTCCGCCGATTCACGAACATGGGGGATTGATCCGCGGCGGCCGCCTCGGGAGGGTCGCGCCATGACGTTGCCTTCGCAGCTTTATGTCGACGGTGCCTGGCGCGCCGCGAAATCCGGCCGGACCACCACCCTGATCAATCCCGCGACCGAACAGCCCTTCGCCGAAGTCGCGGCCGCCGGCGTCGAGGACGTGAACGCCGCCATCGAGTCGGCCCAACGCGCTTGGGAAGGCGGCTGGCGCGACCTGGCGCCCGGCAAGCGCGCGGAAGTGCTCTTCGCCGTCGCCCGGCTGCTGCGGGATTATTCCGAGCACCTCGCCGAGTTCGAGATGCTCCAGATCGGCAAACCCATCAGCGACGCCCGCGACGAGGTGATGTTGGGCGCCCGGGTGTTCGAGTATTACGCCGGCGCCGTCGGAAAATTCTATGGCCAGACGATCCCGGTCGCCCGCGGCGGACTCGACTACACGCTCCGGCAATCCATGGGCGTGGTCGCGGCCATTGTGCCGTGGAACTTCCCCTTCCCCATCGCCGCGTGGAAGGCCGCGCCCGCCCTCGCCGCCGGCAACTGCGTGGTGCTCAAGCCGGCTTCGCTGTCGCCGCTCACCGCGTTGGCGCTCGGCCAGATCGCCCACGCGGCGGGCTTGCCCTCGGGCGTGCTCCAGGTGCTGTCCGGCTCCGGTTCGGCCGTCGGCGACTCGCTCGTCACGCATCCACTGATCCGCAAGGTGTCCTTTACCGGCTCGACCGAGATCGGCCGGCGCATCATGGAACTCGCCGCGCGCGACATCAAACGGGTGTCGCTCGAACTCGGCGGCAAGTCGCCCAACATTGTCTTCGCCGACGCCGACTGGCAGCGCGCAGCCGAGAGTTCGCCGATGAGCGTCTTCGCCAACACCGGTCAGGATTGCTGCGCGCGTAGCCGGATGTTTGTCGAACGCAGCGTCTATGAACCGTTCGTCGAGAAGTTTGTCGCGGCGACCAAGAAACTCATCGTCGGCGATCCGGCCAAGGCCGAAACCCAGCTTGGCCCGATGGTCAGTGCCGGCCAGCGGGCCAGCGTCGAGGAATACCTGGCCGACGCGCGGAAGCGCGGCAGCAAGTTCGCCACCGGCGGCGGCCGGCCACACGCCCAAGGCTTCTACCTCGAACCCACCGTGCTGCTCGACGTGGGCAAGGAAGACCGCTGCTGGCGCGAGGAAATCTTCGGCCCGGTGGTCGCCATCACGCCCTTCGACGACGAGGCGACGATGCTCCGCGAGGTCAACGCCTCACCCTACGGTCTCAGCGGCTCGATCTGGACCAACAACCTGTCCCGCGCCCTGCGCGTCAGCCGCACCGTGCAGAGCGGCGTGCTGAGCGTGAACTCGCACAGCAGCGTCCACGTCGAGGCGCCGTTCGGCGGCTTCAAGACCAGCGGCCTGGGCCGCGACCTCGGCATGACCGCGATGGAAGGCTACACCGAGCTGAAAAACGTCTACGTCGCCGAATAACCCGGATCGAACTGAAGCAACCTCCTGCGGCCATTGGCAGGGAAGCGGCCGTGGACCGGCCTGCCGAACTGGCGCTCGCGGCCAGCGCCCTCCAGTTCACGCTGAGGCGGGATTCCCATCTCGATCGAATGAACTGAGGTTCGGTTCCGAGCATTCACCAATCGTTACGGCAACAGGAGCCGGTAGAAACCGTGCGGTTGATTCGTAGCCCCGGACACAACGAACTCAGCCGCCATGCCCTCGCCCACGGAATTGGTGAGGTCCGTCCAGTTCGTCAAGTCCAACGACTGCTGCAGCACATAGCCGGTTCCCGTCGGAGCGGTCAGTTCCAGCGCGAGGCCATCCATGCCAATCCCGTTGGTCTTCGCAAAGGCAGCGGGACGAACGTAGGCGTCGATCACCTTGAGGGCAGCGGCATCGCTGGTCGCGGTCGTTTCGCCATTGCTGACAACGACAGAAAAGGACGCCGCGTGCGCCGGCAGCACGTTCTTGATCGTGTAAGAGGCGTTGGTGGCGGTGGTCAGACGGGCTTTGCCGCGCAGCCATTGATAGGTAAGCGAGCCGGTTCCCGCTGCCGTCACCCGGAAGGTCACCGTCGAACCCGTCGTCGCGGTCTGGTCTTGCGGCTGCGCCGTGATCGTGGGCGGAGCCGGCGGCGTATAGGGGGTAATGACCCGCAGGTTGCCAAACTCGACCTGCGATGAGTTCACGCGGAGACCAAACACCTTCATTCGGTTAAGGACATCCAGGGGAATTGCGACGGTTTCACCGCTGTAGGCGAAGCCGTTCGTGGAGGTCACCTTGAACACCAATCGGTCCGAACCCGCCGCACGAAATAGGTGCATCCGGTAAGCGGGCGAACTGTTCGGAATCCAATCGACTTGAAGCACATTGGACCAGCTTCCGTTGGCCGGATTGAACCACTGGGCATCGACCTGCACGCTGCTGTTGGTCCGATGGCCCAAGTTCGCCTCGAACTGCACGCCGGAGCCCAGCGACGGAAAGAGGGCAAACGCAGCCAACCCGCGGACTTTGTTGTCGGCGTAGTAGCGGCGGAAGCGGACATCGACTTCCAGTCGCCAGGACGATCCCAAGTTGAGCAGTCCATTTTGCGCGAAAGTGTCCCCGGTAGAATCACCGCGGTAAACATATTGGCCGCTGGCTTGTTCGACCAACACCCAGCCCGGGGAAGACACCCATGAACCCACGCCAGCGCTGAAATCATCGCTGACGTCCACAGCCTCTGCGTAAAGGGCCACGGCCATGAGCCACGCCCAAACCATTCGGAAGGCTGTTGCACGCGTCGTGATCGGCGTCGTGCCGGAAATGTTCGGGTATCCGTTGCTCATGCCCAGTAGCCTTCAGTCCTCCCGCACGGGGTCAATACATCGAATCAGGCGCGGTTCCACCGCCTTGGCCATTGGGAAGATTTCCGGAGTTTGTCCGAGCCAGCCTCAATCCACCGTGTCCATCTGCGCGCCCACTGGAGCGCCGGGGCAGAACTCCGCCGAAGCCATGCGCCGACGGCTGCCAGTCACGCGGGTTTCGTGAACCGGGTTGGGGCGCAGCATGCGCTTCTGGCGTTCGCGGTCACCGGCGCCACGGACCACCGGGATCGGCTGGCCGGTGTTGATGTCGAGGCCGGTGACATACATCGCCGCCGAACCGGTCATGGGCAGCGGAATGAAGTCCTGGACCTGCTGGAGGTTCCACTTCTCCTCCTTGAGGAAGGATTCCACGGCGCCCATTTCCTTCTCGGTGCAACCGGGGAAGCTGGAGATGAAGTAGGGCACCAGATACTGCTCCTTGCCGGCCTGCTCGCTCAGGTCGAAGAACTTCTCCATGAACGCCGGGAAGTCGCCGGCCGGCTTGCGCATGCGGCGCAGCGTGGCCGGGTCCATGTGCTCGGGCGCAACCTTCATGTGGCCGGAGACATGGTTCTGGACCAGTTCCTTCATGTATTCCGGCGTGCGCAGGGCGACGTCCATGCGGATGCCGGATTGCACGAAGACGTGTTTCACGCCGGGCTGGGAGCGCGCCCCGCGCAGCAGGTCGAGGCCGGCCTTCTCATCGATGCCGAAGATCGGGCAGATGGTCGGCCACAGGCAGCTCGGACGATGGCATTTCTTACACTCCGGAGCGTGCCCGTTCTTCGCGCCGTAGAGGTTCGCGGTGGGGCCGCCCAAATCGGAAACGGTGCCGCGGAACGTGTCGGCTTCCGTGAGCTTGCGGATCTCCTTCATCACCGACTCCTGACTGCGGCTCGACAGGAACTTGCCCTGATGGAAGCCGAGTCCGCAGAACGTGCAGCCGCCGGGGCACCCGCGCGACACAATGATCGAGTCCTTGATCGTGGCGAAGCCCGGAACGGGTTCGGTGTAACTCGGATGCGAGAGCCGCATGAACGGCAGTTCGTAAAGCGCGTCGAGATCGGGGCCATCCACGGGGAAGGCCGGGGCTTCCTGGAGCAGGGCGCGGTTGCCATGCATCTGCACCAGGCGCTTGCCGCTGTAGGGAGTCTGCTGCGCCTCGACCACCTTGGTCAGACGCATCAGGTGATTCTTGTCGGCCTGCAGTTCCTCCCAAGAGGGCAGGATGATGCAGTCGCTGAAGTCGGCCGCCGCCGTGGCCTTGCTGCCGAGGAAGAGGGCTGTGCCCCGGATGCCGCTGAAGTCGCGGTTGCCGGCCCGGAGCCGATCCACGATTTCGCGGACGGCGCATTCACCCATGCCGTAAACCAGCACGTCGGCCTTGGCGTCGGCCATGATCGAGGGCTTCAGCTTGTCTTCCCAGTAGTCGTATTGGGCGACCCGGCGCATGGAAGCCTCCATCCCGCCCAAGACCACCGGCACGCCGGGGAACGAACGCCGCGCCATCTGGGAATACACCACCGCCGCGTGGTTGGGGCGTTTGCCCGGGACACCGCCGGCGCTGTAAACGTCATCCTTCCGCTTGTGCCGCGCCGCGGTGTAGTTCGACAGCATCGAGTCAAGGTTTCCCGCCGTCACGCCGACGAAGAGCTTCGGTGCACCCATGACCTGGATGGATTCGATGTTCTTCCAGTCCGGCTGGGCAACGATGCCCACGCGCAGACCCATCGCCTCCAGCACGCGCCCGATCATCGCCGCGCCAAACGACGGATGATCCACGTAGGCGTCGCCCGTAATGATCAGCACGTCGAGTTCGGACCAACCGCGCGAGTCCATCTCGGCGCGCGACATCGGGAGAAACCCGTTGTGCTTCGCCTTCGGCTTAACAAACTTGATCGGAACTCCAGCCATAATCGTGGGGCAAGAAGACTCCATGGCGACCGGTTAAGCAAATGTAAGCGGACGGGGTTTGTCCGGTTTCAATCCGCAGATCGAGCTCCCCTGTTCGCGACCCCAGCGTGCGCCAGCTTTCCGTTGTCGGCCGTTGCGCCGGTCCGCAGGATCGCGCCGGATGAGATTGTTCGCAGCCCGCGCCGTCGGGTTCCTGGTCGTGGCGGCCAGCTTCGCGCTGCCGACTGCGGCGGATCAACCAACGGTGAAATCCAAACTGCCCTGCCCGGAGAGCGGGATCGCACATTACACGGCCCTTCGCGTGGGCGCACCGCCGGCCATCGACGGGCGATTGGATGAACCGGCCTGGAAACTCGCCCCGGCCTCGGCCCGCTACGTGGACATCCTCACCGGCGCGCCGACGATTCACGATACCCGGGCCAAGATTCTCTGGGACGACCAGAACCTCTACCTGGGGATCAGCGTCGAGGAACCGTTCGTGCGGGCGAAGTTCACCACGAACAACTCACCGGTTTACGAGGATAACGACATCGAGGTCTTCATCGCCGGGCCCGACGCCTATTACGAGTTCGAGATCAACGCTCTGAACACCACCTATGAGGTTTTCTTCCTCTGGGAATCCGCCTACCAAAATGCTGGCTTCGCGGCCGCCCCTGAGTTCGTGCGGAAGAACCTCCAGCCCTTTAACGGCGTCGGCTTCACCACGCATCCCCGTGGGCCGCGACTCGGCCACTTCGACTGGCACTTCCCCGGCAAGCGCACCGCCGTCTTCATCGACGGCACGCTTAACAACGACACCGACCGTGACCGCGGTTGGACCGTCGAGCTCTCGTTTCCGTGGGCCGGCATGAAGTGGCTCAGCCCCAGCGGCCAGCCCGGCGCCCCGAAGGACGGCGACGTGTGGCGCATCGACCTCTCGCGCTTCAACACCTACAAGGAGGCCGCACCCGCGAAGGACTCCGGCGGCTGGTTCCTGAGCCCACACCGCGTCTGGGATTCGCACATCCCCGAATGTTTTCCCTACATCCGCTTCTCGACGAACGAGGTTTCCACGCTCAAGCGGTAGTCTGGCCGCGGCTCCTTTGACTCCCGGGGCCAAGTCCCGCTAGCGTCCCACACCATGTCCGAGCCCCGCTCCCATCCCAACGATCCGCTGCACGGCATCACGCTGGAGACCATCGTGAAGACCCTCGTGGACCGGCACGGCTGGCAGGAGATGGCCGACCGCATCCCGATCCGCTGCTTCATGTTCAACCCGACCGTGAAATCCAGCCTCAACTTCCTCCGCAAGAACCCGTGGGCGCGACAGAAAGTGGAGGATTGGTTCGTGCTGGAAAACCGGGACGCACCGGGCGACCGGTAGGGCTGCGCCACCAAGCAGTCGTGAATGAGTTTTCCGGTGGCGGCCGGGTTTGCCGGCCTTGGTCGCGGAGCGACTCACGATGGTAGCCGTGGGATTCATCCCACGGACCGAAGAGATTGAAACTACGGTCGTGGAGCGACGGATGATGCCGAGGACGTTCAAGCGTCGCTCCGCGGCGCGGGCGCCCTACCTTCGAGGACCGTGGATTGAAATCCACGGCTACCATCAGGGCATCGCTACGCGACTGGAAGAATCCGCCTCCTTACCTCGGCGGCTACAGGCCGAGAATGGCGCGCTTGGCGTCGGCGAGTTCTTCGTCGCGGCGGTGGTAGCCGCAGGCGTGGATGAGTTTCTCGGCGGCGAGGGATTCCCACGGATATTTCTCCCCATTCTCCCCACTGATGACTCCCGCCTTCCTCCCAAACACCCGCGCCCGGTAAAGGTGGATGTCCGCCAGGAACAGCCGCATGGGGCCGCGCTCGGCGATTTTCCAAGCTTCGTCCCAATCCGCCTGCGCCCTGTCGGGGCTGGTCCGCGCGTCGGTGAGAAAGCGCAGCCAAGCGCAGGTGAGGAGGCCGCGGGAAAGGTTGTCAATGCTGTCAGAGTGATCGACATACCCTCAAAATGAAAAAACTTCCGACTCTAAATTGAGCGGAAGCATTTTCTCTGGCCCTAATGGCCGTTACGGCCCTTATTGGCCTTCGTCAACAGAGTCGGCTCGTAGTGGTGGTGTTTCAAGAAAATGTTCTTCTTTTTTTGGAATTTCTGCGATTGGCGATAGTGGTCTGAGGACCGCTTGCATTGAATCCTCACTGTCGGCAGCGGCTTTCAAGGCGTCTAGTAGCGCGTCATTGGCTCCAGGAACTGATGAGGTCTGAAGAACGCGCCCTATCGCCTCAAAGTCCTTCACCCCGAGGTCGAGAAATTGATTGCGCAAACGTTTTACTTGGCCACGGTAGTAAGCTCGAAGCACGTCCTTTGGTTCAAGGCGATTTGCGTATAGTCGACTAGACGTCGATTGAAATGGATCTGGAGCCCACTTGAACGCAGCCCCTTGCAACAAAACCTTTAGGAAAACGTTGATCACGACTGACGACTCTTGCGGTCGGAGTCCTGAGACTGCCTTTTTCAGCCAAAAGAGCGTCTTCGTTTGTGCTTCCTGAGCCAGGGCTTCATCTGCCTCACAAACTCTCGAAATCAATTGAGATACTTTGTTTGGATCGACCCAAAAACTCGTCTTTCTGAGGAATGCTTCTTCAGGCGTGATTGGCTGTAGTCCTCCAGCGCTCGGCAGCTTTGATATCAATTTGCCGTCAGGCATTTTGTGAGCGACGAAGGGGCAGTTACAATGCACACACCTCAGGTGGCGTGTCGCGCCAGGCACAACCGAGAACGCCTCCTCTTGTGAGCCACCACAAGAAGGGCACGATGCCGCTAGCTTTTCACCAACTGGAGAAGCGACAGAGGCGAGCATCGGACTCCCCTGTGCACCAGCGGCAAGGAGTTTCGCTTGGACGCAGTGGTTTGAATCCAAGTGGGCTATGAAGCGGATATGGCAGGTTGGGCACGTTAAATGCCGCGTAGCGCCACATGAGTTGAAAAATTCGCCGTCAACCACCGTGCCGCATGAAGGACACTCAATCGCAACCTCAATCCGCTGCCCCCGCTCGAGCATGTTGAGCATCTGGCGAAACCCCGCTCGCACCTCAACGAGGATATCATTGTTGCCGATTTGAACAGGTGCGATAGCCACAGTGTTGTTCTGGGCACGCAGGTCTGTGTAGGTTTTCCAGAACTGCGGCCAGAACGCGGTAAACTGTGCCAAGAGCCGCTGTTCGGACAGTTGCTTCGACGGGGTTTCAATGCTCTCGTTCACCATCTTCACGAGCGACAAGACTTGCGCCTTGGAAGCTTCCTCAGCATCAGGCTTAACAAATTTCCATTGAAATGCTGCCAGCGGATACTGGAGTTCGCCAGGGTCGAGGTCGAGGAGGACGGGGCAAACTCGCTGGGTCTCAGTGCCAATCATCTTGGCGAGGGCACCGGCCTCGAAAAGCATCCAACCCCGCGTCATGCTTTCTCGGGTGACGCAAACTACCCCTGCCTGTGAATGTTCCAGTTGCTCGAACAGTTCCTGGAGCCAAACACTCCCTGCTGAGATGTCCGTGCTCGACACGAAACACTCGACTTGTCCGACGAAAACAGGCCGCGCAATGCTCTTTCTGTAAATTCGGTGAGCATCAGTTGGTGAGTGGGGTTTTGGGGACGAGGCTGAGGTAGATTTTCCCGGTTTCCCAATCC
>JAYUSF010000324.1:0-10575 GCA_043755815.1 Verrucomicrobiota bacterium
AGCGCCACGGCCTTCATTCACCTGGCCCTCATACGCCTCATGCTCCGCAGATTGGCCTGATTCAACGGGGTTCACGAGTTTTCAGACCGGCTCTTAGGCGGATCCGCCACGATTTGGAACCGCAGCCGGATGGATCCACCCCCACCGTAGTAGTCTTCGACCGACAGGTTGACGAGGTCCCCGGCGTAGCCATGAAAGGTGACGGTGCTCGCGCCTTGGCTGCTCGTGTTGACTCCCCTTGCGAGCAGTTGCAGCGCCGCCAGTTCATCGCCGGAGTAAACGGACAGAATCGGGTAGAATGGAGTGCCCTGGCTCAGGAACGTCACCATGTTGTCCTGCGGAACCCGGAAGGTCCACCAAACCGACCGGCCGGCGCTGGTCGGCCCCGTGATCGGCTCGTCCAGCTCGCGCGTAGCCCGGAAGTTCGAGCCGGCGATGACCGGCTCAAACGGCAGCGGCTTGCGGTTGGCGAAGTCGTCGTTTTCAGGTCGCACCAAAGGCGTCACCACGGTGGGAACCAGATGGTTGGTGACGTTTCCCATCGAGTTGCTCATCACCACGGAATAGGCGCCCGCGAGGTCGGGGGTCGCCACCCAACTGTATGCCGGCCTCGTGGCGCCGGGGACCGGAACCCCGTTCCGATACCACTGAAACGACTGCGGCTTCGCGCCGGCAGTTCGGGCCAGGTAATCGACCGGCGAACCCTCTTGAACTGTCGGCATGCCTTCCACCGAGATGATTTCCGGGAGCAGTTCCTCCGGCGTCGCCGGCCGGGACAGGGTCAACGGCACTCCCACGCTGGCTTGGACGCCGAAGAAATTGGCCACCCGCACCGAGTAGAGGCCGGCATCCGCCTCCTGCACATTCGCCACCGTCAGGCTGAATTTGTTTCCGTTGGAAACGGGAACGCCATCCCTGAGCCATTGGTATCCGGCCGCGGTGCCGCCGGACGCCGTAACAGTGAAGGTCGCGGTGCCCCGCGGCGCGACCGACTGCGCCACCGGCTCCACGGTGATGATCGGCGTGAGCACCACCTCCAAGGCCGTCGCCTCGCTCCGCACCGAACCAAGCAGGTTGGAAACGACCACGGTGTAGCTGCCGGCATCCGCGAGCGTGAGGTTCCGGAATTCAAGCGTGGCGTTGGTCCCCCGGACAACCGGTTGGTCACCCCGCCACCATTGATAGCTGACCGCCGGCGTCCCTTTGGCGACGACCCGAAACTCCGCCGCGCCGCCCAAGGCAATCCGCGCCCCGCCCGGCTGGGTCACGATTTCCGGCAGCAGCGGTTCGAATGGATCGGCGCTCCACTGCAGCCCCACTCGGCCGGGCAAACCGAAGAGAATGTCCACCGCCACCCGGTAAGTCTTCCCGGGTTCTGCCACGAACAAGTAGGCCGCCCTGGGATTGCCGGTGGTGCCCGCGTAGCGTCCCGGAGCCACCGTCAACCCGGACAGCGAGTTGCCCGTGTAGACGGCAACCACCGCATCGAAGGCGCTGGAAGCAGCGTCCACGAACACGTTGGCGTAACCAGGGCTCTCATAGGTCCACCAAAGGGAACGGGAGGCTGGAACACCCCCGTGCGCGGGCTCGTCAGGTTCCAACGACGCGAGATCATTAAATACCAACGAATTCGCCCCTTCAATGGCGGCCGCGTCGGCGAAGTTGTCATTCACCGGAGCCTGCGCCTGGAGGTCTTGGAACCCAGACAACAGCGCGAAGTGCGCCGCCAAAGCCCAGGCAGGCACACTTTTCGAGAAGGGGATGCTCATGAGATGTGCTGAGGCTACGTGACCCGGTTGGGGCGGACAACCTGCATCACGCCCATTCCCCGTAGAGGTCGAGGGCCGGATAGAAACTGAGACAGGAAGGCTTTCCGGCGACACGGCTTTGAAATAACCTTGGGCAGCAATGTCGTTCTGGGAATCCAGCATCAGGCCACCATTGGCACGACGCCTCGGCGAAACGCCGCACCTGTCCCCTCTGCTTCGCAAAGCGGAGGGTTTCAGCGGAGCTGGTGAACATTGGGACGAATGGCTCCTGAAAGTGGCGATCCTACGGGGCGCCGGACACTACGAGCGGCCCATGCGGCCAACTCTACCACCCGACAATCAGAGCTTGAGCGATGAAGAAATCGGGGTCGCGCTCTGTTTGGCTCAACTGCCCGACGATGCGGTCTTCGTGCGGGCAGCGTCGCAGCTTCTGTCCTCACCCAAAGTTAACCCTCACGAATTGGTCCGTCTCGCCCGCATGGAACGGGTCGAAACCGTGCTTTGCCACATCGCCGCCGCTTGTGACCGGGTGGACCAAAGTCTGGAACCCTGGGCCACCGTGCGGCGAGAACTGAAACCCCGGCGCCAGTTGGCCGAGGGCACCCTGTCGCACTGGACCCGTTTCGCCGCCCTGATCGGCCTCACCCGGCATGGCATGATGCCACCGCAATGGATCAAACGTGATGAGCAACCCGGAGATCATCCTGTCCACGCTTGACCGGCATCTCCGCCATCCGGCCGAGTTGACCCTCTACGGCCGAGCGGCCCTGATGCTCGGGTTTCCCAACCCGCGTCCCGAACACGCCACCACCAAGGCTGTGGATGCCATCCTCCCGTTGGCACAATTCGACGTTCTGCGGGCCGAAAGCTGGTTCTGGGATGCGCAGGAAGCCACCAATGAAGAACTCCGTCCCCGTGGCCTATACATCACGCACCTCTTCAGCGAGGCGGATGTTTTCCTACGCCCCGACTGGTTGGCGCAACGGGTGAGAATCTCAGGTGATTTCGCCAAGCTGACGCTGTATCGGCCTGGGACCGTCGACTTGATCCTGACCAAGATGATGCGGGACGATCCCAGCGACCTCTCGGACATTGAGTTTCTACTGGCCCGAGAACCCATTTCCCTTACCCAACTGGAAATAGCCCTCAAGACCGTTCGCCTGCCAGAACTGGAGGAGTATCGCTCCATTCTGGACCGAGTGCGGCCGAAGGTGCTCGCCCTGTTTGACCGACAGGCAAAATAGCCATGCCCCTCTCCGAAAAATCCCTCGTCATCATTGGCGGCACCAGCGGACTGGGGCTCGCGGCAGCCCGCGCTTGCGTGCGGGCCGGAGCGAACGTGGTCGCCGTCGGACGCGATCCAGAGAAGACGGCCGCTGTCGCGACGGAACTCGGCGACTCTGTGCGGGTGCTCGCCGCCGACGCCACGGACCCAACGACCGCCGAGAAGGCCATCGCCCTCGCAGTCCAAGAGTTCGGCGGTTTTCACGGACTTTACCACGTCGCAGGCGGCAGCGGACGCCGCCGGGGCGACGGGCCGTTGCACGAAATCACCGACGAGGGCTGGGACTTCACGCTCCAGCTCAACCTCACCTCGCTGTTCAACTCGAACCGCGCCGCGCTCCGGCAGTTCCTGAAGCAGGGCAGCGGCGGCAGCATCGTGAACTGCGGTTCGGTGCTCGGCTTCTCGCCGTCGCCGAAGTTCTTCTCCACGCACGCCTACGCCGCGGCCAAGGCCGCGATCATCGGCCTTACGAAATCGGCTGCCGCCCACTACGCGCCGCAGAACATCCGTTTGAACGTGCTCGCGCCCGCGCTGGTCGCGACACCGATGTCCCAGCGCGCGCAAGGCGACGAAGCCATCCTGAACTTCATCAAGACCAAGCAACCGCTCGACGGCGGCCGCCTTGGTCATCCCGAGGATCTCGACGCCGCGGTGGTCTGGCTGTTGTCGGATGAAAGCCGCTTCGTGACCGGCCAGGTGATTGCGGTGGACGGCGGGTGGAGCGTCAGCGAGGGGCAGTTCGGAAGTATTCAGTGATCAGTGGTCAGTAATCAGTCACGTCATGCCAACCACCATTTTACTGAACACTGAACCACCGAATGCTGACTACTGGCTCGGCCTCGACCTCGGCGGCACCAGCGTCAAAGGCGTCGCCGTCACGCCAAGTGGCGAGACGCTGGCCAAGTTCCACGAGTCCTTCGCACTGGCGGAGCCGATGGCGTTTGCCCGGTGTGTGGCCAAGGTCGCGGCGCTGGCCGAGGGGCAGTTGGGCCGTCCCGCCCGCATCGGGCTGTCCGCGCCGGGCATCGCGGCGAAGGACGGTCGCAGCATCGCGTTCATGCCCGGACGCTTTGGCGGACTCGAAGGATTGGTCTGGGCCGATTACCTCAACCGGCCTGACGGCGTGCCGGTGCTCAACGACGCCAACTCCGCCCTGCTCGGCGAAGTCTGGCTCGGGGCCGCCCGTGGGGCGATGAATGCCATCCTGCTCACGCTCGGCACGGGCGTTGGTGGCGCCGCACTGGTGGACGGACACCTGCTCCGGGGCCACACCGGCAAGGCGGGCCACCTGGGTCATGTTTCGCTCGGCCCCGACTTGGCGCCCGACATCTGCAACTGCCCCGGTTCGCTGGAAACGGCCATCGGCAACTACAACATCGCCGAACGCACCGGCGGCCGGTTCGCCACCACGCACGACTTGATCCGCGCCCACGAAGCCGGCGACACGTTCGCCACAGAAGTCTGGTTGAAGTCGGTCAAGGCGCTCGCCGCGGCGCTGGCGTCGTTCAGCAACGTGCTGGACCCGGAGGTCGCGATCCTCGGCGGCGGGATCGCCCGCTGCGGTGAAACCCTGTTCCAGCCCTTGCGCGAGCAGCTTGCCGCGATGGAGTGGCGGCCGGGGGGTGTGGGAATGGGTTTGGTTCCGGCACAACTGGGCGACCTGGCAGGCGCCTATGGGGCGGCAAAGAATGCGGCGACTCAGTAGGCCGAGGTCTCAATCCGTTCGATCTTCAGGACCGGCGTCCGCCACCGTTCGTCCCGCCACTCCGTGCCGTGGACGAAGACGCGCACATTCACAAAACGCCCCAGCTTGAGCTCAGGGTCTTCAACGACCAGAAAGTCCAACAACCCTTCGTCACGGTTGAAGAGGCCACCGACGCGGCGGATGCTTCGGAGTTCAAATTCTCCGGGCGCCTGCAGCTTGGTCGTGCGCCGGACCACACCCTCGCGAACCACCGCTCGGACAAGCGCCTTGTCGTCGACAGCAGCCGGCGCAACCTCCTGGACGGGAGCGGTGGGATTCGGCACCGGTTCAAGGACCACAGGCGCCGGAGCCGGCGCGGTGGGCTGGGGCGCCTGTGGCACGCGAGTTTCCGTCGGCGCCAGCTCGGGAGCGATGCCAGTTTCGCGTGCCACCGTTGGCTGCGAGGCCGCCGGCAAGGGCGCGGGGTTTCGCTGGAACGCAGGCTGTAGCCGAACCGCGGACATGATCGGCGGCTGCGGTTCCGGTGTCGGAACAACTTCCAGTTGAGCCGGTCTCCGGGAATCCCCCGAGGCACCGGTTTCCAAAAGGCTTAACGCAACAAACGCTGTCGCCTGGGCAGGGGGTTCGATCTGAATCCAATCCTCCGCCCGGCGGATTTCGGCAACCGGGTCGCCGCGTTTGAGTTCGCCCAGTTCGCTGTAGTTTCGGCCGGGGCCGGCCCTGAATTTCAACACGTCGCTTTTTACCCGTTGTCCCTTGGAGTCCACGAGCGGCGCGTAGACCCAAACGGCCACCTCGGCGGGCAATTGGACCTTGGCCCACCTGCGGCTCCCGCCGGGTTCACCTTCGGTGCCTTCGACCTCCGCAACCACGGTTACCACCGTGCCACGCTTGAGCGTGACCAGCACTTCACCGTCGTAGGAGGGCCGGGCCCGCACGTTGGTGCGATCGGACTTCACGCGCGCCATCC
Organism: Verrucomicrobiota bacterium; assembly: GCA_043755815.1. Taxonomy (GTDB): domain Bacteria; phylum Verrucomicrobiota; class Verrucomicrobiia; order Limisphaerales; family UBA9464; genus CAIWAH01. The sequence continues at coordinate 5,730 of JAYUSF010000324.1, forward strand.
GGGGCAAATCGGCAGCGGCGGTGGAAAGCAACGCGAACAGCACGCCCAGCGCGGCTAGGGGATGCTTCAGCACTCTCGGCGGACAGGCAGCGGCAAGGACCATGGCGCCACCAGATTCGGGGTCACTGCGCGTCCCGCAAGAGAGTTTTGACCTCGGCGTCGGTGAGGATCCGGTATTTGCCGACGGGCAGCTCGCCGAGTTTGATCCGGCCGATCTGGGTGCGCTGGAGGCGTTCCACTTCAAACCCGATCGCCTCAAACATGCGCCGAACCTCGCGGTTTTTCCCCTCGCCGAGCTCGAGTTCGACCACGCTGTGCGAGTTGTTGGCGGAAACCAGCTCCACCCGTTCCGCCCGGAGCGTCTCCCCTTCGTGCTCAATCCCGTCCGTAAACGGCCTCAGGTTTTCGGCCCGGAGCCGGCCGATAATCACGGCCCGATACCGCTTGTGGATGCCATACCGGGGATGCGTCAGGCGGACCGTCAGCTCGCCGTCATTGGTCAGGAACAGCAACCCCTCGCTGTGGCAGTCGAGCCGGCCGACCGGATGAAGGGACTTCGCCCAATCGGCCGGTAGCAGATCACCCACGACGTTGCGGTCTTCGGGATCATGTTTGGTGCAGAGGAACCCCCGGGGCTTGTTCAAGGCGACGTAAACCTTCCGCCGGACCCGCACCACGGCCCCATCGACCATGACCCGGTCCTCGGGTTTCACCTTCGTCCCGAGCACCTGAACCGTCTTCCCATTCACCGAAACCAAGCCGTCCAAAATCATTTGCTCCGCGGCACGGCGGGAGGCGACACCGGCGTCGGCGAGGAATTTCTGAAGGCGGACCATAACGGGAACGGGAGTTGAAAACGTCAATTGCCAACCGGGTTGCCGGCGTCACCGGCAGCCACAGTTGGCAATCGGACAACGGAACCCGCGGCGAATGGCTTACTCCGGGGGCTTGGTCTTGCGAAGCCCCGTGATGCGTTCGCCTTCCTTCCACTGGCCACGGGTCTTGAGAAGGGCGACACGCTCGAAGCGTTTGAGGACGCTGCGTTTGGCACCGGAAGCCGCGCTAACCGCGCGGAGACTGCTGTGTTGAGACATAAGCCGATTAAAATGATTCCTGTTAAGAAGCCCGGCCGGGCCGGACGGGAACGGGGTGTGTAGCAGAGGAGGGCTTTGAAGCAATCGGTTTTTGCACCGGACCAACCTCGACCGCTATAACCCGCAGCGATTTCCCAACCCGTGGAGTCACGCCGGTCCATCCTCATCGTCGTCCCAAACGAGGCCACTGAGCCGGACATGGAAGGGTATCTCCCGTGGCCGTGAGGTGCCTCGCCTCATTTCCAGCCGATCTGCCGCCATTCTTCCAAGTGGAAACCAACGACCCCTCCGGTTTCAGTCAGCACGAACGGCCGCTTCACCAAGTTGCCATTGCCGGCGAGCAACTTGATCGCCTCGTCAACCGGCAGCTGGTCGAGCTTCGGTTCGAGGCCCAGCGCGCGATAGTCCTGACCCGAAGTGTTGAACAGCTTCCGCACGTCGCCGCCATACACGGCCAAGATGCGCTTCAACTCGGCGACGGTCGGCGGCCGGTCGCGGATGGCCATGACCTCGTGGGCCACGCCCAGGTCCCGGAGGAACTTCAGGGCCTGCCGGCAGGTGCCGCAACCAGAGTAGGCATAGACGCGGAGCACGAAGTTAGATCGCGAAGTCGTTATACTCGGGCTTCACGGCCTCCAGCGCAGGATGGAGCATGCCGGCGGCAACCGTCGCGTTGGTGCCCTGTTCGACGAGGATGAACGCGCCGGTGAGACGGTTGGCCGTGTAGCCGTCGTAGATCAGCGGCTTGGCAGTCTTGAGGCGGACGATGCCGATGTCGTTCATCGCGAGTTCCGCCGGCTCCGGCAGTTCGTCGTAGGTCTGGATGTCGATCCGGCCTTCCAGCGCGGTGACCATGGCCTGGACAGTCTGTGTGCTGTGCTTGAGGAAATATTTCTTCCCGCGCTGCAACGGCCGCGGATTCATCCAGCAGACGCGGGCGTGAAGATCCGTGCCCATGCCCGGCAACCCGTCGAGTCCCACGATCATGTCGCCCCGGCTGATGTCCAAATCGTGCACCAATTGAATCGTGACGCTCTGCGGGCAGAACGCTTCCGGCAATGAACCGTCGTAGGTCCAGATTTCCTTCACGGTGCTCTTCATGCCGCTGGGCAATACCATGACCTTTTGCCCAACCTTGACGATGCCGCTCGCAAGCTGGCCGCTCAGGCCGCGGAAATCGTGAAGTTCCTTGTTGGTCGGGTTGTTCGGCCGGTTTACCCACTGCACCGGGAAGCGCAGCGCACTCAGGTTCCAGTCGCTGGCGATGTGGACGGTCTCCAAGTGCCCGAGCAACGTGGGCCCGACATACCAAGGAGTGTGCTTGGACGGCTCCACCACGTTGTCGCCGTTGAGCGCGCTCATGGGGATGAACTTCACGTCCTTGAACGCGTCGAGCTTGGGCAGGAAGCCCTCGATCTCGTCGCGGATCTGGAGGAAGCGTTCCTCGCTCCAATCGACGAGGTCCATCTTGTTCACCGCGATGACGAGGTGGGGAATGCCGAGCAGCGCGGCGATGTAGGTGTGGCGGCGGGTCTGCTCGATCACGCCCTGGCGCGCGTCCACCAGCACGATGGAGAGGTTCGCCAGCGAGGCGCCCGTGACCATGTTGCGGGTGTATTGGACGTGCCCCGGCGTGTCCGCGACGATGAACTTCCTACGCGGCGTGGCGAAGTAGCGGTAGGCGACGTCGATGGTGATGCCCTGCTCGCGTTCGGCGCGGAGGCCGTCGGTCAGGTTGGCCAGGTTGATCTGGCCGCCACCGGTGATGTCTGCGGAACGCTCCAGCGCCTCCATCTGGTCCTCCATGATCGACTTCGAGTCGTAGAGGAGCCGGCCGATGAGCGTCGACTTGCCGTCGTCAACGCTGCCGCAGGTGTTGAAGCGGAGAAGTTCGATGGGGTGATTCGTCATGCGGTGAAAACGTTCGGATGGTCGTAAGGATTTCCCTGAATCAGAGGAAAAATTCCCCAGGGAACAAGCAGCGCTTGGACTTCAGTATCTTGACTCCACTGCGCCCCGAGAAAAACAGCAGGGCGTTCTACGATTTGTGCCCAGTTCGTTTTCGGAAAAACCCAAACAACGCCGTGTCCAATATCGCATGTGGCAAACAGCTTTATTTTCGGTATCCAGACCAGGATGCCACGAGGCGAATATCCATCGGCTTTGATGGTTAGTGAAACACACGGAACCTCGTAGTAGCAGTCGTTGTTTCCGTCGTGCGGATTCCAGACTGAATACGTGCAAAGCTCCGATGGATCGATCCAAGCCTTGCCGAGCTTGACGTCGGACAAGCCACCAAGAACCACCCTTCCAGCTTCACAATCCTTCGGATCATAAATCAATTGATGGCCGGCCTTGAGGAAGGCAGCCAACTCATCCGGGAGATCCGGTTCTTGGTGTGGAAGAATTTCGCTCACGAGAAGCTCAGAAATACCCCGCCTTCTTGCGATCTTCCATCGCGGCTTCGGAAGCCTTGTCGTCGGCACGGGTGCCGCGTTCGGTCACGCGGGCGGCGGCGACTTCGCCGATGATGTCGTCCACGGTCGTCGCGGGGCTGTCGATCATGCCCGTGCTGATCATGTCGGCAATGGTGCGGACGCGGCAGACCATCGACTGGATCGGCTCGTTCGGCTTTGGACGGCCGCCGGCGAAGGGATCGGGCTTGGTCGGGTCGGTGTGCGGCGGGGGCACGGGCAGCCATTGGCCGCCGCGGCGGAAGACGTCGCGGGTGTGGCTGAAGTAGATGTGGGGGACCTCCAGCTTCTCCTGCCGGATGTATTCCCAGACGTCCATCTCGGTCCAATTGGAGAGCGGGAAGACGCGCATGTTTTCGCCCTGGTTGAGGCGCGCGTTGTAGAGGTTCCAGATCTCGGGACGCTGGTTTTTCGGGTCCCATTGGCCGAAGGCGTCGCGGAAGCTGAAGAAGCGTTCCTTGGCGCGGGCCTTTTCCTCGTCGCGCCGCGCACCGCCGATGGCGCAGTCGAAGCGGAACTCCTCGATGGCCCCGAGCAGCACGGGGATCTGGAGCTTGTTGCGGCTGATTTCGCCGGGGGCGGGAGTGGCGGTGCCGTTGGCGATGGCCTGGTCCACGGTGCGGACGATGAGCTTCGCGCCAAGCTGCTTGGCGCGGCGGTCGCGGAACTCGATCAGCTCGGGAAACTCGTGGCCGGTCTCGACGTTGAGGAACGGCATGGGAATGTCCGACGGGCGGAAAGCCTTTTCAGCAAGGCGAAGAAGGCAGATGGAATCTTTGCCACCGGAGAAGAGAAGCGCCGGGCGTTCGAACTCGGCCGCCACTTCACGCATAATGTGGATGGCCTCCGTCTCCAAATACTGCAAGTGATCTAGGTGGTAACTGCTCATGCGAACAAATTTTCAGACACGGATTTCACGGATGGGCACGGATTCATGGTTTAAAGGACGACACGCTTCCATTCCAAGGAATCGGCTCCGAAGTTGACCAAAAGGCCAACCCTAAGCTTCGAGGCGGCAAGGTAGTTCAGGACTTGTTTGATGTGGGAGTCGACCAATCTGTCAACCGCTTTGGCTTCAAAGATGATTTTGTCCCATACCACAAAGTCTGCGTAGTAGGGGTGGGCCAACAGCACGCCTTTGTAGGTGATGTCGTATTTTTTTCCCGCGCGAACGGGATTCCTGGCCGCGCAATGCTCTTTCTGTAAATTCGGTGAGCATCAGTTGGTGAGTGGGGTTTTGGGGACGAGGCTGAGGTAGATTTTCCCGGTTTCCCAATC
>JAYUSF010000325.1:0-3425 GCA_043755815.1 Verrucomicrobiota bacterium
TCGACCCGAGGGTGTCGCCGAGAGCCGTTCGGCTGAAGTCCCAGTAGGGGCGATTGACCCAGAAAGAGGCCAAGCCCATCGAATCCGCGGGACCCCCAAGGACGGACCGCAGGAGTCCTTGATTGACATTCCAGTCACCAAAATAGCTCCCGAACATCGCATTGAACACCGCGCGGCTGGGCCGGGATTCGAAGTCCGAACTGCTGCCGATCCCGGCCGCACCGACGTAGCCGCCACCACCGCAGCCGTAGGCGAAGAGCGAAGGGGCTGCGTCCAGGGCCGTGAACCATTTTCCCGCCTTGGCCTTCGAACGGCCGAGGACGGTATTGCCGATGTTCCAGCCAACCATCGCGAAGGCTTCGCCGCCGAAGTAGCCGAAGTTGTCGTCCACGACGACTTCGCGCCGCACCTGATTGAACGGTGCCAGGCCGTTGCGGTAGGCGTGGTTGCGCACCAGATATTGGCGCAACAGTTCGACCTCGCTCTTGCCGCCGCCGGAGATGCCGGCGAAATCGACGCGGCCGACCTCAAGTTCGAGGGTTGTGGGGGCCTGGCTGTGGTCGAATTTGCCGTCGCCAACCGTATTGTTCAGCCGCGGGGCTGCCCCGATGTGGTTCAAGACGTTGTCCGACCAGTTCCCGTTGACGTCGGCGTAATACATGTCGGCAGGCCATGCGCCCTGATGGTCGGAATGGCCGTCCGGCATGATCTTGCCGCTGTAGGGAACGGGCACGCGGCCAATCAGCACCACCGCTTTGCTGTTGGGCTTGTCCGCGTTGTAGAAATCGATGACCGCCTGCTTCGTGCTGACGAGCTCCGCCTTGCGGGCCTCGCCGGCTCCGGCACCCGTGTCATCGGGTGAAACCGCCATCCGGGCCACGTCGCGACGGACCACCACCCAGCCATCGAGGGTCAGATCATCGGCGAAGGTGGCCAGTTCGTTCTGGAGCGAAGCCGCCATGCTCGAGTCCACCAGCAGGAGCACGCGCCCCCGGTTTTCCACGAGCGGCAGCTCGGCACCCGCCGTAAGGAGCACGAACCGGCGGATGGGTGTGCCCGTCGGCAGGGTGCAGTTGTGGGCGAACTGATACTCGTAGCGTTTGCCGCGCACGGCGGTCATGTCGGCGTAGGACGTCGCATTGGTCGCGAGTCCGAAATAAGCGGAGGCTCCGCGTCCCGTTGCGGTGATCTCCGTGCGGGTCAGTTGGACCGCGCTGGCATTTCCCGTCACCGCCGGCCAGCTCAGGGAGATGACCGGACTGGTTGGGGAAACGGTGGTTCGCACGTCCGCGGCCAGATCCAGGGGAGTCTGCGCGGTGGCGGCGATGTTTGAGAGGGCGAGTAGTGTGGCGAAGGGTCTCAACCAATCCGTGGTTGTCTTGACCGAATCCTTGGTCTTCATAGCGATTACAGCCTTCCCGCGGGGAGGCCGGTCAACCAGTTGCCAAGGATGGTTATGCGGGCAGCCGATCTACCTAATCTTGGTAGAAGGCGTCGGGCCGGGAGAGGCAGTTGACCCGTCGGCAGGAAGAGCCGATTTGACGCGAAATATGGCCGGAGTCTGGGTTCTGGCGGGAGCGGATGGACTTCGCAAGGCCCCGGCGATCCCCGATTGTTGACTGACCGATTCGCACAGCAGACTAGTCGGCACTTGCAGTCAGTTCCTTTAGGAAATTTGACAGGTCGGGAACCAATTCTTTTGCGCTGGCGTCGAGCTCGTCGAGCAGCGCCAGCCGGCGATTGGGCGTAGAATCCTGACTGGACTGTTCGAGGAGGTAGACCGTTTTGCGGAAGGACTCCAGACCCAGCATTCCGCAGCGGCCCTTGAGATTGTGCGCCAGGCGTTTGAATTCAACCGGGTCACCCGCGGTTGCCTTCATTCGCAGCTCCGCCAATTGGGTGGGAAGGTCCCGGACCAGCGTCTGCAGGGCCCATGACACGGTGCCCCGGCCAAGGTCACTGATTAGGGTTTCCAACGTTGAGCGAATGTCGGCAGCCAGCATGGCGGGATTCCTTGGAGGAAGGAGGCGGGCCGGGATCAGGCTTCTGTCGCTGCAGCCTGGGCTTCGCGGAACAGTTGGACGGCCGCCAGGCGCGTCGCGACGCCCAGTTTCTTCATCATCCGCTTGTTGTAGAGGTAGACGGTGTTGACACTGAGGCCGAGTTTCTCGGCGACGGCCTTACAGGCCAGTCCATCGGCGGTCAGGGCCAGCACGCGGTTTTCCTGGGAAGTTAGCTTGTCCAGCCGCGCGCGGTTCGGCCCCTGCGATTGCACCCGGCCGATCAGGGTTCGCGTAATGGCGGCGGACAGCGCGGGTTCGCCCGCCATGGCCCGCAGAATCCGGTCGAGCACGAAGGGGAGTTTCTCCGATTTCAGCAGGTAACCGTGCGCCCCTTCCTGCAGGGCCCGCTCGATCATCTTCGGCTCCTCGCTGCTTGTGTAGGCAATGATGAGGCTGGCATTCCGGCTCTTGGCGAGGCGCCGGATGCAGTGAAGACCGGAATCTCCCTGCAGATACAGGTCGATCAAGGCCACGTCGACGTGCCGGCGGGCCAGCGGGCCAAAGGCGGATTTTGCATCCTGAAAGGCCAGCACATGGGAGAAACGGGCCTTTTCACCGAAGAATCCGCCGATCATTTCGCAGACCATGGGGTCGTCATCGACGATGGCGATGGAAAGGTCGCCAGGATGCAGCAACGGGGATTTGGTGGGGGTGTCCATGCGATGGGGGGATTCAGTCGGCCTGCGTGATTGCGGCAAGGGGCCGGCGGTGACGGAACGTATAGCGCGCCGGTGCCGATTGGGAAAAGAAAACAGCGGCGGGCACCCAAGGAGGAGGTGGGGGAGGGGATCCCCGCGGAAGACCGGTGCCGCCGCCGCTTCGAAATTGGAAAAAGATCAGGCCTTGATTGCCTGACGGGTGCGCGGGGCCATGAACCGGCCGGCCGTCACCATCCCGAGACTGACCGCCAGGACGAGCTTCACGTTGCTCTCGAGGCTGCTGACGCGGATGTGCCGGCCGCCGTCGGGATTCATGCCCAACACCAGCAGGGTCATGATCCCGATCACCAGCGCCCAGCGGGTCCATCCGGCCGGCATGACCACCTTGCGGCCGGTCGATTCGGTTGCGGCCAGAAACTGATCCATCGAGGTGCGCGTTGTGTTCGTCATAACTACGCATTCTTAGGCCGCAGTTTCGGTTGCTCGCACAGATACCAAACATGGTTACTTCCTGTCGGCCGCCCAGGCCCGACACTCCGGCGTATCGGATCGACCGCCTTCCGGCTTTAGGAGACCCTCCCGGCCGTGAACCAAAAGGAGCTCATCCGGTTGGCGCGGGTGACTGGGCTGACCGACCAGTCGTCATCCATCACCGCATGATCCCGCCGGTCCGTGAAGCGCGCGCCGACCCCGAAACGGGTTT
>JAYUSF010000326.1:0-10481 GCA_043755815.1 Verrucomicrobiota bacterium
CGACCGGCGGCGGCGCCAACTTCGCCTTCGCCGACGGGAGCGCGCGGTTCCTCAAGAACGGCCAGTCCGTCCGCCCGGTGAACCTCTGGGCCGTAACCGACCAGTGGCGCAACGCTCCTCCCAAACCGCCCGGGCCCTGAACATGCGAAACACACTCGTCGCTTTTCTCCTACTGCTTGGGGCGTTTCGCTTGCGGGCTGGTGATGTGGTGATCAACGAGATCATGTATCATCCGCCCGGCGGCCGGGACGACGGCCAATTTATCGAGCTCCATAACCGGGGCGCCGGCGAGGTGGATTTGGCCGGCTGGTCCTTCAGCAAGGGCGTCACCTACAAGTTTGTCGGCCCGAAACTCCCGCCTGGCGGCTTCGTGGTCGTTTGCCGCAATCCCGCCGCCTTCTCCGCGACCTATACCAACGTCACCCCGGTCGGAGCGTTTGAGGGTAGGCTCAAACACGGCGGCGAGCGGATCGAGCTGTCCGATGCGGCCGGCAAACCCGTGGATGCCGTGAAATTCGGCGACCGGGAACCGTGGCCGGTGTCGCCGGATGGGGCCGGCCCGTCGCTGGAACGCATTTCTCCGGCGGGACCGAGCGAAGAGCCGGGCAATTGGGCCGCGTCAACGCTGCCCGCAATGAAGTCCCCGGCCGGCACGCCCGGGCGCGCGAATTCGGCGTTCTCGGCCAACTTGCCCCCCGTGGTTTCCGGTGTGAGGTGGAGCGCCGCCGAGCCCGGAAAGCCCATCACAGTGACGGCCGTGGTTGCGGATGCGGAGGGCGTCAAGTCGGTCACGGTGCACTACCGTTCAATTGATCGGGATCCGAAGGTCCCGGAGCAACTCCTACCGATGCAACGCAGCGAAGGCGACCCGCGCCAAGGGACCTTCACAGGAACGATTCCAGGTCAACCGGCGGGACGGCTCTTGCGGTTCACGGTCGAGGCGGTTGACTTGGCGGGCGCCACGCGGGCGGCGCCGGATGCCAATGATCTCCGGCCGACGTTTTCCACCTTCATCCTCGCCAATACGAACCGGGCGACAGTGGCCCAGATGCACCTGCTGTCGCTGGGCGGCGATGAGCCCCGCCGAAATTCCCAACGGTTTCGCTGGGGCGGCGGTCCCACCGGCCCCACCCCGGCCCGTGGAACGGCGGCGCTGCTTTATCTCCCCACCAACGGTGAGCCCGCCCAGACCTTCGATTACATCCGCACAACCCCGCGTCAGGGCGGCTGGAAGGTGCGGCTGACCAAGGATTCGCCCCTCAATGAAGCCACCACCTGGAACGTGCTTTTTGAAGGACAGCCTCGTTGGGCGCTGTCCGAAGGTTTGGGCTATGAGTTGTTCCGCCGTCTGGGTTCGCCCACGCCCAACACCGACTACGCGCGCGTCACCTTCAATGGCCGGCCCATCGGCTACCACCTCTTGGTCGAGCAGGCTAACTCCTCGTTTCTGCGGCGCGTCGGTCGGGATCCCGACGGAAACCTTTACAAGCTGCTCTGGTATGGGCAGGGCGTCGTCGGCCAGCACGAAAAGAAGAACAACCCGGACACCGGGCACAAGGATCTGCTCGCGGCCATCAACGGCCTGAATCGTTCGAGCGGCCCGGCCCAATGGGAGTTCATCCAGAAGAACTTCAACGTGGACACCTTCGTGAACTGCTATATCGGCAGCATGTGCATCCAAAACTGGGACGGATTCTTCAACAACTATTTCACCTACCACGCCCCGGGCAAAGACGGGAAATGGGAGATCATCCAGTGGGACCTCGACAAGACGTGGGGTGACTACGACGGGGCGTCGCATGACTTCGACTGGTATACGATGCCGCTGAACTACGGCGCCAATACAGGCGGAAATTCGGGGCCGGGCCGCCAGATGAGCTTTGGCTTCGGCGGGTGGGAACGTCCGCCGGGCTATTTCTCCGGCCCGCTCCTGGCCAATCCCGAATTCCGGAAACTGTTCCTGGCGCGCCTTCGGGTAGCCTTGGACACCGTCTTCACCGAAAAGGATTTCCTCCCCTACATCAATGCGCTGGAGCAGCGGCTCGAACCCGAGGTCCGCTATCGCGCCCAGGTCAGGCAGGGCAATGGCGATGGCGCCGTCGCCGAGTTCAAAGCCAACATCGAGTCGTTCCGCCGGCAGCTCAAGAAGCGGCGGGCCTTCCTGCAGTCGGAGTTGAAAAAAGAGCGGTGAGCGTTCGCGGTCGGAACCCAATTGGGGGGGCGATGCAATGGGTCAGGCTTTCATCGGCAACCGCCGCGTCGCCGACTTGGCGCGGCCATAACGCCTTCCGCATGGCTGCGAAGACCGGCAGTTGGCCCCGCTCGTGCCTCTCATGTTCCTGAGAAACGGCAGGCCAGCCTAAGCTTTCGTCCTGCCGGTAGAGGAAAGGTTTGCCATGAACGGAATACAACGACTCGGAAGTGTGCTCGTCGCCGCAGTTTTGACCGCGATCCTTTTGGCGGCATTGGCCAACCGAATGGAGGCCTCAGCAGTTCGAATCGGGATCGACGGCCTGGTGGTGACGAATGTCGTTCCGATCGATACCAACCGGGTGCCCGTGGACGTGATCGGCTTTGCGCCCGTCCCCGTTGTGGAGATCAATGAATTCGGCGCGGCTCCGGTGCCCGTGATGATCGTCCGCGGAGGCCCGGCCACCAACGCGGCCAGCGTCGAGGTGTTGTCCGAGGGCGTCACCGCCCAGCCCGGAGTCGATTTCGTGCCGGTCGGCCAGACGGTGTCGTTTGCGCCGGGAATTGGGGCGATGCCGGTATTCGTCAGTGCCCTGCCCGACGCGATCGCGGAAGGTCCGGAGCATTTTCGCCTCCGGCTGCTCAACCCCAAGGGGGCCTCGTTGGGAAATGCGGAGCAACCGATCACCATCATCGACGCCCCCGGTTCAACGCCGGACGTGATTCAGTTCGCGGCGGCCGCCCCGGTAGCGATCACCGAAGGCGGCCCGGCCTTCATGATCACGCTGACCCGCGACGGCACCGCCACCCAGGAAGCATCGGTGCGGGTCATTTCGATGGACGGGTCCGCCCAGGCTCCACACGACTACCCGGCGGTGGACCTGCTGGTCACTTTCCCTCCCGGCGTGCGCGCGCAGTCCATTGCCGTGCAGGCGCTCACGGACGAATTGGTCGAGGGCGCGGAAATCTTCGGCCTGCAGTTGGCCGCGCCCGCGAACGCAGTGCTCGGAGCCAACGTCGCCGCCCAGGTGGTCATCAACGACCTCCCGCCGTCGGCCGACCTGGAACTGGGCAAGTCGGCCAACGTCGAAGAATTTGTCCTGGGGGAGGAAATCACCTTTGCCCTGACGCTGGCCAACAAGGGGCCCAGCCCGGCCATGAACATCGCGGTGCGGGATCACCTGTCGGCCGAACTCGCCTTCGTGCGGCTGGCGGACGGCGAAGACCCCGCCGGTTTCGAGCCCGCCAACATGCGCTGGAACATCCCGCAGCTGACCGCCGGAGGCACCCGGGTGATGCGGTTCGTGGCGCGCGTGACCGCGGCCGCCAACTTTGAAAACCAGGCGGAAGTGGAACGCAGCGGCACACCGGACCCCGATTCCGTGCCCGGCAATCGCCATCCCGCGGAGGACGACTTCGCGTTCGTGTTCCTGCCGGTCAAGGTGGACAAGGCCGACCTTACCCTGACCAAGGAGGTCGGCATCATCGACGGCGGAAAGTTCCTGCCGATCCAAACCGACCCTGGCCAAAAGCCAACTTCGTTGGTGGGCAAGCCGGTGGTCTTTCGCCTCAGCGTCAACAATTTGGGACCCGATGACGCGAAGGGAGTCCTCGTGGCCGATACGCTGCCGGCCGGATTCAAGTTTGAGGCCGCGGTGGCCCCCGTCGGCACTGCCTTCGACAAGGCCACGGGCAAGTGGACCGTGGACGCGCTGGCGGTCGGCGCGACCAAGGAACTGCTAATCGAGACCAAGCCAGACAGGCTGGGCGACTTCGAGAATCAGGCCGCGGCCGCCGCCGACACGGACGATCCCGTCCGGCCCAACAACGCGGCCAAGGCGGCCTTCAAGGTGGTGGGCGCCACCTACTGTGCCGCCGTCAAACTGTGCGGCGACGACGGCACCGCCTGGGCCAACCGGGACCTGACCCTTTCGCAGGGACCGAAACAGTGGACGGTCAAGACGGACGCCCTCGGGGCGTTCTGTTTCCGCGACCTGATCCCGGGCGACTACAAGCTCGTGATTGCCGGCGACGCCGCCGCCGGGGTGGCCGGATTCACCGACGATCCGCTGACGATTGACGGTGAGTTTCCGCGCAATCCAATTACGTATTCGATGCCGGTCCGCCGGATCAGCGGCACGGTCACCATTGCGGGCCAGAACGCCCCGCTGCCCGGAGTCTCGGTCACCGCCCAGGGCAAAGGTGCGGCCAAGGTGGCCGTGACGGATGCGAACGGGCGCTACTCGTTCGTCGGTTTCGCGGAAGACGAGGCGGTGGAAGTCACCGCGGCGCCGCTGCCGTTTCCCAAGGCGGTTCCGGTCCCCAAGGTTCACAAGGTCCAGTTTGCCGCGATCGGCGGGCCCTGCGATCCGAAGGCGGACTTTGCGATCCGCGGGGGATTCCCGATCACCGGCAAGCTGGCGGCGTGCAACGCGAAGGGGCTGCCCATTCCCGATGCGGAAGTCACGTTGGGCAATGCGGCCAACGCGGCCCTCGCCAAGGTCAGGACGGACAGTTTTGGCCGCTTCACCTTCACCAACATTCCTCCCGGCAAATACACCCTGACGGCGAGCCACCCGTCCTACGCCTTCGCCAATCCGCTGGAGAACAACGTCAATTTCCCCGCCGAACCGGCTTCCAAGACCTACGTCGGCACCCCCAACGGCGTGGCGTCGGGCCGGGTCATCAACGGAGCGAAGGAACCGCTGGCGGGCATCCAAGTGCGGCTGATCAGCAATCTCAACCCCCTCGTCGTCGCCGCGACGGCCACCACCGACCAGGGGGGCCGCTTCAGCTTCGCGGTAGGTCCGGGCGTGCCGGCGGGCCAGTATCTGGTCGCGCCCGTGTCCAATGTCGCCGGGCTTTCCTTCACCTCGGTGTCGGTGACCGTCCAACTTGGGGGCAATGCGTGCGCCGCCTTCGCCCTGTTCCAGGCCCGGGAGAACGTCGTCGAACTGATGGCGCTGGAAGTCGTGCAGGTGACCCAGGACTGGCAGAACAGCGCCCCGCTGGTCGCGGGCAAACCGACCGTGGTCCGGGCCTTCCTCCGGGCCTTCGGCGGCGCCGACAAGCGAATCACCGTCTCGTCCGCGACGCTGGCCGTGAGCGGCGCCGGCGGCAACACGACCCTGCGCCCCGTCCGGGGAATCGAAGCCAGCAACGATTACCTGGCCAAACGCGACGTGCCCGAAACCAGCCTGCGTTTCGACGTGCCGGCCAAGTTCTGCCAGGGCGCAGTGACGTTCACGCTGAGCTGGGACAAGGGCCTGATCACCACCCATGTGAACGCGGAGCAGACCGCGGTCCGCAACAACGCGACCACCGTCAGCTTCCAGAATGTCGCCCCGTTGCCGGTGCGCTGGGTGCTGGTGGACTGGCGCTTCGGCGGCAAGAACGGCGCGGCGGCCCTCGCCGATCTGAACCGCCAGCGCAGCCGCATCCTGCATGCGCTGCCGCTCAGCCAAGTCTCACCCCCGGGCCGACCGCTGACGCTGACCTGGCGTCCGCCGGTGGATCCGACCGACTCCAACAACGACAAGCGGTGCTGGGCGGACCTGACCCCGAAGTTCAATGCCCTCGTGGCGGCCAACCAAATCGGCGGCGCCTTCGCCGGGCCGTTCGCGCCGCCCCGCGATGACCTCTTCCACGGCATCATCACGGGCACGAAGATCGGCGGCGCGGCCACCGGCATCCCGGCCAATGCCTCGTTCGCCGACATGACCACCGATCCCGTGCTGCATCGCAATACTCCCGCCCACGAGATTGGCCATGTCCTCGGCCGCCATCACAGTGTGCACTCCGTTTACGGTGTCGCCGTGATCGGGGGAGTGCAGGCCAAGAAGGGCGCGTGCGACGAGTTCGCCCTCGCCAGCGCGCCGGACTTCCCGATGGATCTCTTGGACGGGAATCCGTTCCTGCCGGTCCTGGGTCCGACGACCCGTGGCATCTACCGCGAAGGCCATGGTTGGGACGCGGGCTTCGACGCCTATGTCAGCCCCAAGAAGACGGCCGACCTGATGAGCTACTGCGAGTTCACCACAAAGTGGGCCTGGCCCAGCCTGAACACCCACGGCGCGCTGTTTGGCACCCTCCGCACCCGCTACGGCGGCGGCCCGGCCCGGGCCCGCCGGGCGGCCGATCCTGGTGAACCGCTCCCCCACTTGGTCGTCCGCGGGGAAATCACCGAGAACGGGGCGGCCGTTGAGCTGGCTCCGCTCCGGGTGCTGCGCCGAACCGTTGCGGCGGACGAACCCACCCCGGGGCCGTTCTTCGTGCGGTTGCTTGGTGCCGGCCAGGTTCTCCTCGACGCGAAACCGTTCCTGCCCCAGTTCCAGCTCCCGGCCACTGGCCCCCTCAACGGTAACGAGGTGATCCGGGGGGCCTTCAACGTGGAGCTCCCGTTGCCGGCCGGCCTCGTCGCGGTTGAAGTCACCCGTGGGGACATGGTTCTGGGTCGGTTCAATCTGACCACCAACGCTCCGGTCGTCCAACTGGCCACCGCCAGCCTCAACGAAGGCCGGGTGGTGCTCGCGTGGCAGGCCACCGATGCCGACGGGGATGCGCTCCGCCATGACATGCAGTTCAGCGCGGACGACGGGGCGACCTGGCAGACGCTGGCCGCCGAACTGACCGAGACCGAAGAGTCCTTCAGCGTCGCCTCGCTCGGCGGTGCCCCGCAGGCGCGTTTCCGGATCGTGACCACGGACGGCTACAACCGGACAGCTTCCGAACCTTCCGCCGCCATGAGCCTGCCGGACCAACCGCCGGTTGTGGCCCTGGAATCGCCGGCCGAAGGCGAGGCCATCATGGGCGACCGGGAGGTGACGTTGCGCGCCTCGGCGACGGATCTTGAGGACGGTGAAATCGCCGAAGATCGGCTCGTCTGGCGCTCGGATCAGGACGGCGAACTGGGCACAGGCTCTGAGCTGATGGTGCCCACCAGCCGGCTCAGCGAGGGCGACCACCTCCTGACCGTGACGGTCACGGACTCCGCTGGCCAGACGGGCGAGGCCCGCCGCACGCTGACCGTGCAACGCCGTCCGACGGTGCCGTTGCAAATCGGCTATTCGGCCGGCGCGGTCGAGCTCAGCTGGCCGGTCACCCATTCGCAGTGGCGCCTACAGGGCAGCTACGACGCCGGCGGCGAAGAGTGGTTCCCGGTCACCGAGGAGCCCGCGGCGGCGGGCGAAAGCGTCCTGGTCCGCTTTGCCCCTGAAGGCGACGAAACGCTGTTCTTCCGTCTCGCCGAACCGGTCGAGTAGGCCGGACCGGCTGCACCGAGGCAGTGGGAGCGCGGACGAGGGCGTCCGGGCCACTCGCGGAGTTCAAGGGCAACATCGAGTCGTTCCGCGGGCGGTTGAAGAACCGCCGGAAGTTCCTGCTGTCGGCCTTGAAGCGGGAGCAGTGATGGTTCGAGTTGGGGCGCCCTGATTCCGCAACGTCACGGCTTCAACGGAAGTTGCGCAAGCAATTGGCAAGATGCGGCAAACCCCACCAGGAGAGCCGTGACGAAAGTGGCCCCCACGGAAAGGAATAGCTGTGCGGACAGGTTGCTCGCTCGGAGCAGCCAATGAAGGATTGGATACGCCACGAGCAGCGGGATCCCAAACTGGAGCGACCAGAGCGTCCCCTCAGTCATCATCTGGGCATGTTGGCGACAAACCCACACGACTGGCAACGCCCCGGCCACCGCAACCCCGTAAGGCAGCGTCCAGAGCATCCAGAGCCCGTGGCGTTCGGTCGGTGATTTCACTTCCGTTTCCCCGGCTTCCTCGGCCCGAGGGTGCTCAGGTCAATCTGCCGGTAGCCCAGCTTAAACGCCGGGGATTTCTTCCGGAGCCCCAGTTCGGGGCGCTTTTCGTCCACCAGCAGCGGATCGGCGATGACCGAGTGCGGGTCCAGTCCGCGCGCCTGCCACGCGGCCCAGGGTTGGCCGGCAAACTGGTATTTCGCGGCGTCGCTGCCGATCCGGGTGTCGAACCACACGTTGGCGTCGCTCCAGAACTGGTTGGTCGTGCCGCCCCAGTTGCTGCCGAGCAACGTGCCGGACCGGGTGATGATGACGTTGTTGGTGAACCAGAACGACCGGTGCTCCTCCACGCGGGTGCGCATCACGGAATGATTTTCGTTCCAGGCCAGGAGGTTGTTCCGGATCACGTTGTCGCGGCCGTAGTGCTGGTGGAAGCCGGCGTCCTTGCACCGGTAGGCGACGTTGTTTTCCACGACGATGCCGGTGCTGCCCTCGTCGGTGTAAAGCGCCCAGCCACCGTAGCGGTAACTCTGCACGTCGCGGAACACGTTGTTCCGGATGACCGTGCCGGGTTGCGGTCCGAGCGTGTAGAAGCCGCCCATGTCGCTCAGCCGCCCCTGCCCCACTTTCTCGACCAGGTTAAACTCGATCACGTTGGCCCGGCACGGCGTGGTTTGGTAGCCCCAGTTCCAGCCCACGGAAATGCCGGTGTAATAGAGGTCAGCGATGTGGTTGTGCGCGATCCGGTTCGTGCCGCTCTGGAAGATGATCACGCCGCAACCGGGCGAAAACACCCGCCCCAGCCGGACGATCTCGTTGTCGGTCACCACATGGGAATGGCAGGCGTCGAAGGCCGACGGGTTGCGGTCATCGGGTTCACCAACCCGGATGCCACCGGCCCCGATGTCGTTCACTTCATTGCCCACCACCTTCCAGCGCTGCGCCCCACGCCCCAGGTCGATCGCGTAGCCCGCCAGATTGGCGAAAGTGCAATCCTCCACGGCACAGTCCACCGCGTGCGTCACCCGGAAGCACCCGCGCACGGGCACGGCGGACTGGGGCGAAATCATACCCTCCGCCGGCGCATCATAGTCAGTGTCAGAGAAGGTCAGGCCGCTGAAGCTGACCGCGTGAACCGACTTGCCCGCAACCGGATCTCCTTCGACCCGCACAATCTCCCGCAAGCGGGGCGCCACCACCAACGCCTGGTTCGGATCAATCCCCGGCAATGCCAGATAGCTCAGCACGCCGCTCCTACGGTCGAGATACCACTCACCCGGCTGGTCAAGGGCATCGGGGACATTCTCCACCCAGTAGCGCGCATCGGGTTCATCCATCCAGAACGGCCGCGGACCACCGGGCAATTTGGCCACATTTAGCGCCGGATCGACGGCGGTGATCGGCACCTGGAGATCGGTCCACTTCATCAGCATGATCAGGCGGGCTTCGGGCAGTTGCGCCCATTCAGGCTTCAGGTCGCCAGCCCGGAACGGGAGCGTGATCGGCGAAGTGTTTCCGAGCCTGCCCTCGGTTCGAAAGAACCCTTCGTTTGGGGTGCGAGCCCGTTGTGCCCGTTGGCCGTTCACAAAGAGCTGATGAAAATACCACTGACCGGAGCGCACTGCGGGAATGGGCAAGGTCCATAGATTCTTGCGCTCCCCATCGCGCTGCCAGCCAGTGAGCCTCCGTCCACCGCTCAGGACCGGCTCTTGGCCCTCGCTCGCCCTGATTGCAATGCCGGAATCGGCGGGAGAGAGGCGGATCGGTCCGCCAAGCTCGTAACGCCCTCCGGCAAGTGCGATGGTCACTGCTTCGTCCGGCTTGGCGGCATGGGCTTTTCGCGCCGCGTTCAAGGCGGCATCGACGGTCGCGAACGGTTTGTCACGGGTTCCGTCGGCTCCGTTTGATCCGGCCGGCGAAACATGGATCGGAGCCGCCAGCAATGCCGGCCCAATGGCGAGGAGGAGGAACAGCGGTATGCGCATAAGAGCCGAAGAATCCGACGCGATGAGGGGATCTCCGATTCACGGACAAACTGTTTCGCCGGTTGGAGCCGCGTGCGTCCCGCCCAAAGCCAGTGCCGACTGGCGATTTTGAAGTCTCAACCGCGAAATATCTCCCCGTTGACGGTTCCCCGGCGATTGGTAGCGTCGCGGCTCACTTTTCCGGCGCAATCCGCCTGATCTAAGAAACAGCAGCACGCATCACGACACATGGCTAAGACTACGAAATACGTTTACACTTGGGGCAACAAAAAGGCTGACGGCGACGGCAGCATGAAGGCCCTCCTCGGCGGCAAGGGCGCGAACCTCGCCGAAATGACCCGCATCGGCCTCCCCGTGCCTCCCGGATTCACGATCACCACCGAGGTCTGCACGTATTACTACGCCAACAAGCGCACCTATCCCGCCGTCCTCCAGGCGCAGATGGAAGCCGGCGTCATGAACATGGAGAAGATCATGGGCACGAAGTTCGGCGCGACCACCGGCATGCCGCTGCTCGTCGCCGTGCGCTCCGGCGCGCGCGATTCCATGCCGGGCAT
>JAYUSF010000327.1:0-10477 GCA_043755815.1 Verrucomicrobiota bacterium
GTTCTCGACCAGGTGTCGCGCCTGCAAGGTGTGCGTGGCGAAGGCGCCCGGACCGTAGCGCTCGCGGTCCTTCGCCGGCAGCTTCTCCAGGTCGAACAGGTGCGCGCAGCTCATCAGGCCCTTCACGCGCTCGAACACGGCATTCTGCGACGCAGCGGCGGCCGACTTGCGCTCATTCTCAACTTTTTTCGTGAAGAACTGCCGGAGCGCGTTGCGCGCCTCGTGATCCTCGGCCGTGAGGTCGGCCTGCCGGACGACGTTCTCGATCTGGTAGTCGCCGCCCACGCGGACCGGACCGTATTGCGCGCCGAGCCAGCCGGCCCAGTTGCCGGCCTTGAATTCCTTGAACTCGTTCCCCTCGGGGCAAGGGTCGAGCAGGATGAAATTCGGCACCGGGTTGTCGAGGTGGCCAAGCTGCTGCGCGAGCACGGAACCCAGCGTGGGCCGCACGAACGGCGGCCGGGGCGCCGCGCCGCGTTGGAGCAGATTGATGCCCTGAAGGTGCTCAACCTGATCGGTCTTCATGCAGCGCACGACGGCCAGCTTGTCGGCGATGGTCGCGCACTTGGACATCAGCTCGCCGAACTGCACGCCGGGCAGCTTGGTAGGGATCGCGCGGAAGGGTCCGCCGGTGATGCGGCCCGGCTTGGGGTCCCACGTCTCGAACTGGCTGGGCGCACCGCAGAGCCAGAGCAGGATGCAGCGTTTGGCCGTGCGCTTCACCTGCTGCGCGAAGGCCGGCACCGAGAACAGCCCGGCCCAACTCGCCACCGACACCGCACCGGCCGTCGCCATGCCGGTGAGAAACTTCCGCCGGTGAAAGACGTGGTCCGGCTGCCCGCAGAGCGAACCGGTCAGGCCGGGCGTGGAAGTCGGCGGGATCATGCTGGAAGTAGGCCGGGCTGCCAGCACGGCAACGTAGGGCAGGCTGCCAGCCTGCCCAGAACATCTCCTAGCTGAACCGGCCGAAGTGATGGGTGGAGTCGCCCGACGCCAGCAGCTTCCCCCTCTCCGCCCGCCTTAGCGGGGGGAGAGGGACGGGTTGAGGTGGGTGCTGAAGAGGCGTGGAAGTCGCCTTGCGTCAGATTTGTTACTGCGCATTTACGGAGCCCGGTTTCCGTCTTCGACTTTGAGTCAGTTGGACGCCCGCCCTCACCCCAACCCTCTCGCCCGACGAGAGGTTGCAGCGCGCCAACATCCCGTGATTCTACAGTCCTCGCTGACGAGGACTGCGAGGCGCCATTCCACTCGGGCAGGCTGGCAGCCTGCCCTACGGTGTCGGGCCGGCGGCCCGAACTACTTCGCGGCCATCTGCGTTTATCTGCGTTCATCTGCGGTTCCTTTCGCTCAGTGGTTCACCTGGAAT
Organism: Verrucomicrobiota bacterium; assembly: GCA_043755815.1. Lineage (GTDB taxonomy): Bacteria > Verrucomicrobiota > Verrucomicrobiia > Limisphaerales > UBA9464 > CAIWAH01. Next base: position 1,367 of record JAYUSF010000327.1, read on the forward strand.
TCTGTGCTCGTGAGTAGCGCCCAGAGCAGTTGCCGTTGGCCACGCTCACCGGGATGCGTGGCGAGGTAGGCCGCGGACGTCTTGAGTTCCTCGTGGTCCGGCTCGCGGCCGAACACGGCGCGGAATGCCGCCTTCACCCGCCGGGAATCGTCCGGCAGCGAAGCTAACTTCGCGGAGAGGTTGCCGTCACGCGGGGCCAGGAGCGGCTCCAGCAGCGGCGAGTTGGCCAGGAACATCGCCTGCTGAAGCGTGGCGTTGTAGTCGGGCACGAACAGGTCGGGAAACTGGCGCACGAACGCCTTCCGCAGCTCCTCCTCGGTCAGCCCCGCAACCTTTCCGTCGGCGGTGACCGGATTGGCGGAGGCCGACAGCAGCGAACGGTAGAGTTGCTCGGCCGTCAGCGGCTTGTCCAAGGCCCGGGCAAACGCCTCGTCGGCCGGCGCCGCCTTGCCGGCCGGCCGTGAATCCAACTGGTAGGCGCGGCTCAGGACCACGTCGCGGATGAGCCGGCGGACGTCGTAACCGCTGCGCTCGAAATCATGGGCCAGCCAATCCAGCAAGTCGGGATGGCTCGGCGCATGTTTCGAATCCATCAGGTCCACCGGATGCACCAGGCCGCGGCCCAGCAGCATCGCCCAGACGCGGTTGACCATCGCTCGGGCCAGCAGCGGATTGTCGCGGGTCACGGCGTCGGCCAGGGCTTCACGGCGCGAGAACTTCGGTTCCGCCGGTGCCTTGGGCTTCTGTTTTTCCGCGGGCGGCGGCACCCGGTATTTCTCCGGCGCGTCGGACTCCTTCTCGCCCGCGCCCGGCCACGATTCGTTCACGGAACGGCCGTTGAAGAACACGAGCCGCGCGGGCTGCGACTCTTTCTTCAGGTTGGCGAAACTCACGAAGCCGCCGATGGCGGACTCGGCCAACCCCGGCCCCGATTCGGCGTCCACGTTCTTGGTGCGGTTGAACGCCGCGACCATGCCCCAGTAATGCGCCTGCTTGATCTCGCGCGCGACCATGTGGTCGTGGCACTGGGCGCACTTGATCTGCACGCCGAAGACCACCGGCGCCAGCGCCTCGGCCATCGCCTGCGGATTGTTCTGCCGCTCGTAGAGGAACTGGATCAGGCCGCGTTCCTCCGGCTGCTTCGGCCGCGCTACGATCAGGTCGCGCACCACGGCATCCCACGGCCGGTTGGTGCGGAACGAGGATTCCAGGAAGTCGAACCACCCGTGCCCCCGCCGCTGATCCTCAAAGTTCTTGGCCGACCGTCCCATCAGCACGTAGTCGAAAACTTCGCGCAGGTGCCGGGCATGTTCCGGCTTGGCCAGCAGCGCGTCCACCAACTGGGCGCGGCGGTCCCGTTCACGGTTCGCGAGGAACTGCGCCGCCTCGTCCGCCGTCGGAATGCGTCCCAGCAGGTCCAGGTAAACCCGGCGCACGAATGTGGCGTCGTCCGCGGGCTTCGCCGGGCGGACCTTGCGCTCCTTCCAGCCAAGTTCCACGAAGCGGTCAATGACCGCCGAGGCCGTCAGATTGGTCGGCGGAACCCATACCGGCCTGCGCGGTGGGACCGGAGCCGGCGCCGCCGCGGCGACCGGTTCGGCCGACTTGGTCACGCCAAGTTTCTCAATGCCGGTCCGCACCAGCGCGATTTGCTCGTCGGTGAGCTGACGCTTGGGCGGCATGTGGGGATCGGCGCCCGGCTTGAGGAAGAGAACCAAGTTGCTGTCGTCGGGTCGGCCCGGAACGAATCCGGCGCCCCGGTCGCCCCCGCGCAAGGCCAGTTGGAACGTCGTCAGGTCCAGCCCGCTCTTCGCTTTGGTCTGGCTATGGCATTCGACGCAATGGTCGCGAAGGAAGGGTTCGACGTGCTCGTTCCAGAAGTCGGCCGCTTCCGCCGACAGCGCGACGCAAGCCGCCGCGGCCACGCCTGTGAAAAGGCGGTGGATCAGCTTCCAGATTGGACGCGCACAAGGCATCGGGAACGTGGCTTTGATAGGCGTTTGCGGCGGCATTCCGCAAGCGTTGGCGAGGGAAAGTTGCCGGCCGGTTGCCGGATCGGAAAAGCACCCTACTGTCGCCCGTTTTCATGAGTGACCCGATTTCATCCGCGTCGCGGACCTGGTTCGTCACCGGCGCTTCCTCCGGCTTGGGCCGGGCCATCGCCGAGGCGGCCCGCGAGGCCGGCGACTGCGTCGTCGCCACCGCCCGCCAGCCCGCCACCCTCGCCGGCTGGGCCGCCGCAGCGCCGGAACGCTGTCTCGTCCTGCCGCTGGACGTGACCGACCCGCCGCAGGTGGCGGACGCGGTCGCGGCGGCGGTCGCCCGTTTTGGCCGGCTCGATGTGGTGGTGAACAACGCCGGGTATGGCCTGCTGGGCGCGGTCGAGGAATGCGATGATGCGCAGATCCGGCGCTGCTTCGAGACCAACTTCTTCGGGGCGCTCAACGTCATCCGGGCGGTGCTGCCGCGCTTTCGCGGGCAACGGGCCGGCCACTTGATCAACATCACCGCCGCCGCCGCGATCGCGAATTACGCCGGGTTCGGCGCCTACGGCGCGGCGAAGGCCGCACTGGAAGCCCTGAGCGAGAGCGTCCGCGCGGAGACGGCGCTGCTTGGCATCAAGGTGACGCTGGTCGAGCCGGGACCGTTCCGCACCGAGTTCATCCACCGCTCGCTTGACCGGGCCGCGAACCGGCTCGCCGACTACGACCGCACCTCCGGCAAGTTCGCGGCAGTGCTCAAGGCCATCGACGGCAAGCAACCCGGTGATCCCGCCCGCGCCGCGGCCGCCCTCGTGGCGATGGTTCATGGCGGGCGCGCCCCGTTCCGGTTCCCGCTCGGCCGCTACATGGTGAAGAAACTCCGCGACCGCGCGGCGGAACTGGCCAAAGCGGCCGACGACGGGGAAGCCGTGGCAATCGCGGCCGATTTCCCTGCCGGCGCCTGACCAAATCGCCGCGGCCGCCGGAAATTCATGGCGACGCGGCGGGCAATTCCCAACGCTCCCCGCCCCGGATGCAAAACGGACTCACCGGCCTGCTGCCCGAAGCGGACGACCACTGGCCCACGAAATTGGGCCGCAAGCTGGCGGCGCTCGCGGCCCAGGGCCTCTACCTCGGCACGTCGTCGTGGAAGTATCCGGGCTGGCTCGGCGGGCTCTACACCGAGGACCGCTACCGATACCGCGGCAAACTCTCGGACACACGCTTCCAACAGGACTGCCTGGAGGAATACGCCACGGTCTTCCCGACCGTGGGCGTCGACGCAACCTACTACACCTTCCCGACCGAGAAGTTCGCCCGCGGCCTCGTCGCCCAGGTGCCGGCGCACTTCCGCTTCTCCTTCAAGGTTACCGACCACGTCACCGTGAAGCGCTACCCGCCGTTGCCGCGCCATGGCGAACTCGCGGGCCAGCCCAATCCCGGTTTCCTCGACGCGGAACTGTTCCGCCGGGAGTTCCTCGAACCGCTGGAGCCCATCCGGGATTCCGTCGGCTTGGTCATGTTCGAGTTCTCCCGCTTCCACGCGCAGGACTTCGCCCGCGGCCGCGAGTTCGTGACGGCGCTCGACCATTTCCTCGGCGACCTGCCGGGCGGCTGGCGTTACGGCGTCGAGGTGCGCAATCGCAGCCTCCTGCACCCGGACTTTTTCGCGCTCCTCGCGGCCCATGGTGTGGCCTACCTGTTCAATCAGTGGTCCGATGGCCCATCGCTCGACGCTCAGCTAGCCCAACCCGGCTGCTGGACCGCCCACTTCGCCGGCGCCCGATTACTCACCCGCCCGGGCACCGGCTACGAGGAACGGGAGCAGCAGCTTCAGCCCTTTGACCGCGTGCGTGAGCCGTTCCCGGAAGCCCGGGCCGCCACGGTCCGATTGATCCGCGAAGCCCGCCAACGCGGCCTCCCCGTGTTCGCCTACCTCGGCAACAAGCTCGAAGGCTGCGCGACCCTCACCGCGGCCACCTTGGTCGACGAGTTGGCCGACGACGACGCAACGGCGGCCTGATTCGCCGGTCGCCCGCGCCGGCACCGCGCACTTTTCCCGTGCGGTTTCGCCGTCGACGGGCATTTGCTGGTGAAGATGACGCTGGCCGCCGCCACTCCTGCCGATGCCGAACTGCTTCGCCGCTACGCGGATGAGCGGTCGGAGGCGGCGTTTGCGGAACTGGTGCGCCGCCACCTGGACCTCGTCCATTCCGCCACCCGACGCCAGGTCGGCAGCAACCCGGCGGCGGCGGACATCGCCCAGGCGGTCTTCACCGAACTCGCCCGTCAAGCGAACCGGCTTACCCGGCATCCGGCGCTGGTCGGCTGGCTCTACACGACGACCCACCGACTGGCCGCCCCGCACGTCCGCGACGAATCACGCCGCGAACGCCGCGAACGGGAAGCGAACGCCATGCAGGAAACCCATCGTTCCACCGATCCCGAAGCCGATTGGAGCCGCCTCGCCCCGGTGCTCGACGAGGCCATGCACGAGCTGGCTGAAGCCGACCGCGTCGCCCTGCTGCTCCGCCATTTTGAGCATCGCCCCTTCGCCGACGTGGGCGCCCGGTTGGGTCTCAGCGAAAACGCCGCCCGGATGCGCGTAGACCGCGCCCTCGACCGGCTGCGCGGGCGGTTAGCCAAACGTGGAATCACGTCCACGGGCTCGGCTTTGGCCCTTGCGTTGGGCGGCCCCGCCGTGGTCGCCGCCCCGACGGCCCTAGTCCCTGCCATCACCGCCGCCGCTCTCGCGGCGAGCGCCTTCACCACCAGCACCACAGGAATCCTAGCCATCATGACCTCCGCCAAATTGAAACTCGCCGCCGTCGCGGGCGGACTCGCCCTGCTCGGAACCGCGTTGATTTTGCAGCGACAGAGCAACAAGCAATTGGTCGAAACAAACGCAGACTTGGAGCGACGACTCACATTGGCTGAGACTGATTTGGAATTGCTCCGAAAAGTAGCGAAGCAAAACCGTGATGAATCGGCCCGGTTTCGTGTCCAGCAGGACGAATTGCTTCGCTTGCGAGGACTGATGGCCAAGCTGTTGCGCTCATCCGCCTCGACCAATGTGCTCACGGTCCCACCGCTAAACACCGCGGCATCCGAAGCGTCCTCGACACCCATCAATTCAGTTGAAGACCGGGGAACCGAAACACCCGAGGACACCTCGGTGTCATTTATTTGGGCGCTTTCGGCTCAGCAAAGGGAACGATTCTTCCAGTTGGTCAAGCTCCCCGATGACCTCACGCCTGAAACCAAGGTCAGACACTTGGACTACCTCTTCAGCCGAATGACCAACGCCTACAGCCAGTGGGAGTTTCATTCCCTCAGGCGAGAGCAGACCGGAGGGACGGGATTGTCTGCGCTGCCGCCGCTGCCCGATGAAGTTGACCGACTTCGTGGGCAACCGGCGGATCAGGCCACCCTACGAATGAATGCAGCCTACCTGGATCTCAAGTCGGGAAACGAAGGGGAACTGTTGGTCTTTCTTCGTGAATTCGATTCCGGGTGGAAGATCGTCATCGACGACGTGCCACGGGAAGCACCTTCGGCTAACGGTCCATGAAGGACACAATCCTCCAGGTTCCCGTCGCACTTACCCCAAAACCTCGAACCCGCCGACCTGCCGGAAGTGGTCATCAAAGGCGGCGACCCGTTTCACGCCCAAGCGGCGCATCACGACGAACGAAATCGCGTCGCAAAAGGGATACGACTTGTCCGCGTGCTGCCGCAGCAACTGGATGGCCGCGCGGTGGTCGGCGTCGGTCACCTCCGCGAAATGCAGCAGCGGATTCTCCCAGAAGTCGGCGATGATCTTCTCCCGCACCGCCTGCGAACGGGCGAAGGTCGCATGGGTCTCCGCAAACACGAAGGGCGTGCTCACGAAATGGGTCCGCTCCTCGAACAGCGCCGCGAGGCAGTCGCGCGCCCTTGCATGATGGGTCTGGCGGGCATCGCGGAAAGCGATCCAGAACGACGAATCAAGGAAGACCCGGTGGCTATGCATCAGTGCCCCGCCTCCGGTTCGGCCAGCAACCACTGCCCCCGCTTCTTCAGATACTTCTTGGGCGCCCCATAGAGGTAGTGGTCGTGATTGATGGCGGCGTCCTCCGGCAATTCCAGCCCGGCATCCGTTGGCGTGGGCTCCAGCATGGGGTTGGCCGCCCACGCAGAGTCCGGCAGCCGCATCTTGTCGTCAATGTAGCCACGGATCACCGCCGCCATCGGTTCGCCCCGCCGAGCCGCCTCGGCCGCAATGAAACCATGCTCGGCCCGGGTGAGGTAAATCTGGGTCCGGACCATGCCCACGGCCTCGTCGGCCCCGAGGGCCGGCCCGGGAACGTCGCGCAGGACATCCGGCGGCGGAGGCGTGCTCGAATACTTCAGCAGCTTCTTCATTAGCCACATATACATTACACCACACAGACATCGAAAGCATTTTTTCCCGGCTCAGTCTCAATCCACGTAAGCGAACTCGTTCAGGTTGATCAGCGCCCGGCAGAGTTCCGGCAGGCTACGCTTTGCGAGAAGGCCAAGGCACGCCCTCCGCTCTTCCGGTGTCGGCGAACGTTGCAGCGCCAGCTGGAAAGCCCGCTCTACCTGCCGACCGGGGCACTCACCGGCGTCGCTGCGGACCCGGTCGGCAAAGGCGTGGGCAGCCTCGACGGCAAGCGGAGAGTTCAGCAGCGAGAGAGCCTGCGGCGCGACTGTGGATTCGGTGCGCCGGGCGCACGAGGTCGAGTTCTCCGGCAGGTCAAACGTCTCCATGAACGGCACGCGCACGGTCCGCTTCGATGCGTCGCTGCTTCTCCTTGTTGCTGGCGCCCGCTTCCGGTTCGCTTGGGCCGTCAAATCCGAGGAAGCCCCGGTCGATGGAAACGTCGATGTCCTCCGAGAATCTCTCGATGACCTTGAAGACCTTCGACAGCGAGGTGCCTCCCTTGAAAATCAGATGTTCCCCCATCACGGGTAGCCGGAACAATTCCCTCAGCGTCCAGCCGACCCAGAAATCCTTCTCGACCATCAGGGGCGCGAGGCTGAGGGGCGCGGCCCCGCCCTCGAAGAATATCCTTCGGTCCTCCGGGCTCAGGCGGATGGTCGATGAAAATCGAGATGATTCTGCGAAGGTGTCCTTAGTTCAAGGAGACAAGCCGGCTCAAACATTCCTCCTGCATTCCTTAAAGTCAGTCTGGCGACCTACGCGGAGTGGAGATTTCTTTAAGGCCTTCGACGGTGAAATCGCGGTCGGTGTAGGTCACGTTGTGCCGGATGCGAGAGCCGTCGAGCAGGGTCAATGAATCTGGTCGCGCGCCGCTCACTGTGAGATCAGCCGGGATGTGGTGGCCGGCGTCGGCGACCACGCGGGTGGTGGCGACGCGGCGGAGCAGTTGCCCAGGACTCTTTTCGCCCTCTCCCCCCTCCACCCCCCTCTCCGCAAGTTCTCCGGGAGAGGAGGGAGGTCTGGAGGGGGGAGGGGGCCACACAGACTTGGCGTATTTCTCGACCCGGAGCGGGACGAGTCGCCGCACGTCGATCCAACTGCGCACGCTGCCATAGATCGAGCGTTCGTCTTTACCCGGTTTCGATTCGAGGATCGGGCAGTTCACGCCGTCCACCTTCTCGGTGCCGACGATCGCCTGCTGTTCCCACGCGAAGAAATCCTCAATCACGTCCGCATACGACAGGTCGCTGCCGAACAGCGGCTCTTTCAGGTCGTCGATCGGGCGCACGGTATTCGGCGGCAGGAAAACGGAACCGCTGGCGGGCTGGTTTCCAATTCTCCGGAGGAGCACGGATTCGCCCTTCCGTTCCTTCGGATAAAGCACCTGATAGACAATCTTGGAAGAATTCGTCGTCCGGCGTTCCTTGATTTGAAGCTGGAGCGTTTCGTTGGTCGCCCCCTTGATCTCCATTCGTAAACGCACATCCGACGTGCCGACCTGACGGAGCGCGCTGAGACGGGAGGCAAGGTCGCTTGCGGTCGGCGGCGATGGGCTTTCGGCAGCGCGGGAATAGAACGCGAGCGTGAGGCCAAGGACGGCAGCAGCCACGGGGAGGGACATTAGGCGGAATGGTTTCATAGGAGTGCGGGTTGAGGCATGTCAGCCATGCAAGGCGTGGCTCGGCGTGAGACGGGAACTCCGCCAGGCGGGATAGACGCCGCTGAAAACGCCGACCACGACCGCGATGGCCACGGCCATGACGAGAAACTGCGGGTTCAACTCGGGCTCGAGCAATCCACGGATGGCCGGCGTGGTGACGAGGAGCTTCACACCGACCACGCCGATCAGCACTCCGCCCACACCGCCGAGAAACCCGAGCAACGCCGATTCCCACAAAACCATGCGGACGATCCGGCTGCGTTTCCAGCCGATGGCGAGCAGCACGCAAATTTCCTGGGTGCGCTCGAAGACGGTCATGAGCATCGTGTTCATCACCCCGAGCACGCCGACGAGGATGGCCAGCAGCGAGGTGCCCCAACTCATCGCGCTGATCATGCGATAGGCCTGGCTGTCGCGGATGTGCTCGCCGGCGATGACAGCGCGAGCCTCGGGCACGAGACCGGTGATCTGCTCGCACAGCCGCGTCAACTCCTCCTTGGTCGTCCCCGGCGTAACCCGCAGGTCAATGATGTTGATCTTGCCCTGGTTGCCGGTGATCTCCTGGAGCAGCGGCAAAGACAGGATGACCGATCCGTCTTCGACCACCGCGCCAGCATCGACGATCCCGACCACGGCGAGTTCCTCGGTTTCGAGTTGGAGGGTGTCGCCGACTTTTTTCCCCAGCACTTCAGCGGCAGTTTGGCCGAGGACGACGGCGCGCTCGGCGTCGTCGTTCGGCAGGCGCCCGGAGACGACCTTGAGGTTTTTCCAGGTAAAGCCGCCCCACTGCCGCGCGGACACGATCATCATGTCTGCTTTTTCGACGCTGATCAGGTCCACGAGCAGGGTGCAAGTTTCCGCAACATGAGGCAGCGGAGCGATGCGTTGGACGGCGGTGGCGCTGAATGGTTTGGGCGTCAGCCCCCGGCCCATGTTGCTGACGACGATGTCGGTGCCGCGGGATTTCATGCCGGTCTGCCAGCTCGTTTCAAAACCGCGCGAGATTCCGACCAACGCGACCA
>JAYUSF010000328.1:0-3392 GCA_043755815.1 Verrucomicrobiota bacterium
GCAAGCCCGCCCGGCACGCCGACGAACCTCGGGCGCCGCCATCGACCGGAAATCCGGCCGATCCCTCCGCCTGCTCAATTCCAGATGAATCCGCCCTGCGTCGTAGGGCGTGCCCGATACCGTCAGGCTTGACAACATTATGTTGATCAGTCCCGCCACGATCGGCAACGTGCCGGTCCCCGTTGCGGAACCGTCCGCACTTTCAATCGTGAACGTGTAATCCGTGTCCTTGCCCGGCTCCGTGTTCAGCAGGATGTAGCCAAAGCCGGTCGCTCCCGTTGCGGCTATGTTATAGGCGGGGAAGGTATATTGAAAGGTCAGCGCCGATTTGGCGAGGGCGCCGTTATCATAGATCAGCACCCCGAGCTGGTTTCCGCTGGAGGCGCTGCCGGTTCCGTCAACCAAGGCGATGCTGACCTGCCGCATGATGGCCGGAATGTCCGAGTCGACGGCCACGCTGCTGGGACCCACCGAAGTGGGGCCGAGCGTGCTTACGCCGTAGACAACGGTGTCAAAACTGTCCAGCACGATGGTCGTTGCCGACGCCGGGGACAGAAGGGCCATTGAGCCGGCCACGAAGGTGGCGGCCACGGGGGGGAGAGGTATTCGGAATGCCTTCTTCATGTGAGCTATTGTTGTTGGTGGGGAAAGATAACGCTCCTTCCCGCAATCCGAATATCGCTTGGCGCGATGTCGGTCAGCTATGGGGTGTTTTCCGCTCCAGTCGGCGATGCCGTAAGCCGGGCGGGCGCGGAATGGGGTTGGGGCGAGCGGTGACGCCTTCAACCGTCTGGGTAGGGAAACACCCCATGCCTGTCGTCAGGCCGCGTAGCCCATTGTCGCTCAATGAAAAAGCCGCCGTTGGCCCCTAGCCGAAGCAGCCTAAACTCCCCGCTGTTTGAACGGTATGCAGAAAGGCTCGGGATTCCGACGCCGGCCGCCCCTCGCCGGCTCTTCCTCGAATGTGTTTCCCCTTGGAAGCGTGGATTAGTATGCCTTCACCGCTGGATTCGGCCCCAGCTTTACGCGTCGGACCAGCGGCTTGTGGAAGAGGCCGGACTGGCGACCAGCCGGCAGGAAGTCATGAACGCCATCGACCGCTGGCAGCATCGGGCGAGTTCGACGCACGCCTGGCAGCGCGAGCTGTTGGGCTGGCGGGTTTCCAGCCGCCGCCTTCTGGCCGTGGCCCGTTCGGTTTTCCCCACGGCGGAAGAAACGATCCCTGTCAAATCCAAGTCCTCGGCGATCCTCCCGTTCCGGCCTCCCCTAAGTTCGTCCATTCGTTCCAACGGCCGGTGACCCGGGCCTACCTGCGCCTAGAGTAGTAGGAACCGCCACCTCCGAGCAACAGGACGAACAGGATGACGAGGAGGAGAGTTTGATCGGACACGACTGAACCTTGCCGGAGATGCCGCGGTTCCGAAATTGGGTGTTCACCCCATGGCTGCCGTGGGTGCGGGGAGCTAGAATGCGGCTGCAAAAAGGGAGTGAGTCATGGGAGGAACGGGTCCGGCGGTCGCGGCCGCCTTCGAAGCAGGGTTCGTCCGCGTCCAGCCGCGGTTAAGGTGTTTTGCACATACCCCGAAATGGAAAGATTTCCCGGCTGCCGCTTGACCTCTGGGAGAAGCTGAACCGACGCTTGCAGGACGGGGAGACAAGCGGTCCAAACGCTGCTGGCTCGGGAGTTTGCCGGTTGCCCAATCAGCAAACAGAACATGTCCGAATGGCGGGCGCACCAGGAGACGCTGGCCCGCACCCGGGAGCTGGCGGCGGCCACGGCGCTACGGCGCGGCGCTGGCGGGCTGGAACGGTTCGGTGGACGAGGATCTCCGCCGCCAACTGCGGGAACCTGCGCGGGCTGTGCCAGGACATCGTGGAGCTGCGGCGGGGCGACCACAGCGGCGCGCGCCTGCGGATGGAGCAGGAACGGCTGCACCGGCAACGGAAAAAGATCGCCGAGGAGGTGGTGGCGCAGTTCAAGCTTTGGGCGAATAACCCGCAGGTGCACGGCGTGGATCACGCAGGACGAAATCAGCCCGGAGGAACGCGCCCGCCGGAGGCGGGAAATCTTCGGCCTGCCGCCGGAGAAACCAACCACAGCGGCGCCCGGGTCAAACCCAGTCAAACCGAACCGGAACCCAAACAGCCCCCGGCGGACGGAGGGTCCGGCCCAGGATCAGGACCGGGTTTCACCCCATGGCGAAAGGTATGGTTCCGCGCCTAAGGTGCCCCCATGCATTCCGCAGAATTGCCCCCGGACAAAGCCACGTTTCCCATGAAATCCTCCCACGACCTCACCTTTTCCATCGCCCTCGGAACCCTGCTGCTCACCAGCACCTCTCTCTTCGCCTCCGACACGGACGACCGCATTGAAGCGGCCGCCAGGAAATCCCACGTCTTCAAGACCTACCTGAAGGGCGACTCCATCAAGACCGACTCCAAGGACGGAGCCGTGATCCTGACCGGGACGGTCGCCGAGGCTTCCCACAAATCGCTCGCCGAAAGCACCGTGGAAAATCTCCCCGGCGTCACGAGCGTGGACAACCGGCTCGTCGTGAAGGGCGAGAGTCCCGCCGAACATTCGGATGCCTGGCTGGGCACGAAGGTGAAAACCACGCTGCTGTTTCACCGCAACGTGCGGGCCACCAAGACGGACGTGAATGTGACCGACGGCGTTGTCACCTTGAGCGGAGAGGCCTCCAGCCTCGCCCAGAAGGAACTCACCGCCGAATACGCCGGCGACGTCGAAGGCGTCCGGGGGGTGAAGAACGAGATGACGATCGCCAAGGCGCCGGCCACCCCGCCGGAGACGGTCGGCGAAAAAATCGACGACGCTTCGATCACGGCGCAGGTCAAGGCCTCGCTGATGTCCCACCGCTCGACGAGCGCGCTCAAGACGAAGGTCAAGACCACGGACGGTGTGGTGACCGTCAGCGGCGTCGCCAAGAACGATGCCGAGAAGAGCTTGGTCACCAAGCTGGTAACCGACATCAACGGGGTCGTCAGCGTGATCAACAACATGACCATCGGGGCGCCAGTCGCCCGGGACTAAGAGCCTGAAACAGAGCTGGGCGACGCCTTGCCGGCGCCGCCCAGCCACTTAAACCCCAACCAACAGATCCCTATGTTATATACAATCGCAGTCGTGCTGCTCGTTCTTTGGCTGCTCGGACTGGTGAGCAGCTACACCCTGGGCGGATTCATCCACATCCTGCTCGTGGTCGCCGTGGTCATGGTGCTCGTCAATCTGATCTCCGGTCGCAAGGCGACCTGAACGGGCCCACACACGAACGGCCTCAACTGCACCTCAACGACAATTCCTCACGCCATGAACAAAGCTCTCTCCTTGGCCCTGCTGGTCGGCGGGGTGGTCCTCATCATTATCGGCATCA